>JANWLL010000156.1 GCA_025450855.1 Vulcanimicrobiia bacterium
GCACTTTAGTCAAGTATGTCATTCCGGGCTAGATGACTACTTGTCTTTGAAAAGGTCCTCTGGACGGTCGATTTTTGAGACGCGACGCTGCCACTGGCGCATCTTGCGTCGTTGCTGCCAGCGTTCGAAGCGCTCCTTCATCGACGGCCCGGGCGGTCGCCCGCTGCCGATGCTCGGTAGCGACACCCGGCGCGTCGCGAAGAGATACGCATACACGCAGACGACCGACACGGCCATGACCGCCTGGATCGGGCCGCCGTAGCGCGAGTAGTTCCCGAAAAGGTCGAATGCGACGATGACGAGGGCCATCACTCGAGCCTGCATCGGGATGAACCAGAACATGATCGGCGCGTACGGGTTCATCGCTGCGAAGGCGACGCAGAGACCGACGAAACTGCCGGCCATGCCCGTGAAGAACGGCACGCTCGGCGTCGCGAGAGTCTGCGGGATGAGCACGATTCCCGCGAGTATTCCGGACGAGAAGAAGAAGAACAGGAACTTAGCGGACCCCCACGCGCGTTCGAGCGATCCGCCGAACCAATACAGACAAATACCATCGAAGAGCAGTCCGATGACGCTCGTATGCGCGAACGGGAATGTGAACGCTTGCCAGTAGAGGCCGCCCTTCAACCACTCGACCGAAGGCGGCCACCCGAGCACGAGCGCGAGGCGGAACTGGCTGAAGAAGTCGACGACGAAGATGACGGCCATGAGCGCGAGCAGCGCGTATGTAGCCGGCGTGTCGTAGCGTCGCGCGTAATAGCGCATCTTCCACATCAGACGGCGCTCCGCCTCACGCACTCGAGCACGATGCTGGCGCTCGCGTAGAAATCGTCGAGGTGGAGCCACTCGTTGACCGTGTGGATGTCGCGCATCCCGGTGCCGAGCACGGCGCTCTCGATGCCGCGACGGTTGTAGACGTTCGCGTCGCTGCCGCCGCCGATCGTCGCCGTCGCGACGCTCCGGTTGACGGCTATCGCCGCTTGCAGCACGAGTTGGACGGTCGGCGACGCGTCGTCGAGCGCCATGCTCTCGTATTCCCGTTCGGTCCGTTCTTCGATCCAAGCGCGATGGACCCGGCCGGCAGCCGTCGCGGTCGCTCGCGAGGCCGAGTCTTGGAAACAGGCGCGGATCGCGGCCGTCGTCGCGTCGAGCGTCGCATCGTCGAGCGAACGGGCCTCGCCGCGCACGACGCAGCGATTCGGCACGACGTTCGTCGGGCCGTTACCGTCGACGATGACGACGTTCGACGTCGTCCGCTGATCGATCCGGCCGAGCGGCATCGCCGCGATCGCCTCTGCAGCGACGCGCACGGCCGAGATCCCGGTCTCCGGCGCCATCCCCGCATGCGCTTCGAGGCCATGGACGACGAATTCGAAATGATCGGCCGACGGCGCTCTCGTGAAAAGCTTCGACGCGTCCGTCGCGTCGAGGACGATCGCGCGCCGCGACTTGATGCTCGTCGCGTCGAAGTGCTTGGCGCCCAATAGGCCGATCTCTTCACAAATAGAGAAAACGACGTCGATATCGCCGTACGGCAGCGACGAGTCGCGCAACGTGCGGACGATCTCGAGCGCGATCGCGCAGCCGCTCTTGTCGTCGCCGCCGAGTATGGTCGTGCCGTCGGTCCGGATGCGATCCGCCTCGCGAACCGGCTTGACCCCTTTTCCCGGCGTCACCGTGTCCATGTGCGCCGACAGCAGCAGAGGCGGTGCGCCGGCCTTCGTCCCCGGAAGCCGTGCGATGACGTTGCCGGTGTTGCCGCCGACCTTCTCGCCCGCGTCGTCGACTCGGACCTCGCAGCCCGCCTCCCGGAGCGCGCGCCCGAGGTAGTCCGCGACCTGTTTTTCTTCTTTGCTGTGGCTGTCGATGCGGACGAGGTCGAGCACGGTCTCGGTCATACGTTCGCGGTTGATCATATAGCGCGGGCTTTTCACGGCCTCAGGCGTGTTCCTCCGGGTCGCGGTACCACGGCGTTTGTGCCGGCAATCACACCGTTTTCTGGGCCAAAGGCCCCGTCACAGACCGACCCGATACTATTACTAATATGTAGGCCACGACATCTATTCCGGACGACTTGAGGAACGACATGCGGGGAGATCTTGTGAGAGGATCGGGCGTTCAAACACCGCGCGCTTCATTATTGCAAGCGGCAGCGGTCCAATTCTTCGCGGTCGCGATCTGCGGCACGCTCTTGACGGCGGTCATCGGACTATTCGCATACGCGAATGCGCCGAACCCCGACTCGCACGATTCCCTCTTCTTCGCGATCCTGACCGCGGGCGTATGCTTGAGCGTCATCGCCGGCGTACTGGTCGCACGGCGCGCGATCCGAAGTGAGTCGATGTCGGCGACCGCCAGCGGCGCCGCGTATTCGATGCTCAAGAAATACCGTCGCGCCGATACCCGTCCGGGCGCCGACGGGCAAGCCGGTCAGTACAAGATCGGCGAGCGCTACCTGCGCGAGCTCCTCGGTCGTCGCGGATCTTGACGAAGTGATCGACCTGAAACCTGTTCCGCGTCCGCGCCCCCATCGACCGCGTCCCGTCCACGTTCGGCCGGAGGTCTTGACCGCACGGCTCGAGCGCTTCTACGTCGCGTGCGTCGCATTCGTCATCGGCGCGGCGGGCACGGCGGTCGGATTCACGTTCGGCGTCGTGCCGTACTACGGCGCCACCGATGCGTCGACGCACGACCGGTTCTTCGCGATGTGCGTCGGCGTGGGAACGCTCATCGGATTCCTCATCGGCCTCGCGAACGGTGTGAAGCTCTCGCGCGCGAGCCGCGCGTCAGCGACGACGCAAAACCGCCTGCTCTCTTACATCCGACGGCGCAGCGACAGCCGTATCCCGCAGCGGACGCTCCACCGCATCAACGTCCAGCCCCTCGGTCAGCGTCAGGTCTAGTCCCACAAGGGTCAGCCTTCGGCGCGTCTAATCGGCGCGGATGGCTAACGGAAAAGGACGCGTGGCCGTTTTGAACCACGCGTCGGATGTATTGCACGGCAACGCGCTCGGCGATCCACACGAGCGCGAGGTCTGGTGCTACCTCCCGCCCGGCTACGACGGCGGCGACGCGCGCTATCCGGTCATCTACTTCCTGTCGGGTTTCACCGGTACGGGTCGCATGCACGTCAACTTCGATCCGTGGGTCGAGAGCATCGATCGCCGGCTCGACCGGCTCATCAACGCCGGAACGATGCCGCCCGTCGTGTGTATCCTGCCCGACTGCTTCACGTCGCTCGGCGGCAGCCAATTCATCAACTCGACGGCGACCGGCCGCTACGAGGACTACCTCATCGGCGAAGTCGTGCCGCTCGTCGATTCGCGGCTCCGGACGCAAGCCTCGCGCGATCATCGCGGCGTCACGGGCAAGTCGAGCGGCGGCTACGGCGCGATGGTGCTCGCGATGCGGCACGCGGATGTCTTCGGCGCGATGGGATCGCACGCCGGCGACGCGTATTTCGCGTATAGCTACTTGCCGGACTTCCCGAAGTTCGTCCTCGGCATCACGAAACACGGCGGCGTCGAGAAGTTCTTCGAACATTTCAAGTCGCTGCCGAAGAAGACGAAGGAATCCCTCGAGGTCCTCAACATCCTCGCTATGTCGGCCTGTTACTCGCCGAATCCGGAAGCGACGATGGGCATCGATCTTCCGATGGTCCTGCCGTCAGGCGAGATCCGCGGTGAAGTGTGGAATCGGTGGGTCCAAAACGACCCCGTTCACATGGCGAAGGCGCATGCCGATGCGCTGCGTTCGCTCAAATGCATCTATCTCGACGCTGGGCTGCGCGACGAATGGAACCTGCAGATCGGCGCCCGGATCTTCTGTTCGCGGCTCGACTCGCTCGGCGTGAACTACATCTATGAAGAGTTCGACGACAGCCATCTCGGCATCAACTACCGCTACGACCGCTCGCTGACCGAACTCGCCCGCGCCCTGGCTTGAACTTAGCGAGGCGCGCCTAGCGCGCTCTCGAACACCCTTCCCAACGCGGCAGCGTCGAACTCGAATGGCCCGAGCGGTTCGGTACCTTCAATCGCGCGGAAGCGTTGTACAAGCACATCATGCTCGTCGATATCAGTGTATAGCTCGCCGAAATCTCGCCAGATGACCGAGTCCGCAGTTCGTTCGACTTTGACGACGACTGCGCCGCACCAGATGTCGCCACACTCGGGGCACACGTAAATTGTGCACCGTCCGTCGGAGGCGTCCGGTTCGCTCGAGCAAAGGAGCCTTGAAGCCGCTTCTCGCTCACCCTGACGGCTCGGGGACCACCCTAAACAGGAGATGACCGGCGCCCCAAAGGATGCCAAGGTGCGCAACCGGTTCGCCACGTCGAGCGACGTAGCGTCGTACGCAAGCGACTCGTAGCGCGACGTGAAGTACGATCCGAGTATCTCGTAGAGTGATTTGCCTTCGATGACGAAATCGAGAAAGCGTCGCGCGCTAGAGTTGCCGATTCCGCCGTCGCGGCGATCGGTGGAGACGAGTTCGAGCACAGACTTAGCCACACACGCAGACCATCACCGAAGTGAGTACCGTCCGGTACGGTTCGCTTTCTAGTGTGCTGTGTCTTTTTCGAAGGGCAGCGCGAAGAGCAGCTGCGCTTGCGTCGCTTGCGGGGCGGCGCCGAAGCCGATCGGCTTCGTGTGCTCGAGCACGAGGCGCGCGTGGATCGTTGGCGCCCACACGGCGTAGAAGTCGTAATCGCGTTGCGGGAACGGATTGGCGGCCGCATCGTAGCGGATGCCGACGTACGTGTTGTGCGTCGGACGATACTTGAACGTCACGAACCCGCCGCTCGACGCTAGCGGCGTGCCGAAGCCATCGGAATCATCATCGCGACCCCACAGCTGCTGGCCGGTCACTTCGAAACGGCGCGACGGCGACGTCCACATCCCTTGGATGCCGTCACGATAGTACACATCCGAGTAGCTGAGCCCGGTTGCGCGCGAGGTGAAGTCGCGCTTGCCGTTGAGCCCGAGGATGCCGAACGTGAGATCGGGATTGACGGAGACGTTCGCGGTGGCGAACAGCTCGGGCCGAGCGAACGACTGCGCGAGATCCGACGGCGGCGCCGGCGCGCCGTATGCGGCGCCGTGATACTCGTCGAACGCCGCGACGAACTCGAGATCGACCGTATCGGTGCGCTTGCCGAAATCGACACCAAGCCGTGGTGTCGTGAAATTCGCAGCGCTGTGGCCGACCGTGTACGTGTATGCCGGCTGCGACGTGATCGTGTCGAGCCGCTGCGTCGCATTCGCGATCGTCTGGAGCGGCAGCAAGCCGACCCGCTCGAAGTCACCATTGCTCGGCGTCACGTGTTGGAGAAAGCCGTAGTAGAGGCTGCCGGCCGCGCCTTGGCTGCCGAACAGGTAGCGGGCGAAATACGAGTTCGTGTCATCCGGGCCGAAATTCGCGGTCGAGATCGCGACCGCCAGCGCGTTGAAGCGCCGGTTCTGCGACGGCAGCAGATCCTTCGTCCACCCTTCCTGTAAGCGCAGCGCGATCGGCACGACGTGGTTTTGCGGCACGTTTTGGAGCCGGTAGCCCGCGCGGCGGAAATGCTCGCCGAACGCGTTCAGCTCCGGGACTGCGGTGTGGCACTGCGTGCACTTGAACCCGTAGCGCTCGGCGAATATCGGCACGGCGGACGCACGTGACGGAAGCGCGAGTGCCAGCGCCATCGATCCGACGACCGCGAAAAGCGCGAGACGTGCGTTCATTGGACGGTGATCACCCCGCGCATCGGCGTGTTATAGTGGAAGAAGCAGCCGTAGAAGTACGTGCCGGGCGCCGTCGCGTGGATCGGTTGAGAGTACGCGTCAGGCTGCAGATCGCCGCTCGACCATTCCATTTGCGAGAGATCGCTGCCGGATTGCGAGCGCGCCTTGTCGGTGAGCGGTGAACCCGAAGGGAACCCCGTCGTGCCGACGGACGACGCGGTGTGCGTGAAGCTATCCTGATTGTGGAATTGGATGACGGCTCCGACGTGGACGGTGAGGTTCGCGTTGTCGTAGCCGGCGACTTTGCCGAACTGCGTCTGTTGCGGCTGATATTTGATGAGGCTCACCTGAATCACGACGGCGCCCGGCACGAGCGCCTGCGAACCGCCGGGCGGCGGCGGCGCACCCGGCGTGCATGCGACGAGCATCGACACTAGGCACGCGAGAACGAGACCCCGTGGATTCCTCATGCGGCGCATCGTATCGGACGACCCTGAAACGCCTATGAAATTAGGGCTGTGCCGGACGGTGCTCATGCATGAGCGTCGTTACAGCGCGCGGTTCGACCGAACCCATCGCGAGCAGTCGCGCGTTGAACCCGGCGACGCTGAACCGGTTCCCGAGCGAGCGCATCTCCGCGTTTTTCTCCTGCGTGATCGCATCGAGCCCGACGAAATACGACGACAGCTGATCGTGCGACACCTCGAGCCGATGCCACTTGTTCACCGCTTGCGCGCTGTCTTGGAACGCTTCGTGCTCGAGGAAGCCTTCGCACTGCGACTCCGTGAGATCGCCCGTGTGATACTCCGCGTCGATGATGGCGTTCGAGTACTCGCGCAATCGCCACTTGAGCTGGAACAGCTTCAAACGCGGGTCGTGACCGCCGTAGCCCGCCTCCATCATCATGCCTTCCGTGTAGACCGCCCAGCCTTCGACAAACGAGCCGTTCGCGAAGATGCGGCGGACGAGGGACGGCACTTGCGAATTGTAGCGGAACTGGACGTAGTGTCCGGGGACGGCTTCGTGCAGCGACAGTATCTGCATCTCGTAATCGTTGTAGTCGCGCAAATACGAGACGACGTGGTCTTGCGTCCACGACGGCGGGATGCGATCGATATAGTAGAACGACGATGCGAGCGGCGTGAAGGGACCGGCCGGATCGAGGCCTGCGCCGGCGACCCCGGCTTTGAACGCGGGCGTCGGCACGACGTGCAGCGTGTCCGGTGAGGGCAGCACGACGACGGGATCTTTGCGCAGGAAATCCATAAGACCGGCGACGTCGGCTTTCGCGGTCGAGAAGACGTGGTCGCGCGTCGGATGATCGTCCGCGAGCTTATCCAGGACTTCGCCGACGACGGCGTCGATGAGCGCGTCGCCTTTCTCGGTGTGCGCTCGTCCGGGGAAGAGCTGCGCGTCGAGCGGCTGCGCGAGCTCGAACATCTGAGCCCGAGTCTGCGCGAATGCCGCCTTCGCACGCGCGACGAGGACGCTGCGCGGTGTGTCGGTGCCGTCGACGAGCTTGAGGTCGCGGTCGAAGACCGCCGCGCCGACGCGTGGGTCGCCGTCGGAGCGCTTGAGCAGCGGACCCGAGAGGAAAGCTTGGAGGTCTTTGAGGCTCGCGATCGTCGACGGCATCGCGGCGAGAACGGCCGCGTGCGTCGCGGACGACGCGGACGCGCTCATCTGCGCCACGTCGTTCTGATAGAAGTCGATGTTGCCGGCGTTCTGGTCGATCGCGAGCTGCGTGAACACGAGCGCTGGCCGTTTCAGGTTCGCTTCCGCGGCCGTGACAAGTGCGGGGATGAGACGCATCCGGGCGGCGACGTGTTTCATGCGCTCGTCGAGCGGCGCGTACTCTCGGCTCGTCAGTTGGTATGCGGCGTCGCCGATCGCGCCGACGTAGAGCGTCGGGTCGGTCTGTTCCGGGTGAAGCGTGCCTTCCTCGAAATTTTGCGAATCGATCCCGTCGAGCAGCGTACGACGGTCCGCCGAATCGTCCGGTGCAAGAGCCGACGGGTCGTATGCGGCAAACCGATCGCGCCACGCAGCGCTCCATTTCGCATACGCGGCGATCCCCGCGGCGGAGTAGTCGGGGAGCGCGTCGTCGTGCGTGTGGATGCCGATCGAGTCGGCGAACAGCGGGTCACGCGCTTCGTACTCACCGAGATATGCGCGAACGTCGGTGCCGAACGACGTCGCGCGCTGATCGGACGCGGCCGATCCTGGCGCGGCGAATCCGATGAACGTGACGATGAGCGCGAGCGCGAGTCTACGCATGCGGACGTCCTCCTGCGCGGTGATTTGAAGGTGACGCCGCGCGGGCCTGCGCAATCCAGGCCCATGCCGAAAGCCGCCTATCCGTTCACGCCGGACCAGGACGCGAACGAGCTGCTCGCGTCGAGCGGCACTGCGCTCCTCATCGGTCTTTGTTTGGAACAGCAAGTGCGATCGGCGAAGGCGATGTCGGGGCCGCTCGCTCTCAAGCAGCGTCTCGGCCACCTCGACGCGGCCAAGATCGCGAAGATACCTGACGCGAAGATCCAAGCGGTGTTCCGCAAGCCGCCTGCCATCCACCGGTTTCCGGGGATGATGGCGAAGCGCGTCAAGGCGCTATGCGCGCGGATCGCCGACGACTATGGAAACGACGGCACACGGGTATGGGCGCGCCTAAAGTCGTCGGAAGAGGTGTACAGGCGTTTGCGAGACCTGCCCGGGTTCGGCGACGGCAAAGCGGCTTCCGGCGTTCGCATCCTCGCGAAGTTCGGCGGGCGTCTGCTCGACGGTTGGCGACGCTACTCGAGCGACGAAGATCTGCCTTGGCTGTATAGGGAGGGCGAACGTGTCGAATAGGCTTGGCCTGGCTTTTGCGCTCACGATGGTGTTGGCGAACGTATCTTCCGGAGCCGCGCCGTCCAGCGCGGCGAGCCAAGTGCTCCCGGCGTCGGCGTTTTCGTACGATGCCGGCGCTCCGCTCGCCGTGAAGGTCGCGCGAACGTGGAACGAAGGCTCGCTGACGTTCAAAGATCTCACGTTCGCGTCCGCCGGCAGGCGCGTTCACGCCGAGGTCGTCGTCCCCAAAGTGTCGTCGCCTCATCCCGGCGTGCTTTTCGTCCACTGGCTCGGCGATCCGAAGACGACTAATCTGACCGAGTTCGTACCCGACGCGCGTTCGCTTGCGGCGAGCGGCATCACGTCGGTTCTCATCGACGCGATGTGGGCGCAGCCCTCCTGGTTCGACAAGCGACGTTCGACCGACACGGACTACGTCGCATCGATCGCCCAAATCGTCGACCTGCGGCGCGCTCTCGACCTGCTCGAAGCGCAGTCGAACGTCGACCCGTCGGCGATCGGGTACGTCGGACACGATTTCGGTGCGATGTACGGTGCGATACTGAGCGCTATCGATCCCAGGCCAAGATGTTACGTCCTGATGGCTGGGGTGCCGACGCTGAGCGAATGGTATCTCCTCGGCGCACCGCCGAAGGACAAGGTGCGATACGTCGGCCAGATGAGCGTCCTCGATCCGATCAAGTACCTCACCCGCTCGTCCGCGCGTAGCTTCCTCTTCCAGTTCGCGCTCAAGGACGAGTACGTGCCGCTCTCCGAGGCCGAACGCTTCGCGTCGTCGGCACCGGGCGAGCGAGCAGCATTCTTCTACGCCTCGGATCACAAATTAGGCCAACCGGAGATCGCGGCCGATCGCCTTGCCTGGTTGACCGCGAGGCTCCGCTCGCTCCCCTGAGGTTATGCTATCGCTTCGGCCAGCCTGCGGATCGCTGCGGTCACTTCGTCCGGCGCTTCGACAGGCGACAGATGGCCGGCGCCTGCGATCGGCACGAATGTCGAACCCTTGATCGCGCTCGCCATCGCCTGACCCTCCGTTAACGCGACCACCGGGTCGTCGGTGCCGTGGATCACGGCGACGGGAACGCGAATCGTACCGAGGACGGCACGGGAATCTTTTCTGCTCGCCATCGCGCGCTGCGCGACCATGATGCCGGCTGCGGTCGCGTCGTTCATCATCGATTTGATGAAGGCTACCGCTTCCGGCCGCTGCGATGCCGTTTCTGCGCTGACCGGCGGCGACGTCTGTTGGAGAAAACCGGCACCCTCGTGACGAGCTCGCTCGACCATCTCGTAACGGGCGCGCTTGCCGTCCTGCGAGTCGGCTGTGGCACGCGTGTCGACGAGAGCGAAGCCGCCGGCGAACGCGGGGTGTAGCCGGGCGATCGCGAGCGCGATGTAGCCGCCCATCGAGCAACCGGCGACGAGAGGGCGTTCGACGCCTCCCGACTTGCAGTAGGTCACGATCGCGTTGGCGAGGTCGTCGATCGAGGGGGTCCCATCGGGCAACTGCGCGGAGCCGAAACCAGGCATGTCCGGGACGATGACGCGGTGATCGACCGCGAACGCTGCCGCTTGGGAGTTCCACATCCTACCGTCGAGAGGAAAGGCATGTAGTAGAAGCGTCGCCGGCCCGGTACCTGAGTCCGAGTAACGGATGCCGAGCGTGCCCTGAGTGACGTCCCTCACTAGTCGACGCGCCTAAAGGTGGTTCCGCCGCACGGGCAGGGCTCGACCTCGAAAGAAAGCGCGTACTCCTTGGCCTCGCGGCCGCAGGCCTGGCACTGGTACGTCCCAGGCCCGGCGAGCTGGCCTACGACAAACGTGACGTCGTCCATCTGCCATTTTTTTCGGGGCGCTGGCACAAAACCGCTTCAAACTCCATCGTATGTGCATGGACGCCGTAGACCGCCTGCTCGATAACCTCCTCCAAGGGCAATCCCAGCCCTCGCCTGACGCGTGGAACCGCTTCGGCGAGCATGGCGAGTCGACGCTGCGCTGCCCCCTGTTCAAGACCGAGACGATGTGCTCCGCGTGCTGCGAACACTTCACACGCGATCTCGTCGAGAAGCCGAGAGTCCAAGCCGCATTCGACGACGCGTACACGCGCTTCCGCCTGACGGCGCGCCGCGAAGTGAGTCGCGAAGTCTTCCGCCACCTGGCCGCATACGCGTGCCGGCGCTGCCCGAACAACCCGATGCGCGGCGTGCACGCGACGGAAAAGAAAAACGAAAACGGTCGACCGTAAAGGTCGACCGCTCCATTTTTCGTCTTCCCCCTAGTGGCCTGTGTCGGACTGTTCGGCCTGCAGCAGCTCTTGACGAGCCTGATTGAGCAGGTCGAGCGCCTTCAGGCGGTGGCCCGCGTAATCGTGCTGGTCGTGTTGTAGCTCGTCGATGACGTGTTCGAGATGCTTGCGGATCTCGTGGATGTTATGATTGCTGGCCGCGCCGTTGCGGCGATGCGTGCGAGGCTGCATCGTCGCGGCAGGCGTGGGTGTCGGTACCACCGGGACCGGTGCGCCAAGCGCAGCCGATACCGCCGCGATCGACGCGCCGAGACCGGCAGCCGTCGCGAGAAATGCCTTGCGTTCCATCAGTGAAGTATTCTCCTCTCCCCAGACGCTAGATGAAGTTCAACGACGTGAACGAGTCGCCGAGCACCATGCTCGCAGGCACATCGAGCCAGCCTTCGAGCACGGTGGCATAGACCGACCGGAAGTCGGTGTGCCACTTGAGGTTGCCGTAGTCAAGGTCGGTGAGGCTCGGGTGGTCGCCGTACACCCCGCCTTTCACTCCTCCCCCGACGACGAACATGGGGGCCGCCGTTCCGTGGTCGGTGCCCCGGTTCGCGTTTTCCTCGACGCGCCGTCCGAACTCGGAGAACGTCATCGTCAGAACGCGGTCGTCAGCGTTGTGCGCCGCTAGATCGTCGTAGAACGCTTTCAGACCGTCTCCGAACTGCTCGAGCAAAGCGTCCTGTCGCGGGCGCTGCGCCGCGTGTGTGTCGAACGATCCGATGCTGACGTAGAAGACTTTCGTGCCGAGATCCGAGTTGATGATCGCGGACACGAGGTTGAGACCCTGGGCGAATGGCGTTTTCGGATAGGCGACGGCCGGCTTGTAACCGGCGACCAAGTGCGGCAGTTTCGACGACGCGGCCCGCGCGTCGCGTTCGACCTCTTGGACGAGCTGCAGATACGGGCTGTCGAACGGATAGCGATCGCCGTCGCCCATGAGGATGCGATCGGCCTGCGCCTGTTCGTCGGCGCGCCCGTTGAAGCGGAAGCCTCGCAGGTCACCGATCGCCGGCACGTCGGTCTTGTCCGCGACGAGCATCTTCGGCAGCAGCGGTCCGATCGCCACGCCCTTGAACAAGTTGTCCGCCGGCAAGCCGGCCTTGTCGAGGTAGCGGCCTGCCCAGCCGGTCGTATCGTACGACTCGGGCGCTGCGGTCTGCCAGATCTCGGTGCCGCGGAAATGCGACAACACGTAATTCGGGTAGTGGACGCCCTGCAGAACCGCGACGCGCTGGCGGTCGTAGAGCGCCTTGAGCGACGCGAGCTTCGGGTTCATACCGATGGACGAGTCGATCGCGAGCACGTCCGACTGCGCGACGTTGATCGTCGGCCGGACATTGTAGTACGCGGGATCGCCGTGCGGCACGATCGTGTTGAGGCCGTCGTTGCCGCCCTGAAGGTTGACGACGACCAAGCAGCGGTTTGCCACCGCTCCCGCTTTCGTCACTTGCGACGCGGCGCGCGCGGCACGCGCGAAGATCGAATCGACCGCAAGCGCGCCGCCGAACGCCCCGATGCCCTGGACGATGAACTGTCTTCTGCTGCTCATACCATCGTGCCGTTCATTCCAGTTGATATGCCGGAAGCGCCATCGCAAGGCTCATCGCTCCCCGCACCTTCTCATCGATGTTCTCGCCATTGAGCTCGACCGGGTTGCCGACGCCGTCCGTCGTGAGGAAGCCGACTATCGATTGACGCTGCTCGTCCGTGACGTCGCTTTGCACGGTCAGATCGAGCACGCGAGCGGCGACCGCCGAAGCATCGGTCTGCGAGACGCCGGCTATCCACGCGAGCGGACCTGCCATCCCGGGCATCGCCTGCATCTGCGTGACCGGAGACGCCGCGCGGAACGAGACCAGCTGGTTGAGGAAATTGAGCCGCGCAAGGATCGTGCCTTGATTGAGCCATTGCGATCCGCCTGGCCAACCCGCCACGTTCGGGGGCCGCATGAGCACCTGGTCCATCCCATTCATCGCGCCGATGACGCGCGGCGTCGACGTCGTCACGCCGATGGTGCGGAGCGCGCCGACGACGAGGTCGACCGGGCTCTTGACGATGCTCCGGTACGCGCGGTCGGAATAGAAGACGTTCGAGCGGAGCAGCGTGTCGAGCAGCGCAGCGACATCGTACTTCGCGTCAGCAAAGCGCCCGGCGGTCGCATCGACGAGCTCCTGCTCGGGATCGTCGTAGACGAAGTTGCGCAAGAACTTGCGCGCCATGAACTGCGCCGTCGCCGGCTGACCCATGATGACGTCGATGACGTCGTCGCCCGCGAACGCGCCGGTGTGCCCGAGGAACGTCTTCGAACCGGCGTCGTGGAAGCGAGCGACGAAGCTCGAGCTCGCGCCGTCGCGCGGCACGATCCAGCCGGTGAAGGCCCGCGCGCTCTCGCGGACGTCTTGCTCGGTGTAGTTGCCGACACCCATGGAGAACAGCTCCATGAGCTCGCGCGCGAAGTTCTCGTTCGGATGCTGGCTGCGGTTCTGGTTGCCGTTGAGGTAGAGGAGCATGGCAGGATCGCGCGCGACTTGATGCGTCAGGTATGCGTAGTTCCCGAGCGCGTTGGCGCGGAACAGCCGGTTCTGCACGACCATCATCGCCGGCGTGATGCCGCCCTGCACCCCGCTCGTGAAGTGGTTGTGCCAGAAGTAGGTCATCCGCTCGATGAGCGGATTCGGTGTCTGGAGCATACGATCGAGCCACCAAGACACCGCGCGGAGATATGCGTCGCGCCGCTGCTCGGGCGGCGCCATCGGAAGATACGTGAGATCGCCTTGGGGTGAGGACGGCAGCGTGTCGGGCCGCGGGTCGAGGAGACCGTCGACTGCAGCGTTCATGCCGGCGCTTGCGGCAGCGCCGATCTCGGCCGGCGAGCCCCCGAATCCCGCGCGTCTGAGGAGGTGAGCGGCGAGTCGGGGACTCCACGGCCCGCGATACGGCAGCAGCGCGCTCGATGCGTCGACGCTGCCCCTTGGTCTGAATTGGTCGTTCTGCGGCTGATCAATCATCGGTAGTCGCGTTGATTGTACTGCGGTTGCCGTGAGGGTGACTTGAACCAGGCGTTAGATTTCGGTGAGAAGGGCCCAGCCGGCGTTATCCCGCCAAAAGGATGAGCGCCGTCACGGTCCTTTTTCCCAATCTCTTCGGTTGAAATGAGCGCTGCGCGCGCGAAGCGAATCGTCGCACGTTGCGCAATTCTTTGTGAGGGCGTTATGGCTGCACGATACGACGCGATCGTCATCGGCGGGGGGCACAACGGTCTCGTGACCGCTTGCTATCTCGCGCGCGCGAAGTGGAAAGTGCTCGTGCTCGAGCGGCGGTACATCGTCGGCGGCGCGTGCGTGACCGAAGAAGGGACGTTCCCGGGATTCAAAGTCTCGACAGCCGCTTACGTCAATAGCCTCTTCCGGCCGGAGATCATCCGCGATCTGCGCCTACACGATTACGGTTTTGACGTCGTCGAGCGCAACCCGTCGTCGTTCTCGCCATTCGCTGACGGCCGTCACTTGTTTCTGGGACCCGACGCAGCGATGAACTTGCGCGAGATCGGCAAGTTCAGCGCGCGCGATGCAGACAATTATCCGAGCTACGAGCGGATGCTCGAACGGGTCGCTTCCGTCGTCGAGCCGACGCTCACGATGACTCCGCCCGACATCATGCACCCGTCGCTCGGCGATCTTTTCAAGCTGGCGCCGATGGGCAAGGCGATGCGCAAACTCGGCCCCGCGATGGGCGAGGCGATCGAGGTGCTCACGGGTCCGGCGCGTCCGATCCTCGACCGCTGGTTCGAATCGGAAGAGCTCAAGGCGACGCTTGCGACCGATGCGATCATCGGCGCGTTCGCATCGCCGTCGATGCCGGGAACGGCCTACGTCCTTTTCCACCACGTCATGGGCGAGACGAACGGCAAGCGCGGCGTGTGGAGCTACGTGCGCGGCGGTATGGGTGGTCTGACGCAAGCGCTCGCACGCGCGGCGAAGGATCTCGGGGTCGAGATCCGCACGGAAGCCGAAGTCGCGAAGATCAAGACGCGCGACGGCTGCGTCACCGGCGTCGCGCTGACCAATGGCGACGAGTTCGACGCGCCGCGGGTCGCGAGCAACGTCGATTGCCGCTTGACGTTCACGAAGATGCTCGATCCGAAGACGTTGCCGGACGACTTCGCGGCGGCGGTCGACCGCATCGACTACTCGAGCGCGTCGGCGAAGATCAATGTCGCGCTGTCGGCGCTGCCGAACTTCACGGCGTGCCCCGGTTCGACGCCCGGACCGCAGCACCGCGGCACGATCCACCTCTGCCCGGATCAGGACTTCATCGAGCGCGCGTACGACGAGGCGAAGTACGGCGCGATGTCGACCAAGCCCATCGTCGAGTGCACGATCCCGTCGGCCGTCGACCCGAGCGTCGCACC
This sequence comes from Vulcanimicrobiia bacterium, assembly GCA_025450855.1. Taxonomy (GTDB): domain Bacteria; phylum Vulcanimicrobiota; class Vulcanimicrobiia; order Eremiobacterales; family Eremiobacteraceae; genus JANWLL01. The sequence continues at coordinate 15,284 of JANWLL010000156.1, forward strand.
CGAAGGCAAGCATCTCATGTCGATGTTCTGCCAGTACGCGCCGTACGATCTCAAAGGCGGATGGAACGACGCGAGCCGCGGCGAGTTCGCAGACCGCTGCTTCGCGATCGTCGAGGAACATGCGCCGGGCTTCACGGCATCGGTCATCGACCGGCAGATACTGTCGCCCGTCGACATCGAATCGACGTTCAATCTCACCGGCGGCAACATATTCCAGGGCTCGATGGGACTGCATCAGCTCTTCGCATTCCGGCCGGTGCCCGGATTCGCGGGCTATCGCATGCCGCTGAAGGGTCTCTACCTCTGCGGCGCTGCGGCTCATCCCGGCGGCGGCGTCATGGGTGCATCCGGATGGAATGCGGCGCGCGAGATGCTCAAGCGGTGAACCGCGCGCAGCCGTACGACGCGATCGTCGTCGGCGCCGGGCACAACGGCCTCGTCGCGGCGGCGTATCTCGCGCGCGCGGGTCTGCAGGTGTGCGTCGTCGAGCGGAGCGAGGTCATCGGCGGCGCGACGATCAGCGAAGCCGTGTGGCCGGGTTGGACCGTATCGGCCGCATCCTACGTCTGCAGTCTGCTCGCCCCGCGCATCGTCGACGAGCTCGACTTGCCCGCGCACGGCTACTCGGTGTATCGGAAGTCGGCCGCGTCGTTCACTCCCCTGCCAGAAGGGCGATCGTTGCTCCTGACGCGCGACGAGAGCGAAAACGCACGCGAGATCGCGAAGTTCTCGAAACCCGACGTCGATGGGCACGCGCGCTTCGCCGAAGAGGTCGCGCGGCTCGGCGCCGCATTGAACGCCACCTTCGACGCTGCCGCGCCGACGCTCGATGCCTTCGATGCGCGGGCGCGCGCGACGTTCGACGGCTCGGCCGCCGAGTTCGTCGAGCGCTACGTCGAAACGCCCGTCCTCCAAGCCGAGATGGTGAACGACGGCCTCATCGGCACGTATGCCGGTCCGCGGACGCCAGGAACGGGCTACGTCCTCGTCCACCATAACGCGGGCCAAGCGCTCGGCATCCAAGGCGCGTGGGGCTTCGTCCGCGGCGGCATGGGCGCGGTCGCGCGAGCGATCGCCGGCGCGGCTCGCGCGGCCGGCGCGTCTATCATGACGGCATCGCCGGTCGCGCAGATCTTGTGCGAAGATGGTCGCGCGTGCGGGGTCGTCCTCGCTGACGGCACCGAGATCCGTTCGCGCGTGGTGTTATCGAACGCAGATCCGAAAACGACGTTCCTGCGGCTCGTTCCGGACGCCGAGCTCGACGATCCGTTCGTCCGGCGCGTCCGCGACTGGCGCTGCATCGGCGTTTCGCTCAAGGTGAACTTCGCGCTCGGCGAGCTGCCGGACTACACCGCGCGGCCGGGGACCAACGCACAGCCGCATCACGGCGCGACGATCCACGTCGCGCCCGACGTCGAGTACCTGCAGACCGCGTACGAGGACGCGGTCGCGGGCACGGTCTCGCGACGCCCGCTCATCGAATGCTACATGCAATCGCCGAGCGATCCGACGATAGCTCCGCCGGGCAAGCACCTGCTCTCCGTCTTCGCGCAGTACTTCCCGTACGACCGCCCCGACGGTCCGTGGACCGATGCGATGCGCGAAGCCGCGGCTGACACGATCGTCGCAGAGCTTGCGAAGGTCGCGCCGAACTTGCGAAGTGCGATCGAGGCTCGTCAGATCCTCGCACCGCCGGATCTCGAGCGCCGCTTCGGTCTGAGCGGCGGGCACATCTTCCACGGCGAGCTGCTGCCGGGTCAGATCTTCGAGGATCGTTTCGCGACGCGGACTCCCCTGCGCGGTTTGTACTTGTGCGGCTCGGGCGCGCATCCGGGCGGCTGCGTCACCGGCGTCCCGGGCCTGCGTGCGGCAAGAGCTGTTCTTACCGAGCTGGCGGCCGCCCGCTGAAACAAAGTGCGTCGGCTAAGCGTAACTAGAGACGACATGAACCCATTGCTCTTGTTCGAGAAATCGAAGCTGCTGTTCTCGCTGCCGAACTACGGGCGCCTCATCATGCGCTTGTACCGCGACGGCCGCGTCCCCGTTTGGCTGAAGATGGCGGGCATCGCCGCGGCGGTGCTCGTCGTGTCGCCGCTCGATCCGTTCGCGGACATCCCGTTTCTCAACGTGCTCGACGATGCGGCGCTGCTCATGCTCGCGGCGAAGCTCTTCGTCAATTTCGCGCCCGCTGCGGTCGTCGCCGAACATCGCATCGCGCTCGGCATCGTGGGCGCCGTCGCGGGGATGAAGAACGTCACGCCCGGCAAGACGTGACGCGAACGCTTTTCGCTCATGGCCGGCAGATCGAGCCGGCCTTCTTCATTTGCCGCCCTAAGCGCGCTCGAAGACGAAGACGCGTCGATGCTGATCAGGCGTGCGATACGACTCGACGAACCGGAACCCGTTGTCTTGGGCGAGGTTGAGCGCTGCCTCGACTTTGGCGGCATTGCTCGAGAGCATTTCGAGCGCCATATAGCGCGGATCTGTCGTCGGCTCGCTGTTGACCCCAGCCGTGGCGCGCTCGGCGAGGCGGGCTATACACGCCAATAGGGCCGACGCGATCGGCTCGCCGGCGATAAAAAGCTTGCATCCGACGCGTTCGATCGGCAACCGGCCCGCCGACGGATCGACGAGATAGAGGCTGCGGCGATCCTTCGGCCGCACGATCGAAAACTTGTGGCCGCGATAGAGGACATCGATCGTCTGGCTTCCATCCGGAAGCGCGAGCCGGTCCTTTTCGTGCACCTGCGCATCGTTCGGCAGTCCGGCATTGAGCTCGTACAGCTCTTCCGCCAGCACGTTCTGCACGATGCGCCACGCGCTGTCCGTGCGTTCGACCTCGGACCCCGTCGCTTCGTCGGAATATTCGCGAAGACGATCGCGGATATCCGAACGCAGTCGATCGATGATCGGTGCAGGCCGAAACTCTTGTAGCACGATGTCGGACCTCCGGATGCCGGAGAAGTGAAGCGACGTCGCGGCATGTACGATGCCGGCGAGAGTGGCGCGTGTTCTTCTGTCGCGCGACGATTCTCCTGGTCGCGGCGAAACGAAAGATTTTTTCCATCACCGGGGAATGACGAGCGATGCCCGTCGGTCTTTCACCTGCGAGCGTCGCGCGTTTCGCAGCCGGGATACTTGCCGCTCTCTGGGCGATGGCGGCGCTCGCGACTGAATATGTAACGCTCGCCGCCGTCGGACCCTCGACGATGCTCGTCATCGCGATCGCGATGAACGTCTTCCTCATCGCCGGCGCTTCGCTCGCGTTCCTTCATGCGGGCGGGTGGCGGACCGTTCTGCTCGTCGCGCTCGGCGCGGCGACGATCGACCGCATCGTGAATGCAGCCGTCGCGGGAACGCCGCTCCAAATCGCGAGCGCGCTCATCGGCTTCGCGGCGATCACCGCCGTGGCGCTCATCGGCACGCGCCGCAAATCGTAGGCGCTCTTACGAGAGATAAGGGAGCGGTCGAGATTCATCTCGACCGCTTACGAGCGGTGGGACAGAACGGCCTCGAGTTCCGACGCGTCGCTCGTCTTCGCGAAGCAAGAGCGTTCATCGCACAGGTACGCCGTGGCCGCGCGGCCGTTCGAGTGCCCGAGCGCTCGCAAGCGCGGCGCGTCTGCATCCGGATCAACGACTTCTATAGTAACCGCGGTTGGCGCGACTCGCCGGGCGCTCTCGCGCAACGCGACGGTCGCAGAGTCGGACGCCGCGCCGACGATCCGCACATCGACGGGCGGCGTGAACCAGTCCAACGCCGCTGATCCGTACTCCGAAGCGAACATGCCGTAACCGCGGTACGAATCTGCGTTCGCCTCGAGGAGCAAGCGAGCGCGTTCGCGCTTCGTATCATCGCCGGTCAATACCGCGAGCTTGACGAGCACTCGCGCCATGAGCGAATTGTCATCGATTGGGAACGTTTGTTCCGCCATGCGGCCGCGCTCGCGGTCCGAAAGCAGCCGGTCCGCGTAAGAGCCCGCGCCGGCGTCGAAGAGTGGCTCGCATGCCGCGACGATCGTCGACGCGTGCTCGAGCCACTTCGGGTCACTAGTGCCTTCGTACGCGCCAAGCGACGCCCACGCAGTCCAAGCCTGGTCGCCCAGCAAGCCGCGGATATGGTGCTCGCCATCGAAGTACCGGCAGACAAGCCCATCGTCGAGCAGCATGTCCCATAGCGAGCCGAGCACGGCCGTTCCGCGCGCGGTCCATTCCGCCGCGTTGGCGCCGAAGCGTTCGAGCAACGGGCCGGCGATCACAAGCGCACGCGCGGTCTCGGCGTTCCAGGATGCGTAGATCGTCGGGTCGACATACGGCTGCTCGAGCCCAGCCCTACCGGCCGCATCGAGCGCGAAATACGACTCGTCCGCGTCTTGACTGCCCCCGTACGCTCCGAACTTCGCGTTCCAAAGCCGCTCGTCCAGATACGAACGCACCTCTAAAGCGACGCGCGCAAGTTCCGCGTCGCCGAACATCGCGGCCGAACGCGCGCATGCGAGCAGCAGGCCGCCAAGGTCCTCAAGCATCTTCTCGAAATGCGGTACGCTGAAGTCGCGCGTCGTCGAGTAACGATAGAAGCCGCCGTGGACACGGTCGTACATGCCCCCGCCCGACATCGCGTGAAGCGAGCGCACGACGATCTCGCGCGAGCGGTCGTCGCGGACGCGCTGCCAGCGGTCGAGCAGGAAATGGAGGGCACCGGTCATCGGGAACTTCTGGTCGGACCCGAAACCGCCGTAACGCTCGTCGAAGTTCGAATCCAGGAACGAGAACACGCGGTCAGAGATGTCGGGCTTGAGCGCATCCGACGATTGCGGCCTCGCCTCATCGCGGCGCAATTTGAGCTCGGTCATCCGGCGGGCGATCGCTAAGCGGTTCTCCGGCTCGGAGAAGAACGACCCGACCTGCGAGAGCAGGTTGAACATCTGGTCGGGCGGGACATAGGTCGCGCCCTTGAGTATCTCGCCGTCCGGCGTGAGGATCGCCGTCGTCGGCCACCCGCCCTGGTTGTAGCGGGCATTGATGTCCGGGCGCTGGTCGTTGTCGACGCGGACCGGAACGTACCGCCGGTTGATGAGCTCGATGACGTCGTCCGACGAATACGTCGTCTCGTCCATGACGTGGCACCAGTGGCACCAGACGGCCGAGATCGCGAGGAGTATCGGTTTATTCTCCTCGCGCGCTTGATCGAACGCAGCATCTCCCCACTCGCGCCAGCGGATGTCCGACGCCCGGTTCGTGCGCGGTGAGAAGTGAAAGCCGCTCATGAGCCGCAGTTCTACCGGGGCCGCGGCTTGGCCCCCGCGAAGCCGCGACGCCACATGCTCGAAGTCGACATCAAGCCGGTGGGCGATGCGGCGCTCCACGTCGTCGTCGGCGACCGCATCGATCGCGAGGTCGTCTCCCGCGTCTGGTCGCTCGCTCGCGCGATCGAGCGAGCGGGAGGCGGAGCGTTTTCCGACATCGTTCCGGCGTACGCGTCGGTGCTCGTCCGCTACGACCCGTTGCGGGTAGACCAAGCGATCGCGATGGCGCTCGTGCGAGGTGCGGCCGAGAACGCGTCCGAGTCGTCGAACGCGAATGCTCGAAAGGTCACGATCGTCGTTCGATTCGGCGGCGAATGGGGCGTCGACTTTGAGACGGCTGCCCACGAACTGGGCATGCGCGAGGCGCGCTTCCGCGACGCATTCTGCAAGCCGGACTACCGCGTAGCCTTTCTCGGCTTCCTCGCGGGCTTTCCATATCTGCTCGGCTTGCCGCCGGCCCTGGCCCTGCCGCGACTCGCGACGCCCCGGCCCCGCGTGCCCGCCGGCAGTGTCGGCGTCGCGGCGCTACAATGCGGGATCTATCCACGTCAGTCGCCGGGAGGATGGCGTCTGCTCGGCCGGACCCTCGCGCCGCTCTTCGATGCGTCGCTTCCGGCGCCCGCGCTGCTCGCGCCGGGCGACGTCGTGCGGTTCGAGCCGGCATCGAGCATCGAAGAGACGGCCCGCGTCGAAATCACGGACGGCGCCGCGTGAACGGGCCGCGTCGACTCTTGGTCCGCGATGCCGGTCTTCTCTCGAGCGTCCAGGATCTCGGACGGCTCGGCCTCGGTGCGCTCGGCGTCTCGCCGTCCGGGGCGGCCGACTGGTTCTCGGCTCGCGCTGCGAACCGGCTCGTCGGCAACGCTGACGGTTGCGCGCTCATCGAGACGACGATGAACGGCGCGACGTTCGAGGCGGCGGATCCAATGACGATCGCGGTGACGGGAGCGGACGCACCGCTATGGATCGGCGGGAAACGGAAGCATTCGTGGCGGTCACTGTCTGTCGAAGCGGGCGACCGGATCGCGATCGGACCGCCCGCAAGCGGCTTGCGGTCGTACCTCGCGGTCGCCGGAGGGATCGACATCTCCGAGGTTCTCGGGAGCGCAGCCACCGACGTCGGCGGAGGATTCGGCGGACGTAGACTCGCCGCGGGCGACTCGCTTTTCGTGAGAGCCGCCTCGTCCGAGGCCTTCAGCGAATCCGAGTACGAGCCGGGAGCGATCCTAGCACTTCGTCCGCCAGTGCGGCTTCGCGCTCTCACCGGACCCGATGCGTCGCGGATCGGGTCCACCGTCATCGACGAGCTCTTCGCGACCGCATTCCGTGGAAGTGCGCGCTCGAGCAGGCAGGGGCTGCGCCTCGAGGGCTCGGCGGTCACCGGCGGCGCGAGCGACTCGATCTCAGCCGGAGTGTGCGCGGGCTGCGTGCAATTGCCGGGCGACGGTTCGCCGATCGTGCTGCTCGCGGAGCATCAGACGACCGGCGGCTATCCGATCGCTCTGTGCGTCATCACGGCGGATATCCCGCTCGCGGCGCAAGTGCGACCCGGAGATGAAGTCCGGTTCGAGCGCGCCGACCGTACGGGCGCACGAGATGCGCTTAACGCCGCGGCATCGCGTCTGCGCGCCGTCCGTGCGGTCGCGAGCGCCGTGACGTACGACCCCGATGCCGCGCGCCTCGGACGCGGTTTCGCCGAAGGAGCATCGTCGTGAGCGCCGCGCTTCGCATCGATCTCAACTGCGACGCGGGTGAGTCGTTCGGCGTGTGGACGCTCGGCGACGACGACGCGATGTTCGAGGTCGTCACGTCGGCGAACATCGCGTGCGGCTTTCACGCCGGCGATCCGTCGACGATGGAGTCGACCGTCCGCTCGGCGGTGCGCCATTGCGTCGCGATCGGTGCGCATCCATCGTATCCGGACCTTCAAGGTTTCGGGCGCCGCACGATGCGCATCTCGCCCGCTGAGGCCGAGGCGTTCGTGCTTTACCAGATCGGAGCGCTCCAGGCGGTCGCCCAAGCGAACGGTGCGCGCCTGAAGCACGTGAAGCCGCACGGCGCGCTGTACAACGATGCCGCTCGCGACAGGTCTCTCGCCGATGCGATTGCGGCTGCCGCGCGTCGCTCCGGCGATCTGGGGCTCGTCGGCCTGGCGGGTTCGGCGTTCGCCGAAGCGGCGAAGTCCGCCGGCGTGCGTTTCATCGCCGAAGGCTTTTGCGATCGGGCGTACGGCGATGATGGGCATCTCGTGTCGCGTTCGGTCGCCGGTTCGCTCATCACCGATCCGAAGACCGCGGCGAACCAGGCCGTCGACATCGCCGTTCGCGGCCTCGTGCGCAGCTCAGCGGGCACCGAAGTCGCCGTTGCCGCCCAAACGCTTTGCATCCATGGCGACACGCCCGGCGCGATCGACATCGCGCGAGCGGTTCGCGCTGCGCTCGAAGCAGCCGGCGTTCGAATCGCGTCGCCAGGCGCGGCCTGATCGATGCGCGCGCAGCTCGAGGAGATCGCGGCCTCCGTTCCCGGCGCGTTCGGTGGCGTCGAGGTCTTGCGCACGCTGCTGCGCCGCGAAGGGCGTACGCAAGTCATGAGCCTCACCGTCGACCGGGAAGGCGGCATGGACACCGATGCGTGCGGCCGTATCAGCCGCTACGTCATCAACCGGATCGAGGCGCTCGACCCGCCGATCGAAGACTATCGCGTCGAGGTGGCGTCAGCCGGACTCGAACGCCCCTTGCTCACCGCCGAGCACTATCGCCGCTTCCGCGGCCGGCCGGCGAAAGTCGTCACATCGCTTCACATAGGGAATCGCGTCGAGTTCAACGGTCCGATCGACGTCGTGACCGACGAGGCCGTGACCATCCGCGATCCGCACGCGGGTCCGACGCCGATCCCGTTCGCCGCGATCAAACGCGCGCATCTTATCTACGATCCTTCGACCGATCTGAAGAAGAAGCGCTGACAATTCTCTGAATGGGGAGCGGTCGAGATTCATCTCGACCGCCGCGGTCTCGCCCGAGTGAGAAAGGGAGCGGTCGAGATTCATCTCGACCGCCGCGGTCTCGCCTGAGTGAGAAAGGGAGCGGTCGAGATTCATCTCGACCGCCGCGGTCTTACACGGCGCCGATCAGTTCTGCGAACTTGGCGAGATCGATGTTCCCGCCCGACACGACCGCCACGATGGGGCCGGTGCCCGCCTTGCCGGAAAGCGCTGCGGCGACCGGAAGCGCGCCCGCTCCTTCGGCTACGACGCGCGAGCGCTCCGCGAGCATCCGCATCGCTCGCTTCACTTCGTCGAGCGTCACGACGATCGATCCGTCGACGACGTCCTTCATCCGATCCCACATCCGCGGGAAGATGCTCTTTCCGCCCGCGCCGTCGACGAAGGTCGCTTGCCAGCGGCCGAACTTCATGGGCGCTTTCGCCGCGAACGATGCGGCGCCGGGCGCAGCGGTCTCGGGTTCGGCGCCGAGCACGCGGACGCGTTTCGAACGAGCTTTGATGCCCGAGGCGATGCCGGAGATGAGCCCGCCGCCGCCGATCGCGGCGACGACCGCGGAGACGTCGGGAAGGTCTTCAACGATCTCCAAGCCGATCGTCGCGTTGCCCGCGACGAAGTCGTCGTCGTCGAACGGATGGATGAACTCACCGCGGACGCCCGGGAATTCGCGCTTCTCCATCGCTTCCCAACACGAGTCGAACGACGCTTTGACGAGCCGGGCGCCGAGCGCTTGCATGCGCTCGACTTTCGTGTCGGGTGCGGTGTCGATCGTGACGACGGTGCACGGCACGCGCGCCTGACGCGCCGCGTAGGCGACGCCCTGGCCGGCGTTGCCGGCGCTGATCGTCCAAACGCCTTCCGCGCGACGATCGGCGGGAAGCATCGCGACTGCGTTCGCAGCTCCGCGAAGCTTGAACGAATTCGTCGGCTGGAGATTTTCGAGCTTCAAATAGATCTCGGGCTTGGGAACGCCGTGGTCGAGCCGGATGAGCGGCGTGCGGATGACCGTGCCCTTGATACGCTCGCGGGCCGCTTCGATCGCCTCGATAGATATAGGACGTATTTCAGGAAGCACTTGTTGCATAACGGCGCCTACTACGCTCCGGGAGAAGATGATGCCTTGACGGCGAGGCGGTCGAGCAGCATGCCGACGCTCGCGAGACCATCGTTGCCGATCTGTCGATGGCGGAGCTTTCCGTCGCGGTCGAAGACGAAGTAGCCCGGCGAGTAGGGGCATTCGAATATCGCGCGCAGCTCACCGCGCGGGTCGATTGCGCAGGGGTAATGGATCCGCATCAGCTCGCGAGCGTCGTGTCGCACGGCCTCGACATCGAGCGATGTCGACTCAGGTCGCGGCGCGAACACCGCGATCATGACGAGTGCCTCGTCGCCGTGCTTCGATCGCCACTCGTTGACTAGCTCAGCGCCGTCGTGGCATAGTGGGCAGTCATGCGACCAGAAGTGAACGAGCATTGGTCGACCGGCACGCGGTTCGATCCTATAGCCATCAAGCCACTCTACCCCATCGTCGAACGCGGGCAGCTTATCGCCGAGCGTCATGACTAAGCGACGGGTCCTCCGGGCGGCAAGCGCATGCCCATGTAAGTCTCCCACTCTGCCCGAGACCGCGGCAGCATGTAGGGGACCAGTGTCGAGAACTGAGGATCGTCTGGATGGACCATGTTCAGAAATGAGATGACGAACGGCGTGTTGAGCTGTTCGCTTGGGGAGGCGACGCCCCGTTCGACGTAGGCGAACAAGCGTCGAAGGAAATCGTCAGCGCCATTTCCCTCTTCCTCGATCATCGCGACGGCAAACCCGTAGAGTTCGCAGAGCAAGATATCAAACAAAAGCTGCCCGTTAAACCGGACGTGTTCGTCGTAGACGGCGCGGAATTCCGGAACCGCGATCAACAGCTCGCTTGTGAGTTCGTCCCAATCGGCTATCGGCTTCATCGAATCGCGCGAAAGAAATGCGAAACGGCCGTCCGGAGACGGCCGCTCACTATCATCGACGCCCCAGCGGAGAGGCTAGTACGAGGATCGGTGACTTTGGAAGCAGTCGCGGCAATAGACGGGCTTGTCGCCCCTCGGTTGGAACGGCACTTCTGCCGTGCCGCCGCAGCTGCTGCAGGTCGTGCGGAACATCTCCCGCTGACCCCCGCCGCCGCCGCCGCCGCCGCCGTTAAAGCGAGGTCCGCCGCCGCCGCCGCCCTTTTGCGCTTTACGCGCAGCCCGGCAATCCGGGCAACGGCTCGGCTTGTTCTGAAAACCCTTTTGGGCATAGAACTCTTGCTCGCCGGCGGTGAAAGTGAACTGCTGTCCACAATCCACGCACGTGATGAGTTGATCTGTATACACCTTGGTTGAAACTCCCATTGCGCACCGTTTTACGCAACAGCGCGCTGCACAGTGATTCGTTTCGGACGAGCGACGTTTTGAATGGGAGACCCTGGGGCTTCCGCTGTTCGGCGTCTTTGGGGCGCGAGCGCCTTGCCTCTACCAAAACCTTCCAGATAGTAACATTAATCTTCCTGAGAGGCAAGCGTAATGGGCCGCACTTGGCCGTCGTCCCGACAAGTGGCCCGCACATAAGTCGCTTCTCGAGCGACCGCCGAGCCCTCGCTCGGCCTACTACATCTATCGTACATATAGAGTGCAGCAACCGCGCGCGAACAACTTTGAGGCGGCGGTCCTAGTGCGCGCGGCCCGAACTCGGCAAGATGCCGCGCTACGATGGTGAACCGTGACGATCACACGCGGTGCGCCCATTTCGTTCGAGCGGCTTGGGCGGACTCGACCGCGCCTTTTCTTCGCGATTCTTGAGGAGGATCCGCACCGATGAAGTTTTTCTTCAGGCCTTTCTTCGCGTTAGCGCTCGGTACGGCGCTCGCGGCCTGCAGCCACTCGAACGACGCGGTTTCGCCGATCTCCGGCGCGCAAGCCGGCTCGTCGATCGCGCACGTCCAATATTTCGGCCAGTCCTTCGGCAACGCAGCGCAAGTGTGCGGACCCGTGAAGGCCGGCTATGCGCGCTGCAACGCGTGGGTCCGAACGGACCTTCATAGCGGCATCGGCGCGTCGCCGAACACGGTGTTCGGATATCACCCGGCCGATCTGGTGGCGGCATATAACTTGCCGACCGGCGGCTCGGAGGGCACCGGTCAGACCGTTGCGGTCGTCGACGCATTCGACGATCCGAACGCTGAAGCCGATCTCCAGGTCTATCGCGCGGAGTTCGGCCTGCCGACGTGCACGACGGCGAACGGGTGCTTCAAAAAAGTCAATCAGTTCGGACAGCCGAGCCCACTGCCCGCGCCGGATACGACGGGTTGGTCGGTCGAGGAATCGCTCGACATCGACATGGTCTCGGCCATCTGTCCGAATTGCCACATCATCCTCGTCGAGTCGAACTCCAATTTCGACTTCCCGCTCGGCCTCGGCGTCGATTCGGCGGTGGTCAAGCTCGGCGCAGACGTCGTGTCGAACAGCTACGGCGGCGGCGAGACGGGAACGCAGCGCCTCGAGCATTACTACCAACACCGGCACGCCATCATCACGGCGAGCACCGGTGATGGCGGCTACGGCGTCCAATTCCCCGCGGCTTCGATGTTCGTCGTCGCGGTCGGCGGCACGCACCTGATTCGAGGCGGCGGCTCGCGCGGCTGGACCGAAACCGCGTGGCGCGGCGCCGGCAGCGGCTGCAGCACGATCTACGCGAAACCGACCTGGCAGACGGATCCGCTCTGCCCGAACCGGACGATCGGCGACACATCGGCCGTCGCAGATCCTAGTACGGGCGTCGCGGTCTACGACACGTACGTGTTCGCGCACGGATGGATCGTCGAAGGCGGCACGAGCGTGTCGTCGCCGCTCATCGCCGGCGTTTATGCGCTCAAGGGCAACGGTCAGACACTCGACTACGGGCACTCGATCTATCAGGCGAAGCCGAGCCGCCTCAACGACATCACGTCGGGCAGCAACGGCAACTGCGGCGGAACGTATTTGTGCACGGCAGGCCCCGGATACGATGGGCCGACGGGCATGGGTACCCCGAACGGCGACTTCGCTTACTAACGCTCGACCGTCGGCGAGCGGAAGAGGCGGCTGCTCGAAGCCGCCTCTTCCTTTATATCCCGGATACGGTATGGAGCGCTCTATAGGTCGGCGATGAGCGATCGCGCTCTGACTCGCGCCTGATCCGCGTCGAGCGTGCCTTCGGCGAGCTGACGCACGAGCTGGCCGAACTCGCGGGCACGCAAACCTTCGAGCGCCGAAGAGACGCGCGCCGCGAGCGAGCGGATGGCGCTTCGCTCGTCCGGATCGTACGGCTCTTCCGAGCGCCGATCGCCGCAGACAAGTGCTCCCATGAGACGCCCGTGGGCGGCGAGCGGAAAGAGGCAGCCCGAGCGGCCGAGGACGCTTTCGACATCCGCGAGATCGATATCGCGAAGGTACGTCCGCAAACGTACGAACGCCGGATCGTCGACGGGAATGTTCGCGGAAAAATCGGCGCCCGATCGAGCGGAACGCCGGTACGATCCGTCGGCATCGGCGAGGTAGATGGCGGATCCGCACGCGCCGAGCTCCGAGCGGACGATCTTGACGGCGCGATCGAGCAAGATCTCCGCGCGCGTCACGAACGGCGCTTCGTCCGCGGCTTTAGCGAGTTCCGCCTGTGCCCGATGCTTGCGCCGGAAGAAGATGCGATCGATCGCGGTTTCGACGCGTTTCTGTAGCGCGTTGAACGACAGCGCGAGCGCGAGCGCGACGGCCACCTGCAGCACGAGGCCCGCCCCCGGGCCGACCGCAGCCCGCTCGATGACGCCCGAGAGCAACGCGAAGACGATGACGACGAGCGTCGTGATGGCGGTGAACACGATCGCGCGGTTGATCGCGAAGCCGACGTCGATGACGCGATGCCGCAAGATCGCATACGAGTACCCGATCGGGATAGCGACCATCGTGACGTTCATGATCGGATACGACGGGATCGGACGCCCGACGATCAGCGCGCCGAGGTAGATGAGGACGCCTGAGAACCCGACGAGCGTGGAGGCGAAGATCCATTTGACGCGCTGACGCGCCGCACCCGACGACGCGACATACGCCGCCGTCAAGACGACTAGCGTCGCGACGAGAACGAGCATGAACGGGATCGTCACGGTCGCGGCCAGCGCGGACGACGCGCAGACGCCGGCCGCGACGTCGCGCACGTAGACGATTGTGCTCACCGCATCGGCGGCAAGCCCACCGACGACTACCGTCCGCGCGACCGCAAGCCACCCGCGCGAGAGCGCTTGACCGGATAACCGCTCGACCATGATGTAGAGAAAGAGCGCTGCTACGTCCGCCGACATCCGGGCGACGATCGTATACCAGACCTGCATGCCCGGCTCGAGCCACGAGCTCGGTTCGGGGTGCACGGCGACGGCGATCGCGAGGCTCGAGATGCCGAAGAAGAAAGCGGCGAGGTCGCGACCGCGCCACAAGACGAGCGCGCCGACGCCGTAGACGATCAGCTTCGACAGGATCGCGAAGAACCAGAAGAACCATGGCGGCTGCGGCGACGTCTCGACCTGAACCACCGTGCTCTGCCCGTCGCGCGCGATAGGCAAAGCGATCGGTCCGCCCGCGCGCACGCTGCCGCTCGCGAGAAAGATCCGGGCTGCGCTCGGCAGCGCCCTCTGATCGACGGCATCGCCCGCTCGGATGGCGACAACGCCTGAGCCGGAAACGATCTCCCCGAGCGTGAGCGAACACGCACCGCGCGGCGCGAACGAAGGCAGCACGCCGCTGTCGACGGTCATCGACGCGAACTGAATACCCAGCAATACCAACGAGACAGCCGTGATTGCAGTCGCAGCTATTGTCCGTACCATCTCGCCGAAGATTCGCTCGCGTAGCGGCTACGCCTTGAGGGTCGGTTCCGCGAGGGGATGTCGCTCTAGGCGGGTGTTCTGAGGCGATGAAATCGCCGAAGACAGCGGCGGTAGGCACGTATGCCCCGATTCGCCGCGTGCCCGCGAGAGCGACATCCCTCGCGGACCGACGGCGGGGTGGCCGCGGCGGTCGAGCTGAAGCTCGACCGCTACATAGTAACTCTATTGCGGCCGCCTTGTTTGGCGGCATAAAGCTGTTCGTCCGCACGATCGATGAGCGACGATCGCCGGATCGCGTGGTCGCGCGCGACCGCGATGCCGACGCTCGCGGTGAGGCGGACGGGCGGCATGTCGCGCCGGTGGCGGAAGAGCGTCGTCTCGATCGCGACGCGGACGCGATCGGCGACGACCGCGGCGGTTTCGGCGTCGGTCTTCGGAAGCACGAGCGTGAATTCGTCGCCGCCGGAACGGGCGAGCAGGTCGCCTTGGCGGATCGCGCCTTCGATCGCGCGGACCGCTTGGATCAGGATGTTGTCGCCGGCGGGATGGCCGAACGTATCGTTGACGCCTTTGAAGCCGTCGAGATCGATGACGGCGAGCGCGATCGGAAACGCGCGCTGTTTGTAGAGATCGTCGAGCCGGAAATCGGCATAATCTCGCGTGAACGCACCGGTGAGGTCGTCGCGCAAGCTCGCGCGGCGGTCGCGGTACGCGACGGCCGTCCAGAACGTGAGGCCGGCGCCGATCGCGACGGCGTAGACGGCGTCGTACCAATGGGCAAGCCCGGAGCAAGCTAGGATGACGAGCGCGTAGGCCGCCGCGACCGGTACCGCGAGCCGCGGCGGATTGCGGAGCACGGCGGACGCCAAACCGAAGAACGCGAGCGAAATGAAGATGCTTTGCGATCCGCCGCTCGATACGATCCATGCCGAGATGAAGACGAGATCGAGAGCGGTCGAAGCCCACGGCCAGCGTGAGACGATGTCGGACGGTCCATAGACGAGCACGAGATCGAGAATCGCGACAACCGATGCGACGATGAGCACGACGTTCGCGGCGAGCGCGAAGGATGACGGCGGATGGACCGAGGTCATCCAAGCGATCGCCGTCGCCGCGATGACGAATATGCGGATGGGCGAGACGGTGCGCTCCATGCGCAGCTGCGCGCGCCATCGCCATGTCGCTTCGCCCGGGAAACGCCGTAGCGGTTTCGCCGCGAACGTCGTCCGCTTCGTCTTCTTGCGCACTGAAATTCCTCGCCGTCCGTAGCGGGTTATCGGCCGCTCTTCGGGGGTTGTAAACCACCACCATTCGTGGTACAATACGCCTGGTTAACCAAGAGGAGTGGGTTTGAACCCGCTCCTTTGCTAATCTAAGGCTTCAGGATCCGATGAGTCCACGCAAGACAGCGAAGAAGGCCGCGACCGGCACGCAAACAGCGGCCGTCACCGGACCGACCACGCCCAACCAAGAGCTCATCAACGCGCTGCGCGAGCTCGAGCGCGATCGCGGGCTCTCGTTCGAAGTGCTCATCGAAGCGCTCGAAGCGGCACTGGTCTCGGCGTACAAACGAAATTTCGTCAAAGAGGCTGAAGCCGCGGGCAATCCCGTCGTCGTCGTCGACCGGGAAGACGGTTCGTACCGCGTGTTCGCGCGGCGCACCGTCGTCGAGGAAGTCACCGATCCTGTCATGGAGATCTCGAAGGCCGACGCTGGCGACAAATACGCGATCGGTTCGAACTTCGATATCGAAGTGACGCCGAAAGAGTTCGGGCGCATCGCCGCTCAGACGGCGAAGCAGGTCATCGTCCAGCGCATCCGCGAGGCCGAGCGCGACATGGTGTTCGACGAGTTCAACGACAAAGTCGACACGCTGACGAACGGCAACGTGCTGCGCTACGAACAGCGCAACATGCTCATCGACCTCGATAAAAAAGCCGAAGCGATACTGCCGCTGTCAGAGCAGGTGCCTCGCGAGTCGTTCCGCATCGGCGCTCGCGTCCGCGTCTACGTCATGGAAGTGCGCAAGACGAACCGCGGTCCGCAGATAATCGTGTCGCGCAGCCACGCGCAGCTCGTCGCGGAGCTTTTCAAACAAGAGGTGCCCGAGGTCAACCAAGGCCTCGTCCAGATCAAGGGCGTCGCGCGCGAGGCAGGATCGCGCTCGAAGGTCGCCGTGTACACCGAAGCCGACGACATCGACGCCGTCGGTTCGTGCTTGGGTCCGCGCAGCTCGCGCGTCAACAACATCAGCGACGAACTCCATGGCGAAAAGATCGACGTCATCCAATGGTCCGCCGACCCGAATGCGTACGTCGCGAACGCGCTGCAGCCGGCGAAAGTCATAGAAGTGCACCTCGACGAGCGCGAACATCTCGCCGAAGTCGTCGTGCCGGACTACCAGCTCTCGCTCGCGATCGGCAAAGAAGGCCAGAACGTCCGGCTCGCCGCGCGCCTCACGGGATGGAAGATCGACATCCACAACGAGGAGCAGTGGGCCGAGGTCGTGGCGCAGCGCGCTGAAGAAGACCAAGAGCGCGAAGAGCTTGCCGCGATGGCCGAAGTCGCGGCCGAGCAGACCGGCGTCGAGCTGACGCCTGAGATGCTCGCACAAGATGAAGAGCTCATCCGCAAGCTCCAAGAGCTGCAGCGCATGACGCTCGGCGGCGATGAAGAGACTGCACCCGAAGAGACCGCAACCGAGGAGACCGTGGCCGAAGAGACGCCGGAAGGTGCGGGTGAACGCAGCTAGGCTAGGCGCCGCTGCGGCCGTCTTCTGCGTCCTCGCGCTCGCGCCGGCGGCGTCGCGCGCGACGACCACGGTGCCCGACATCAAGGAGCTCGTTCGCCGTTACGGTCTCGCGATGCACTACGACAAAATCGCGAACCTGCGATCGGTGACGCGCATCTCGAGCGGCTTCATCGGAAATCGCATCGTGACGTACACGACGATGGCGAAAGCTCCCGACAAGATGCTCGAGATCATAACTGTCGGCGGGACGGACGAGCGGACATCGATCGGTTTCGACGGGACGACCGCGTGGGTGCAAGGGCCGAGCGGTGCGGTCGCGGTCTTGGACGGCGCGGCGAGCCGATTTATCGAAGGCATGGCGTTCGGCCTCGTCGGCGATCCACGAACCACAAAGGCGACAGCCGGCGAGACGACGATGAACGGCGTCGACTACTTCGTCATCAGCATCCGCGACGCCTCAGGGTTCGGGCGCGATATCATGGTCGACGAGAAGACCTACCTGCCGATATATTGGCGCGTCGCCGTAGGCAACTGGTCACATCTCTTCGAGGTCGGGCCGCTCGACACCGGACCGCTCGGTGAATATTATCCGCGCATCGTACAGACGATCAATTCGGACGGGTCGATCGGCACCCCGTCGTCGGTGACGTCGGTCGACGACAACGTCTCGCTGCCGGATTCCATGTTCGCACCGCCGGGGCAGTAGGGCAAGACATCACGGACGCGACCGCGAATAACTCGGAGACACTTGAGACCGCCGGACACACCGGCGTCCACGTCCCGATCCGGCAGTGCGTCGGCTGCCGGACGCGCGCGGCGAAGAGAATCCTTATGCGCTTCGTCCGCATCCCCGATTCGGGCTGGCGGGCTGACCCCGCTGGTCAGGCGGCGGGGCGTGGCGCCTATCTGTGCTCGAAAGCGTGCAAGGAAAAACTGGGGAAGAACAAGAGATACCGAGGTTTGGTTGAAGTTGGCTGGCCGGAGGAACCGTTAGGCCGCTAAGAGTCGCGGCCGAAATCATGGCAACAGTACGAGTACACGAGCTCGCGAAAGAGCTCAATCTCTCGAGCAAAGACACGATCGCCCTCCTCGGCAAGGTGGGCATTCGGGCGTCGACGCACATGAGCGTCATCGACGAGCACCGCGCTCGCATCGTCAAAGGCGTGCTGGGCGGCGATCTCGCCGAGGCCGCCAAGTCGCACAAGGCGGTTCCGAAAAAAGCCGCGGTGGCCGGCAATGGCGCTGCGGCGAAAGCCGAGACCGCCGTCGTCGAAACGCCCGAGCGACCGGCGCCGGCGATACCCGTCGTCGATGCCCCGGCAGCACAGATCGAGCCGGCGTCGCCGGTCCTCCGGGTGGTTCCGCCGCGACGCAAAATGCCGTCGCCCATCCATCATAAAATCGCTCCGGCTGCTTCAGCCGATCCGACCGCGCCTTCGCCTGCGATAAAGCAAGTGCCGCCGGCGGGCCCCATCCAGCGGCCTGCGCCCCGACCCATCGTCGGGCGACCCGGCATGGGCATGGGCGTGCCGCCCGGCAACCGTGGAGTACCGCTTCGTCCGGGCATGATGCGTCCGGGCGCACCGCGACCGATGCCACCGGGCGGCCGGCCGGCTCCAGGTCCGATGTCGGGTCCGAGCGGCCCGGCTCCGGGCGCACGCAGAAAGTCGAAAGAAGAGCTCGAGCGCGCACGCAAAGAGCGCGAGCGCGAGAACCTGCTCAAGAAGCAGCAGCCGCATCGGGCCGCGACAGGGCCCACCGTCGAGCCGACGGTCCTCAAAGATCTCGAGATACCCGACCTCATCACGGTGCAGCAGCTCGCCTCGGCGATGAGCGTGCCGGCGGGGCAAGTCATCGGCCAACTCATCAAGATGGGCACGATGGCGACGATCAACCAGCACGTCGCGCCGGACGTCGCGCAGCAAGTCGCGCGCCGGTTCGGGTTCAACGCTCTCGTCAAGGAAGCCGACGAAGAGACGGTCGAGATCCTGACCGAGACCGATCCACCCGGCTCGCTCACGACCCGCCCGCCGGTCGTCACGGTGCTCGGCCACGTCGACCACGGCAAGACGTCGCTGCTCGACGCGATCCGCGAGACGAAGGTCGCCGCCGGCGAAGCTGGCGGCATCACGCAGCGCATCGGTGCGTATACGGTCGACGTCGGCGATCGCAAAGTGACGTTCATCGACACGCCGGGCCACGAAGCGTTCACCGAGATGCGCGCGCGCGGCGCGAAGGTGACCGACGTCGCGATCCTCGTCGTGGCCGCCGACGACGGCGTCATGCCGCAGACGATCGAGGCGATGAACCATGCGAAGGCGGCGAACGTGCCGATCGTCGTCGCGGTCAACAAGGTCGACAAGCCGAATGCGAACGTCGATCGCGTCAAGCAACAGCTCTCCGACTACGGACTGACGCCCGAAGATTGGGGCGGCACGACGCAGTTCATCCCCGTCTCTGCGAAGCAGAAGACCGGCATCGACGCGCTGCTCGAGATGGTGCTCCTCAACGCCGACCTGCTCGATCTCAAGGCGAACAAGAACCGCCGCGCGCAGGGCGTCATCATCGAAGCGCGCCTCGACCGCAACCGCGGCCCGGTCGCGACCGTGCTCGTCAAGAACGGCACGCTTCGCTCGGGCGAGACGGTCGTCGTCGGCTCGACGTGGGGCCGCGTCCGGGCGCTTTTCGACGACAAACTCGACGCGATCAAACGCGCGGGCCCGTCGATCCCGGCAGAGATCATGGGCTTGTCCGACGTGCCGGCGGCAGGCGATACGCTCGAGGTCGTCAGCGACGAGCGCGACGCGCGCGAGCTGGCGGCAAAGCGCAGCCAGCGCAAGCGCGAGCAGCGCATGGCGACGGCGCGCCGCCCGGTCACGCTCGACGGCTTCCTCGCCGCGGCGAAAGAGGGAGTCGTCAAAGACCTCAACCTCGTCATCCGCGCCGACGCGCAGGGGTCGGTCGAAGCGCTTCGTTCGCAGCTCGACGGCCTCGCGAACGAAGAGGTCCGGACACGCGTCATCCACGCCGGCGTCGGCGGCATCAACGAGGCCGACGTCATGCTCGCGAGCGCGTCGAACGCGATCATCGTGGGCTTCAACATCAGGCCGGACGCGGCGATCGCGCGCAAGGCACAGCAAGAAGGCGTCGACGTGCGGCTCTACGACGTCATCTACAACGTCATCGACGAGGTCAAGGCGGCGATGTCGGGCATGCTCAAGCCGCAGACGCGCGAGGTCATCCTCGGCGAGGCCGAGGTGCGCAGGATCTTCAAGGTGAGCAAGGTCGGCACGATCGCTGGCAGCTACGTCCGCAACGGGCGCGTGACCCGCGACGCCGGCGTCCGCGTCATGCGCGACAGCGTGCTGATCTATGAGGGCAAGCTCTCGTCGCTCAAGCGGTTCAAAGACGATGCGCGCGAGGTCGCGGAAGGCTTCGAATGCGGCATCGGCATCGAGAACTTCAACGACGTCAAAGAAGGCGACGTCTTCGAGTTCTTCACGACCGAGGATGTTCCACCGGCAGCGTAGCGCAGCGATGTAGCGGTCGAGCTTTAGCTCGACCGGAGACCGATAACCATGGACAGAGACGCGGTCGAACAGGCCCACGAGATCTACTTCAACGTCATCGTCGCGCACGGAAGCGACGAGCAGCCGTGGACGACGACGCAGCGCGACGAGCTGCGCCGCGCGCTCGCGCTCCTCGAACCGCTCGATGCTTCGGGCGACCTCGGGCCGGACGGCGTCCAGCTGATGGCATCGCTCTGCCTCGAGCTCGGAAACGACGAGCGGGAAGAGCACATCCTGCATACCGGCCTCGAGCAGTATCCGACCGCGGCGGGCCTCCATGCGGACATCGGCGCCGCATACGCGAATATCGAGAAGTGGCCGGCGGCGATCGCGCATCTCGCGGCCGCGGTGCTCATCAACGTCGACGAACCCGACGAGCACTGGGCGATGGCCGCATCGCAGCTCGTCGATGCCCTGCTCGAATGCGGCGACGAAGAACGCGCGAACGTCGTGCGCCGTTGGGCGCTCGAGCGCTGCGCGGACGACAAATCGAAATCGTGGCTCGCCGACAGCGAGCCGGACGATGCGGCGCACGACGATGCGGCCGCGTCCGACCACTAGACATCGAACGCCTGTACGGGGATATTAGGGTGCAAGACCACCCGGACGGAAAAAATACGCGCCTCGCGCGCGTCGAGCACGAGATCGTCCGCGAGCTGAGCGAACTGATCCACGAAGATCTCAAGGATCCGCGCATCGGCTTCGTCACGCTTATCGGGTGCGACGTGAGCCCCGATCTGCGCAGCGCTCGCATCTACGCGAGCCCGCTCGGTGACGGCCGCGCGCAGAGCGCGACGATGCGCGGCTTGCAGTCGGCGTCCGGCTTCCTCAGCGTCGAGCTGGGCAAGCGGATGCGGATGCGCCGCACGCCGACGCTCACGTTCGTACGCGACGACTCGATCGCGCGCGGCGTCCGCATGTCGACGATCCTCGACGAGGTGCACAAACTCGATGAGTCAAGAAAACACGGCGCCGACTAACGGCAAGGCGAACGCGCTCGCCGACGCCGCTGAGGTGGCGGCGTGTTTGCGCGCCCATCGCCAATTCGTCATGTGCGCGCACGAGAAGCCCGATGGCGACGTCCTCGGCAGCGGCTACGCGCTCGGCCTAGCGCTCAAGAGCATCGGCAAAAGCGTCACGTACTTCCTGGACGACGAAGTGCCGCGCAACCTGCGCTTCATGCCCGAGTGGCAGTCGACGCAGCGCTCGTTCGAAGGCGTCGCCGACGACGCGATCTTCGTGTTCTTCGACATGAGCGACCAGGCGCGCGCGGGCAAAGCCCTCCAGTGGGTGCCGCGCGAGCGCATCGTCAACATCGACCATCATCTCGGCAACAAGCGCTTCGGGCGTTGGAACTACGTCAACGAGGGCGAGGCGGCGACCGGCTCGCTCGTCCTCGGTCTCGTCTTCTCGCTCGGCGTCAAGGTCACGCCGGACATCGCGACGTGCCTGCTCGGCACGCTCATCTCCGATACCGGCTGCTTCCAATACAGCAACGCCTCGCCGCACACGATGCGTCTCGGCGCGGCGCTCATCGAAGCGGGCGCGGACAAAGACCTCATCACCGAGCAGCTCTACTACACGCGCACGTTCGCCGGCCAGAAAGTCCTCGGCCGCGCGCTTGAAAACGCACAGCTCACGGACGACGGCATCTGCTACTCGATCGTCACGCAGGCGATGCTCGAGGAGTACGGTGCGACGCATGAGGACCTCGAAGACGTCGTCGGCGCCCTGCGCGTCGTCGACCGCTGCGAAGTCGCCGCTTTGTTCAAGGAGAGCGCAGACGGTGCGTACCGGCTGAGCCTGCGCTCACGCGGACGCTTCAACGTCATGGAGATGGCGCGTGCGCTCGGCGGCGGGGGGCACTTCCGAGCGGCCGGAGCGACCGTCGCGGGACCGCGCGAGTCCGCCATCGAGCGCGTGCTCGCCGCGATCCGATCCACCATGGACGAGAAGAGCCGGACGCACTAACGCGTGGTCCGCGCCGTCGTTCCGTTCGGCTTCGTCAACGCGTTCAAGCCGCCGGGCATCTCTTCGACTGCGTTCGGTGTCTGGGTCCGTAAACGGCTTGGGGCTTCATCGCTCGGCCACTGGGGTACGCTCGATCCGTCGGCATGCGGCGTCCTCGTGCTTGCTATCGGTCAGGCAACGCGGCTCATCCCTTATCTGCCGTCTGATGACAAGTCGTACTTCTTCGAGATGTGCGTCGGAACCGCGACCGATACCGGCGATGCGGAGGGACGCGTCGTGCGTTCCGCATCCGTGCCGTCGGATTGGTCACAGCGCCTCGATTCGGTGACGGCGTCGCTCGTCGGCGATCTCGAGCAGGTGCCGCCGATGTTCTCGGCCGTCAAAGTCGACGGCCGTCCGCTGTACAAGGCGGCTCGAGCCGGGCGCGAGGTCGAGCGACGCTCGCGAACGGTTCGGCTCTCGGCGTTGCGGCCGATCGCCGTCGACGGCGATCGCGCGCGCCTGGCGGTCGACTGCTCAGCCGGCACGTACGTCCGAACGCTGTGCGAGCAGATCGGCGAGCGGCTCGGACTGCCGGCGCACCTCGCATTCTTGATCCGGACCCGGGCGGGCCCGTTCTCGCTCGCGGATGCTCGCACGCCAGCGCAGATCGCGCGCGACGGGCATGCGTGCACGATCGATCCGCTCGACGTGCTCGAGCTGCCGCGCGCGTCGCTCGATGACGAAGCGTTCGGCAGGTTCTCGCACGGCAACGACGTCGCATCGACGCTGACGGCGCAACCATCGGGATCCGCTAAAGGGCTCGTCCTCGCGACGCATCGCGGCGAACTCGTCGGCATCGCGCGCGTCGTAGGTGCGCGCCTCGAGCCGGTGCGGGTCATCGCCGCCGCCCGCGAGAACCGGTGACGCCGATGCAGATCATCCGCAGCATCGACTACTACGAGCGCTCCGACGATCTGTTGCTTTCGATCGGCGTTTTCGACGGCGTGCACGACGGGCATCGAGCCGTGCTGAGCAGCCTCGTCGCTCGGCGACGGCCGGGCGAGCTCGCGGCCGCGCTCACCTTCGAGCATCATCCGCAGGCGTTCTTGCATCCGGAAGGCGCGCCCAAGCAGATCACGACCGCCGACGAGAAGGTGAACCTGCTCGCGGGCTGCGGTCTCGATCTCCTGTTCATGCTGCAATTCGACGATCGTATCGCGCAGATCGAAGCCGAGACGTTCTTGGTCGACATCCTCGTCGCTCGGCTGCATGTGAAGCAGCTCGTCGTGGGCGACAATTGGCGCTTCGGCAAGGGCCGTGCCGGCGACGTCGTGCTCGCAAAGCGCGTGCTGGAGCCGCTCGGGTGCCGCTTCGAGTGCGCGGTGCTCGCGCAAGGCGACGGCGAGGCGATCTCGAGCTCGCGCATCCGATCGCTCATCGAAGCGCGGCGTTTCGACGAGGCCGATCGTCTGTTGGGCTCGCCGTATACGGTACGAGGCGTCGTCGAAGCCGGCGACGGTCGCGGGCACGTGCTCGGATTTCCGACCGCGAACCTTCGGGTCTCCGACGAGAAGCTCGTGCCGCCGGACGGCATCTATTCGGCCGTCGCGCATCACGACGGCGTCGACCGCGTCGCGGTCGTCAGCATCGGCACGAAGCCCACGTTCGGCGGAACGCAGCGAGCGGTCGAGGCGTACCTGCTCGATTTTGACGGTAGCATATATGGAGAACAGCTGGCGTTGCGCACTTGGCATCACGTAAGGGATCAGGTCCGTTACGACCGGCCCGAGGCGCTCGTCCGCCAGATGAAGCTCGACGTCGAGTCGGTTCGCAAAGGTTGAAACGGTCGTGACGCAGCTGCATCCACGCGTTTACGAGCGGGTCGAGCATCTGCCGCAGGGCTTCTCCATCGCGGCGCTCGAGCCGATGCGTGCGCCGGCGGGCGCCGTGCTTTGTCCGCCGGATCGATTCGATGTCATCGACGTGAAGAACCCGTTCATGGCCGGCAACGCGGGGCACGTCGACAAAGAGCTGGCGCGACAAGAATGGGGCGCTCTGCGCGATGCGTTCTCGAAAGCCGGCGCGCGAGTCGAACTGCTGAAGCCCTTGGACTCGTGCGAGGACATGGTGTTCTGCGCGAACACGGCGCTGCTCGGGATCGACGCGGAAGGCCGCAAGACGTGTCTGCCCGGTCGCATGACGTTCGATTCGCGCCGCCCCGAAGTCGATGTCATCGTGGCGTGGGCGCGCGCGAACGGCTATCGGATCGTCGACGACTTCGCGGATCCCGGCCTTCGCTTTGAAGGTTCGGGCGACGCGATCTGGCATCCGGGGCGCAGGCTGCTCTGGGGCGGCTACGGCTGGCGCACCGATCCGCAGGTGTATCGCGGTGTCGCCGAAGCGTTCGGGGTGCCGGTCATCGCGCTTGCGCTGACCGAT
This sequence comes from Vulcanimicrobiia bacterium, assembly GCA_025450855.1. Lineage (GTDB taxonomy): Bacteria > Vulcanimicrobiota > Vulcanimicrobiia > Eremiobacterales > Eremiobacteraceae > JANWLL01. The sequence continues at coordinate 40,184 of JANWLL010000156.1, forward strand.
TCGACGTTCTACCATCTCGACACGTGCTTCGTCGCGCTCGACGAACGGACGGTCCTCGTCCACGCCGCGGCGATCTCGTCGGACGGCGTCGAGATAGTGCGGCGGGTCTTCGAGCGGGTCGTCGAAGTCGACGCGGACGAGGCACGGCGTTTCGCGTGCAACGCAACGCTTCTGGGGCCCGGGGTCGTCGCCATCGACCGTCGCGCAAGCGCCACGGGAAGCCGTCTGCGCGAGCTCGGCTACGATGTCGTCTCGCTCGATACCGGCGAGTTCCTCAAATCGGGCGGCAGCGCGTACTGCATGAAGAACGCCTTCTTCTAATATGAAGGGGAGCGGTCGAGATGAATCTCGACCGCAGACGACCTTCTGCTCGATAGATGGCGCGGTCTACATTTACGGTCGCCCGCCCCGGTCTCACCGTATCTATGACCTGCGCCGCCGCGTAGGCAAGGCCGCGGCGATCGAGCTGAAGCTCGACCGCTCCCAGCTTTTAGGCAAGGCCGCGGCGGTCGACATGAATCTCGACCGCTCCATCCTCCATCAAAGAAAGAGCGGCCGACCATCATGGTCGGCCGCTCGTCGGGTTATGTCGTCGTGGTATTGGTCTACGTTAGCGCTGGAACTGGAGCGCTTGGTCGATCTGGGTGCGTGCCGACTGCATCGCCTCCATCGCCTTGACCCGGAAGCCGCCGTAGTCGTGAGCGTCTCTGCTCAGCGAGTCGATCGCCTGCTCGAGGTTCTGGCGCGCGTTCACGAGACTCTGGTTGCTCTGATGCTGGCCTGCATGGCCCGTCGACGTGTTGCCCATCGTCACCGGCGAGACCGGCGCGACCGGCGCCGTGTTCTGGACTCGCGCCGTACCCGGGTGCGCCTTGTCGAAGGCGAGCGCCTGGGCGATGTCGCTGTTCGCGGTCTGCAGGTCGTTGATCGCGGTGACGCGGTGTCCGCCGTAGTCGTTGTTGTCGCTCTGCAGGTTCGAGATCGCGGTGTTGACGTGCTCGTTGACGAAACGCAGGTTGGAGTTGCTCACACCCTCGCCCGTGCCGCCGTTGCGGACGCCGGGATTGTGGATGAAGTCGACCGCCGCGTCAAGCTCCTGGCGAGCCTGTTGCAGCTTCTCCATCGCGCGCGCTTTGTAGCCGCCGTAGTCGGTGCGATCCTGGTTGAGCGCATCGATCGCCGCTTCGACGTGGCTGCGGATGTTCATGATGTTCTGGGTACTGCCACGCTGGTTGCGGTTGTCGTTGTTGTCGCCGTTGCCGTTGCCGCCGTTCGACGGGACCACAGGCACCGGGTTGACGGCGGTGTTGGTCAGCGTCACCGGAACCGGGCTGCCGTTGCCGCCGCCGTTGCGACCACCGCGAGCGCCAAGCGCCTGATCGAGGAACTGCCGCGCGACACCGAGGTCATCGCGAGCCGATTCCTTGTGGCCGCCGTAGTCGCTGGCATCGTGCTGCAGGCCGTCGATCGCTATCTCGATGTGCCGGCGCGCGAGGCGGATGCTCTCGTTGCTCTGCTGCTGATTCCGTTTTTGGACTTGCGGGGGCGGCGAGGCGACCGGTCGCGGCGCGACTGGCATCGCCATCGCGGTCCCGGCGCTCACGACGACCGCTGCGAGCGTCGCCGCTGTCACCATCATCTTCATTTGATACATTCTCTCCCTGGCAATTCTGCCGATGATTGCGGGGAGTGGTCTCACAGACGGACTCACTGCCCTTCGTGGGTTTCAACGACGCCACGGCCGCAAAGGTGATGGTGCCCGATGAGAGACGGGTTAATTCCATACGCGATACTACGTCCCGCTAGGGTATACCGCCCGGAAAGCGGCGGCCTACGCCAAATGCCGCCGGAACCAGTCGACGATGGCTTCGAGCCGTGCGACGCGCAACCGGGGTGGGCCGACCCGCGAGAGTCCGTGATCCGCACCGGAAAAGCGCAACAGCTCGACGTCGGCTCCGCGCCGTTTCAGCGCGGTGAACAACTGCTCCGATTGTTCGATCGGACAGCGATAGTCGTTTTCGGAATGGATGAGCAAGATCGGGATCGAGATCTTGTCGGCGTACGTGATCGGCGAGCAACGCTTGTAGACGTCTTCGATCTCCGAGGGCTTGCCGCCGAGCTCGCTCTCGAGCATCCGTCCGACTTCTGAAGTGCCCCAAAGCGTGAGGAGATTCGTCGCCGGACGCATCGCGATCGCGGCCTTGAACCGGTCGCTGTGGCTCGCCGTCCACGCGGTGAGATAGCCGCCGTAGCTGCCGCCCGCGACCCCGAGCCTTTTCGCGTCGACGCCGCCCCGTGCGATCGCCGCATCGAGCGCGTCCATGCAGTCGTCGAAGGCGGGAGCCGCCCAATCGCCTCTGACCGCACTACCGAACGCGTCGCCGTAGCTCTGACTCCCGCGCGGGTTGCAGAAAACGACGTCGATGCCGGCGGCGGCGAGAAGGTGGAACTCGAAGAAGAACGCGTCGCCGTACGCGGCGTGCGGTCCGCCGTGTATCTGGAGGACGAGCGGTCTCGGCGCATCGCCCGAACCGCGAAGGTGCCAGCCCTCGATCGGCCCGGATCGCGCCGGGGCGGTGAAGCGCGCGGCTGTTCCTAAGCGCTTTCCCTTTCGCCACGCGTCCGTTTCGCGCGTGATGCGACGCCAACCGGAACCGTCGAGCGACGCCTCATAGATCTCGTTCGGCGTCGAGGTGTCCGATGCGGTCGCGGCAAGCGTGCCGGGACCGACCGAGAACTCGGCGATCGTATGCGACCGCGGCGTGATCCGCCCGGCGGCGCCGTCGGTACCGACGCTATAGACGCCGGCGCTCCCGTGACTTGTGCCGAGCACGAGCGCGCTGCCGTCGTCGAAGACGACGGGCGCCGACGCTGCGGCGCTCGCATCGAAATCGTTGAGCACGTGATTGCCGCAGATCCAATCCGATCCCGCGGTGAGACATCGGGCGCCGCTTCCGTCAGCGCCGACCGAGAACAAACGGAGCGGTGCGACGGCATACCCGGCGGGATCTTCGAAGCCGACGAAATAGATGCGCGAACCGTCGGGATGCCACGCGGGCGCCTCGATCGCTCCGCCGAGGTCCAGGATCTTGCGAGCCGTCGAATCCGGCGAAGCGCCGACGATCCACAACTCGGTGCGCCAGAGGCTGTCGGCTTCCCGGCGATGCTCCGCGACGTAGGCGATCGACGCGCTATCGGGCGACCACGCCGGACTGCCGATCCATCCGCTTCCGTCCGTCACGAGTCTCGCCGCGCCGGCGGTAAGGTCGATGAGCCACAACTGTGGCAGAGTGTCAAGGAAACCGGCGCCGTCGGCGCGATAGCGCAAGCGATCGATGCGGCGCCATCCTCGTCGCGCGACCTCACGCCGCCCCGCGTCGGGCGTCGCGATCGCCGCGATCATCCGGCCGTCGGGCGAGTACGATGCGGACTGGACTGCCCCGTCGATCGCCGGCGCGGGATACGGCTCGCCGCCGCCGGCCTCCATCAGCCAGATCTGACGCGTATCGCCGCGATCGCTGATGAAGAGCAGACGATTGCCGTCCGGTGACCACCGCGGTTGAAGATCGCGGGCTATTCCACGCGTGTAGATGCGCGAGCCGCCTTCGTCACGAAGCGCAGCGACGCGGATGCTTCCGATGTAACCGTCGTCCTCGCGGTTCATCGTCGTGACGACGTACGCAGCCGATTTGCCGCTCGGGTGAACGGAAACTCCGGTCACGACGGGTAGAGAATATAACTCCTCAGGGCTGATGCTCGAAAGCTGCTCGGCCAAAACAAAACTCCGTCCTCGATCGACGACCCGGAGCCGCGCCGCTTCGCCCGGCACCGACCGCCCGCCCTTCAGCGAGGCCGCGGCGGTCGAGATAAATCTCGACCGCTCCCCACAAGCATCGGGAAGGGCGCGCGTTTCGGTGATGGAAGCGGGGCGGCGTGACATTCGAAAGACGGCGCGACGGGTTCACGATCACGACCGATCAACAGGCGTTCGACATCGATGCGATCCACGAGTTCCTAAGCGAAGAGGCCTACTGGTGCCTGGGCGTCCCCCGGCCGGTCTTAGAAAAGGCGATCGAGCGGTCGCTGTGCTTCGGATTGCTCGAGGGACGCCGGCAGATCGGTTTCGCGCGCATGGTGACCGACCGCGCGACGTTCGCATGGCTATGCGACGTCTACGTGATCGAAAGCCACCGCGGGCGCGGGCTGGGCGATTGGCTCATCGCGTCGGTCCTCGAGCATCCGGATCTGCAAGCTCTGCGCCGCATCGTGCTCGCGACGCGCGATGCGCACGGGCTCTACCGCCGCAACGGCTTCGAGGCGCTGCCGATGCCCGAGCGCTGGATGGCGATCGCGAGGCCAGCCATCTACGCGGGGAGCGCGACCGGATCGTGACGTCCGACAAGCTCTGGTCGTTCGCGATCGCTCTCGCAGCGGTCGCCGGCGCGATCGCGATCCTCGCGGTCTTCGCGCACGATTACCCATTGACGCCTGCGACCGTGCCGACGCATTTCGGCGTGACCGGCGCCCCCGATTCGTACGGGCCGCGCTCGACCTTCATCTTGTTCCCCGCGCTCGGCGGCATCCTCGCCGCGATGGCCGTCGCCTTCTGGGCGTTCGGGACGCCGTCGCCGAACGACGCGCGTCGCTTGCCGCCGATCTTGCCGGCGATCGTCGTCCTCATATTCGCTGAGACGACGTGGATGATGTTCTTCGTCGAAACGGGGAGCTTCGCAGTCGCGCTCGGACGCGCGACCGGCCTCGGGTCGGGCGTGTTCGTCGGCGTCGCCATCGTTCTGGCGACGTCGTTCGTCCTGCTCGGCGTCACGCTGCTGGCCGTGCGCCGTCCGAACTGAAAGGATACGACTTCCGAAATGACCATATTGATATTCTTCCACGTGCTTGCGATGTTCATCGCCTTCGCGCTGACGACGGGCACCGGGATATTCATGGCGCAGACGCTCGAAACGGAAGACGTCAACGTCGTCCGCACCGCGACGCGCGTCAATCGCCGCCTCGGCATGATCGGCGGCATCTCGTTGCTCATCGGGCTCATCTTGGGCTTCGCGATCGCGGGCGAGGCCGGGTTCTCGATGACGTCGACGTGGCTTATCGTCACCTACGTCTGCGTCGTGATCCTCTTGGTGCTCGCGTTCGGCGTCCTCATGCCGTACATCGCTCGCTTGTCGGCCGCGGCGGAGGCGTCGGGCCAGCAGGCATCACCCGAGCTCAGGGCGCTGCTCGCGAATCCGATTCCGCGGACCGCGGGGCCGCTCGCCGGACTCATGTGGATCACGATCATCGCGATGATGGTGCTGAAGCCGTAGCGGCGATCGTCTCGGCGTAGAAGTTCGCCTGATGCGTCACGATGTCGGGTACGAGCGGAAAGCGAGGGTCGTGGAGCGTCGCGCCAAGGCGATACGAGCCGCCGCCGCTCGCCAGTAGACCGCGTTTGACCATCGCGGCCAGTGCATCGTCCAATTTCTCGGGAAGCCGCGGGCGCAGCTCTGGATCGATGAACGCAGTCGGAGGAACGCGATCGAGGCCCGAGCGAACGCCGTCGATGGCGGCGTCGCGCGTGAACGCGCCATCGCTATCGCGTGCCATCAGCCACGACGCGAGCAGCTGGCTGAGCGTGACCGGACGAGCCGAAGCGAGCGATGCGCGAAAGTCGTCAGGATTTTCGGGCTTCAAAACGCGATAGAGCAGCGATAGACGCCCGCCTGCAAAGACATCGTAGCTGAGCGCGAGCAGGTAGTTCTCGCCGAGGTTGACGACTCGGGAAAACGCCGTGCGGAAACGATTGAGCTTGCCGTCTCTCGTGTACATACCTTCGGCCGTCAGGTAGAGCGTGCCGCCGGCGCGGAGAACGCCCTCGATGCGTGCGAGATCGCTCTCGGTTTGCAGCCGGGTGTGCGCGAGCAGTTCCGTGCGATACGGCTCGTTGATCGTCGCTGCGGAGACGTATTCTTCTTGCGCGAGGAGCGGCCGTCCGATGAGCGACTTGAGCGTTTTCGCATCGCCGAGCGCAGGCCGGGCGCGCGATGAGAAGACCGTGTCGACGGGCAGGTCGCCGTGCATCGTGTAGATGGCATACGCGAAACTCGCGACGGCGCGACGGCGCAGCTCGTTCTCGATCGGCAGAACGCCGAGCCTACCGTACATCCACGCCCAATCGACGAGCTCGACCAACCAGCGGACGGGCGCGAAGCGCACTTCCATGAAGCCGGGCTCGAACATGCGCCGCGAGGCGACCGAGTAGATCGGGCGCATCCACGGCCCTTGGACCGAGAGCCGCATGATGAGCGCGGTCGTGTCGAGGTCGTGCTGATGATTGCTGACGAGCAGCGTCGCGCGGCGACGCCTGGGCAAACGGCCCCAACCGCGGATGCGATACGCGGTCATGTAGTACGGCGTTATGAGCATCATCGCAAACGCTTGGAGCGGTCCGGCGGAAGGCGGCAGACGCAAAACGGGATGGGCGGCCGCGGCGCCGGATCGCCGGCCGGTGAGAAGCACGATCGCGGAGCCCAATAAGAAGGAAGCGCCGGCGGCGACGAACAGCGTCCGATAGCCGAGCGCGAGCTGCGGGCCGAAGCCACCGATGATCCACTTCCCGACTTGCGGCGCGATGATCGCGGGCAGGTTCGCCGCGATGCCCCACACCCCGAGGTCGCGCGCGACGTTGCCGAGCGCCGGCACCGAATCGATAGCGAGCGCCCACCCCGTCGACACGATCGCGCCATACCCGAAACCGAAGAGCACGGCGAAGACGAGGATGTAGCGCAGGTTCGGTTCGGCCGCAAAACCGATCGCGGCGAGCGCCATCGGAATCCCCGCGACCGCGACGACGACCTTGCGCGGGATGCGATCCGAGAGATAGCCGGTAGCGATGCTCGAGACGATCGCGCCGACGAGCGTCATGATGCCGGCGAGCGATGTGCCTGTAGACGCGTCCTTCACCTTGAGGACGTCGCTGAAGAAGAAGAGGACGAACGTGCCGAGGAGTGCGAGCCCGAAGTTCGTCCAAAAGCGCGACGTGAAGACGAGCGAGAAGTTGCGCCAGTCGGAGACGTGGGCGTGTTCTGCCTCGACGTACGGACCTTCGGGCACCCACACGACCGTGAGCGAGCCCGCGACGACGACCGCAGCCGCGACGTAGAGGACCGTATCGGTCCCGCTCGCTCCGGCGATCGCGGCGACAGCGAGACCGGCGATCGATCCGGCGAGCACGCCGACTCCCTGGTAACCGCTCGCGGCTCCCCACAGCTCGCGAGGCACGACTTCGGGTATGAGCGCCGAGTACGCGGCTTGGCTCGCGTTTTGCCCGATCGTCGCGACGACGACCGCTGCCGTGAATACGGCGGCGTCCGGCGCGAAGACCATCCACACCAACCCGGCCGCGTTGACGAGCGCGCCGAGAATGATGACCGGTCGCCGCGGGCTGCCGCTGCGGTGGAGCCGGTCGGAGATCTCGCCGGCGATCGGCGGCACGACCATCGAGATGAACGCGACGAGGCTCGCGAGCATCGCGTACGTCCGGAGATGGTCGACGCCGCGGAGATGGAGCAGCATCGCGGGGATCGCGATCGTCAGAAGCGCCGCGTTCTGGAAATTGAGAGGGATCCAATACGCGTTGAGAAGCGCCTGCTCGCCGGGCTTACGCATGCCGGTCGCGCGTGAGCCGGACGTAGATGACGGGGACGAGGAGCAGCGTCAGCAACAGCGAGCTGAGCAAGCCGCCGATGACGACGATGCCGAGCGATTTGCGGGCGGCGACCGCCGGGTCGAGTCCGAGTGCGAGCGGCAGCATGCCGAAGATCATCGCGGCGGTCGTCATGATGATCGGCCGGAAGCGGACGCGCGCGCTCTCCTTGATCGCGCCCAGCGCGCCGGCGCCGGCGGCGTGCGCCCGGTTGGCGAAGTCGACGAGCAGGATGCCGTTCTTCGTGACGAGGCCGACGAGCAAGACCGTGCCGATGAGCGAAAAAGCGTTGAGCGTCTCGTGCGTCAGCGCGAGTGCGCCGACCGCGCCGACGGCGGCGAGCGGCACCGAGAACATGATGATGAACGGCGAGACGAACGAGTCGTAGAGCGCCGCCATCAAGAGGAACACGAGGACAAGGCCGAGGCCGATCGCGGTCGCCATGCCGCGCTTCGTGTCGGACAGGAAAGCCTGATCGCCCTGCGAGTTCGGCACGACGGTGACGCCAGGATGCAGATGCAGAGCAGCGACGCGCCGGTCAAAATCCGACTGGACGTTCGAGAGCGCAGCGCCCGGCGCGAGGTTCGCGGTGAGGTGGACGACGGTGCGCCGGTCGACGCGGTCGATCGCGCGCGGAGCGAGGACCGGTATCAGCTTTGCGAAGTCGCCGACCTTGACAGTTCCGCCGGTCGCCGACCGGACGGCGATCGCCTTGAGGCCGGCCGAGCTGCGCTGCTCCGACGGCGGATACCCGACGTCGATTTCTTTGAGCCCGTCGGGCGTCTCGAATTGCAGCGCCCGGAAACCGCCGAACGCGGAGCGGATGGCGTCGGCCGCAGCGTTGACGTCGACGCCGAGCCGGCGTGCTTTGTCGCGATCGAACGAGACTTCGATCTGCGGTGCGAGACTGCCGGCCGAGTCGTATGGATTCGTGACGCCCGGCGTCGCTGAGAGCGCGCGAAAGATCAGTATCGCATCTTTCGCCGGATCGCCGCGCGAGTCGGACACGACGTAGTCGATCGGCTGCGACGTGCCGCCCTGGACGTTCGTCGACGGGATGACGACCGCGTTGCCGGCAGGCGCGAGACGCCGCGCGAGTTCGCCTATCCACGTCACCCAGTAGTCGGTGTCGTGGACGCGGTCTGTTTTGAGGTGGATGTCGACTTGGCCGACGGCGCCGTCGACGAGGTAAGCGCCTTCGGGCGATTGGCTTGCGCCCGCGATCGCATACTCCGAGCGGACGTCCGGGATCGTGTCGACCTCGCGCTCGATCGCGCGGACGGCGTCCTCGGTGACGCGCAGCGGCGTTCCGCCGGGAAAGTCGAGCCGGACGAATATCTCGCCGCGGTCTTGCGCGGGGACGAAGTCGAAGCCGACGACGCCGAGCGGCCAGATGAGCGCGATCGAGCCGCCAAGCGTCGCGAGCGACACGACGCCCACGATCCAGGGATGATCGAGCGCCCAGACGAGCGCGCGCTGCTCGTACCACTCGCGCACCCGGTCGAAGCCGCGGGCGAACGCCTCGGCGAACGACATGCCCCGCTTGCTCGACTTCAGCGACCAGTTGCCCGCGAGCGCAGGCGTGATCGTGAACGAGACGAGCAGCGACGCGAGCGTCGACGCGACCACGACGAGCGCGAACTCGATGAGGAAGCGTCCGACGATCCCGGGCAGGTACGCGATGGGCGCGAAGACGACGACGTCGACGAGCGTGATGACGATCGCCGCGAGACCGATCTCGAGCCGGCCGAGGATCGCGGCCTGGACGGGTTCCTCGCCCGCTTCGCGATGGCGCTCGGAGTTCTCGAGCACGACGATCGAGTCGTCGACGAGGATGCCGGTGATGAGCGTCATCGAGAGCAGCGAAACCGTATCGATGGAAAAGCCGAGCACCGACATCGCGACGAGTGCGACGCAGAGCGACGTCGGGATCGCGATGAGCACCGCCGCGGCGTTGCGCCACGACCGAAGGAACAGAAGCATGACGATGGCCACGAGCGCGATCGCTTCGGCGAGCGTTCGGAGCACGCCGTCAAGCTGATCGGCCGTGTACTGCGAGGTGTCGTCGAGGACGTCGAACGTGACGCCGGGGAACTGCTGGCGAAGGCCGGGCAGATCGGTGATGACCGCTTTCGCGGCGTCGACCTCACTCGCTTGCGTCGCCTTTTGCACGTGGAGCACGTAGCCGGGATCGCCGCCGACGTACGAAGCGATGCGGACGGGCGCGCCGGCATCGCGGACGGTCGCGACGTCGGACACGCGGATGATCGACTGCCCGCCGACGATGATCGGTAACCGTGCGACTTCGGAGCGGGCGCTCAAGCCGGCGCGGATGTCGATCCCCGTCTCGCTCTTCGTGCCGCCGATGATACCGCCCGCGCCCGCGACGCTGCCGCCGGCGATCGCCGCACCGACGTCGTCGATGGTGAGGTTATTGTCCGAGAGCTTCTTCGGATCGACCGCGACCTCGATCGCGGGCGTGACGAGCCCACGCACTTGGACGTATCCGATGCCGGTCAGCTGCTCGATGGCGGGAACGATGCCGTCGGTGATGTCCGCGCTCAGCCGTGCGGGCGACAGCGTCTTCGACGAGACGTCGATCTGCACGACGTCGGCGGTGCCGGGATCGAAATCTTCGACCGACGGCGGCGGCAGGTCGGACGGCAGCTGCGCTTGCGCGGCTTGCACGCGGCGCTGGACCTCGAGGATGTCGTCGGCGCTGCTCGACTTGAGGTCGAAAACCGCTTGGATCGTCGCGAAGCCTTGCTGGATCGTGCTTTGGAGATGCTCGAGGTGCGGAGCGCCGGCGATCTGGTCTTCGATAGGACGAACGATGCCGTCGCGCATCTCTGCGGGCGATGCCGCGGGGTAGAAGATGATGACGTTCGCGAGCGGCGGCACGATATCGGGCAGCTCTTGGACGCGCATCGAGTATGCGGCGAGGCCGCCGCCGATCGCCGCGAGGGCGACGAGGACGGCGGCCAGCGTCGGCCGCGTGACGAAGAGTTTTGTGATCAAAGGTCAGAGCTTGACCTCGACGTCGAAGTAGAGGTTCGCCGGCGACGGCTGCGCCTGTTGCTCGATGCCGTACGGGAATTGGACGACCCGTTGGATCGTATCGCCGGGGTTGTAGATGTTGCCGACCGGCGGTATGTGGCCGGGCAGGACGTCGTAGCCGCACAGGTGGCTGTTCGTCACCGTCCACGGCTCGCTGTCGCCGCCGAAGCACCTGAGGATCGCGTTGACCGCCGTCAGCCGCAGCGTCGTCTGCGGCGTCGCGCGATACGAGACTTGGAAGTTGACGGTGAGCTGCGACGGCTGGCGGAAAGCGCCCGGTGAGTCGAAGTTGCCCGTCACTTGATCGGGGATGAAGATCGTGTTCGAGCACGTCGTCGCATCGTACGGTAGGCCGCTACCGCCGAACGGGTAGCGCTTGTCGCCCGATACGGTTCCGCTCGGCAGTGATTGGCAACTCGCCGGGTCGATACCGATCTGCTGTTCCGGACCGCCGTACCGTGGCCCGGCTAGCAGCTCGACGAGCGGCGTGAACGACCACTTTTCGTGACGGTACGTCGCGGCGAAAGACGTGTAGTCGGGGACGCCGTAGCTCGCGACCGTCAGCTGGAGACCTGTCGGGATGACGTCGAAGGTCGGATACGATCCGAACGGATCGAGCAGCGGACGGACCGGCGCGTTGAAGTACGGGTTGGCGACGCCAGTACATCCCGACGGCATACAAGGCTCGGTCGGAACAGCGTTTGTACTACCGAACACGCCGCAGAGGCTGTTCGGGTTCGTCGACGGCGACGCGCCCGCGCACGCAGACGTGTACGAGTTGTACTGTTGGATCGCGGCGTTGACCCCCGAGAGCAATGTCGAGCCGTTCGGCAGCGCGGCATACTCGATGCGGCTATGCGTGTACGTGTACGCGAGCTGCCATGACAAGCCGTTGGCGTCCGGCGAGCCCTTTGTCAACATGAACTCGGCGCCGAAGCTCGTCTGGCGGCCGGCGTTGATGTCGGTCGTCGTGCCGAACGTCGGATCGATGAAGAACGATTGCACCTGATCGCGCGTGCGCCGGTAGAACGGAGTGAGCTTGAACGCGACGTCGCTGCCCTTGAAGCGATGCTCCCAGGAGAAATCGGCGTTATACGAGACCGGCGGCCGCAGGTCGCGCACCGGTGTCGTCTGGCCGAGCGCGAAGAAGTGCGGTCCGATGAAGTCCGGCAAGTCCTGCTGGAGCGCGTCGTTCTCGATCGCGCGCGTCGCCGGCGCTTGAGCGTACACGCCCCATGACGCGCGGAACACATCATCGTCGCCTGCGTCGAACGTCGCGCCGAGCCGCGGCTGGAAGGCGCTGTGGCTCGTCGATGCGCCCGCGGCGGATGCGTTCGTCAGGTGCGCCTGTACCCAACCCGGCCCCAGTACGCGATTGAGCTGACTGCACGGCGTTCCCGCCGGCAGACCAAGGAGCGTCTCGTCGACGGGGTTCCCGCCGTTGAAGCCCTTGTTCGCGCACATGACCGCGTTCCATGAGTTGAACCAGAACGCGCGCGCCGCACCGCCCGCTGTCGACGGGATGTCGAACGCGAAGTGATCGAAGCGGATACCGGCGTTGACGTTGAGGCGGTCGGTCGGCCGGTATTGATCTTCGATCGAGAACGACGTGAAGCGCGGCGTGACGGAATTGCTCGGGCCGTTCGCACCGTTCTCGACCGCGAGCCACTCGAAGCCTGGAGGCGCCGGCGCGAATGGTAGGCCGTACGATAGGAAGCACGCACCGGGCGAGCCCGGGTTGAAGCCATTGCACAGCGGGTTGCCGCCGTTGAGTACGAAGGCGGTGGTCGGTTCGCACGAGACCGGCTGGAGCGTCGAGTTATAACAGATACCGCTCGTCGGCGCGCTTTGGCTGACGAGCGGGGCGAAGTACGACTGCGGGCTCAGCGGGTTCGCGTTCGCCATCTGGCCGTTGTTGAAGAAGACGTTGTTCGACGACGAGTACGAGACTTGGACGTCGAACAGGTGGTACGCGTTCATCTGATCGACGTAGTTCGCCGAGTAGCCGTGCGTGTGCGTCCACAGCTCGAAGTCGGGTGACGTCGAGATGAAGAACTGGTCGTTGCCGTTCGGGCTATGGATGAACTCATTCGAGTAGTAGTCGTAGCCGTACACGCGCGCGTACGCATTGGTGCCGAACGTGTGCTTATACTCGACCTTGACGATGCTCTGCCCATTTTCGGTCACGTCACGTTGGTTCGCGGGGACGAAGCCGTCGATGCCCGCCTGATCCTCGCTCGGGAAAAGATACGGCACGACGCCGTCGATCGCGCCGCCGGGCGTTCCTGATACGCTGCCGAGCAGCGGACCGTCGTATTGGAAGCCGCTTGCGAAGAGCGGATATCCGGCGCCCGGTATAAGCGAGTGGAAGCCGCCGGCCGCGCCGTCGATGCCGTTCCAGAACGGTGCGCCGCCCCAATCGCTGTACGACGAGTACGTGTACGTGGTGATCTGCGAGGTGTCATAGAGCAGCTGGACGTCGTCGTGATCGCTGCTGTTGCGCCGCGGCACGAGGAAGTGGAAGTTGACGACGTTCTCGCGATCGCCGAGCGAGGCGTTCTTGCCCATGTTGTACGGCCCAAGAACGAAGCCGCCGGGGCCGGCCGGGAAGGCTTGGAAGAACGCGTGATTCGCATAGCAACCCGCGAAGTTCGACGGGTTTGACGACGTGAAGCAATTGGGGCCGCCGCCGATGTCGAAGGGCATTCCGAATTCACCCGATATGCCCGCGCCGTTGTTCTGATCGAAATAGCGGAAGGACTGATTGTAGCCGCCGAACGCCGCGTAATAGGAGAAGCGTTTATCGGGCGTCGCGCCGCCGGCTTCGAGATTCAGCTTGTTGAAGTACGCAGGGGCGCCGATGCCCGCGTCGAGGTCCGCGAATCCGGGATACGTGCCTTGTTTGACGACCTGATTGATGTAACCCGATAGGCCTTGCGATTCCGCGTTCGCGGGCGCACCGCCGGTGTAGACGTCCAGTGCGGCGACTCCCATGTCCGACAGATTCATCGTCGGTATATGGTCGAATGCGCGGTTGATCGGCACGCCGTCGAATTCGTAGCCGATCTCGGTGAAGTCGCCGCCACGGACGAAAACCGGCTGGTTCCAGCCGCTCTGGCCGCTCGGCACGAACGTGCCGGGGAGCGACGCGATCGCCGAATATGCGCTCTCGAGATCACCGCCGCCGCCGAGTGAGTTGAATACCTGTTGGTCGCTCCCACGGATGTTGTAGACGTCTTGAACGGTGCTCGGCCGCAGGAGACTCGGCTTCGCGAAGACCTGGACGCCGGCAAGCAGTTTAGGCTGGGTCGTTGTGACGAGGCGGACGCTGACGGCGTTGTCTGCGACGACGGTGACTCCGGCTTGTTCGACCGTCAGGTATCCGTCTTTCGACGCTATGAGGGCGTACGTGTCCGGCGGGAGGTCGACGAACGCGAATGCGCCTTGCGCGTCCGTGGTCGTCGACTCCGATGTCGTCGGCGACGTGGCGGTCACTTTCGCACCGCTGAGCGGCGTGTCGGTGCCTACCAACACGTAGCCGGAAATCGTGCCGGTTGTTCCCGCAAGCGCGGGCCGTGCGAGCACGAACGCGGCGATCGTGAGGATCGCGACGGCGATGGAAGCGATGACGCTGCGGTAGATCGATGGGGAAGACGGCATAGTTGAAATCGCCCTCTCGGTATCGGCTGCCCACGCGCAAGACCGCTCCGGCGAGCAGGAGAGGCTCGTCGGACGACCACCATA
>JANWLL010000157.1 GCA_025450855.1 Vulcanimicrobiia bacterium
CGCCGAGCACGAGGAACGGCCCCATCATCCAACCCATGTCGGTGAACCAGAGCATCCGGTCGCCGGGTTTGACGTCGAAGCATAGGAACTGGTCGACTTGCACCTTGACGGGAAAACCGGCGTGGCCGTGGACCGCGCCCTTCGGTTTCCCGGTGGACCCGGACGTGTAGAGCAAGAGATACGGGTCGTTAGCGGCCGTTCGTACCGCGTCGAGTTGGTCCGGCTGAGCTTGCAGCGCGTCTTCCCAGTCGATGTCGCGACCTTGCGTCCACGGCACGTCGGCGCGCGTCCGGCGCACGACGACGACGTTGCGAACGCTCGGCGCATCGCGCAGCGCCGCATCCGCGTTCGACTTCATGTCGACGATCTTGCCGCGACGTGGCACGCCGTCCGCGGTGATGAGCACTTTCGCGCCGGAATCGGCGAGACGCGTCGAGAGCGCGGGCGCTCCGTAGCCCGAGAACGCGGGTACGGCGATAGCGCCGATGCGGCCGATCGCGAGCAGCGCGATCGCCGTCTCCGGCAGCAGCGGCATGTAGATGCCGACCGCATCGCCCGACTCGACGCCGAGCGAACGCAACGCGCCAGCCAGACGGCACACCTCGGCGAGCAGTTGCGCGAATGTGAACGAACGGGCCGCGCCGTCCTCGCCTTCCCAGACGAGCGCTTCGCTGTCGCCGCGGCCGGCTGTGACGTGCTTGTCCAAGCAGTTGTGCGACGCGTTGTATCGGCCGCTCGAGAACCACCGCGCGAATGGCACGCCGCGAGACAGGTCGAGCACGGCGCGATACGGCTCGAACCACGACAGTCCGATGAAGGTCAGCAGCCGGTCGTAGAAACCGGCTATATCGGTCCGCGCTAAATCCCACAGCGCTTCGAGCGAGCCGATGTTCTCGGATCGCATGAAGGCGGTGATGTTGGACTTTTCGATCTGCTCGGCCGTGGGCGACCAAACGGGTTGCGCCATGCCCTATTGGTTTAACGGCGAGGGCGGGCGACCTTCGCGGCTTCGATTGTAAGGCCGCGGCGGTCGAGCTAAAGCTCGACCGCTACATCCATTTTGCTGTAAGGTCGCGGCGGTCGAGATGAATCTCGACCGCTCCCTTATCTCTATTTTCGGTAGAGGCGTGGTTACGATTGAGAGGGCGGGATCTTGGACTCGATATACGCCGCCGCGCGCTGCAGTTGCGTGTCCGTTTGCGGGTTGCCGAGATCGCTCGGGTTCACATCCGGCACGAGGATATCCGGCGCGATACCGATCGAGTTGATGTCGCGGCCCTTCGGCGTCAGATAACGCGCGGTCGTGATCTTCACGGCGCTGCCGTCCGGCATCGGATAGATCGTCTGGACGACGCCCTTGCCGAACGTGCGCGTGCCGACGATGACGCCGGCACCGGAGTCCTGGATAGCGCCGGACGTGATCTCGGATGCGCTCGCGGTGAATCCGTTGACGAGCACGGCGAGCGGGCGCATCGCGACCGACGTCGCGTCCGCGTCGAACGTCGTCAGCGGCTGGGTGCGGCTGTCGATCGAGACGATGGGGCCGTCGGGGATGAACTTCGAAGAGACGTCGATCGCCGCGTCGAGATAACCGCCGCCGTTGTTGCGCAGGTCGAGGACGTAGCCTTTGACGCCCTGCGCATCGAGCTTCGAAAGGGCGTCCGACATCTCTTGACCGGTGGTCGATCCGAAGACGGAGACGCGCACGTAGCCGATGTCGCCGTCGATGACCGTGCCGACGACGCTCGGCTCATGGATATTCGCGCGCAAGACATGGAACGAAAGCGGCTGAGTGCTGCTTTTGCGCGACACCGTCAGATCGACGGGCGTCCCTTCCTTGCCGCGCAGCAAGCCGCTGTCTTGATCGAGCGAAAGGCCCTTCGTCGGTTTGCCGTTGACGGCGAGCAAGATGTCGCCCGTCTCGACGCCGGCCTTCGCCGCGGGGCCGCCGTCGATCGTCTGGACGACCTGCGGCGATTGCGTCGCCTGATCGATGTCGATCAACACGCCGACGCCGGGGAAGTTCCCGCCGTCGAGCCCCTCGTTGAGGCCGCGATATTCTTTCGGGTCCATGAAGACGGTCCACCGGTCGTGGAGCGACTCCATCATGCCTTTGATCGCGGCGTAGCTGAGCTCTTTCTCGCCGACCGTCTTGTCGAAGCGGACCGACGCGAACGCCAGCTCGTCGTTGAGCTGGATCGTGTCGGCGGCTTGATTGTTGCGCGAACGCAGCGCCGGCAGTTTGCTCGGATCGCCGTGCTTCGCCGCGACCGCGAGTCGCATGCCTGAGACGGCGCCGTCGAGGAGCGCCTGATCCGACGTCGGCTTGTAGAACTGCGTTTGCGCGCGCGAGAACGCGAAATCGAGCATCGCGCGGTTGACGTCGTCGGCGTTCGCCGAGACGGCCCAACCGAGGGCCGTGACGAGCAGTGCGGCGGCGAACGCCGCGGTGTATCGGCGACTATTCACGTGTCGAAGACCTCTAATGCGCGAGCGCGAGCTGTTTCTTGATGTCCTCGAGGGCGGCACGCAGCTGGACGTCTCGCGTCGGGATGCCGACGAGCCGCGGATCCATCGGGACAACGATGTTCGGAACGATGCCCTTCTTGTTGATGTCGCGCCCTGCCGGCGTCACATACCGAGCGGTCGTGATCTTGATGGCGCTCAAGCCCGGCAGCGGATAGATCGTCTGGACGACGCCCTTGCCGAACGTCTTGACGCCGATGAGCGCTCCGACTTTCGTGTCTTGGATCGCGCCGGCCGTGATCTCCGAGGCGCTCGCCGAGAACTGGTTGACGAGCACGACGAGCGGTTTCGGCGAGATGGCGTCGCCGTTCGCATCGCGCGTCTCGATACGGCCGCTGCGATCGATGATCGACACGATCGGACCGTCGGCGATGAATTTCGACGAGATGTCGACCGCCGCGTTCAGCAGGCCGCCGCCGTTGTTGCGGAGGTCGAGGACGAACGCTTTCGCGCCCTGACCCGACAGCTTGGCGAGCGCCGTGTTCACTTCTTCCGCCGACGTGTCGCCGAAATCGAACAGCTGGATGTAGCCGACGTCGTGGTCGAGCATCCGGTAGGCGACGGATGGCACGTGGATCTCTTCGCGCGTCACCGCATACGTGTGCGTCGTTTGTCCTTGGCGCTGCACGAGCAGGTGTGCGGTCGTTCCGGCCTTGCCGCGGATGAGGTTCATAACCGGATCGAGCTGGAGGCCCTTGGTCGAATGGCCGTCGACCGAAACGATGATGTCGCCCGCTTTGAGCCCCGCGCGATCGGCCGGCGTTCCGGTGATCGGCTCGATGATGACGGTCTGCTTCGACTTGTCGTCCTGGCCGATGTAGATGCCGATGCCGCCGAAGTTGCCGCCGTCGATGAGCTCGGTGAGCGACCGGTTGTCACGCGGGTCGAGGAAGACGGTGTATGGGTCGCCGAGGGAGTTCAGCATGCCCGAGACGGCCGCGAAGGTGAGATTGTCGTCACCGTACTTGGCGCCGTAGGTCGCGAACGCGGAGCGGAGCAGCGAGTTGGCGCCCTCTTCGCTCGGATCGGCTCCCGCGCCGAGCGCGCCGGCGACGTGCTGTGCCTTGAGATACGCCGTCAGCCCGCTCAGCTCGCCGTGAACGAGGATGCTCGAGTCGACCGGCTTGTAGTACGACTCTTGCAGCTTCTCGTAGCTGTAGTCGAGGATCGCGACGTCTTGCTCGTCGGTGAGCGACTGAGCGCCCCCGTCGGCACCATCGCTGCCGAACCCGTTCGCCTCGTAGGCGACGAGCATGTGGTGAACCGGGTTGTCATCGGCTGATCGACGGACGTATCCGAACCAGACCGCCGCGAGGACGGCCGCGACGAGGATGAAGACGGTGAAGATGCGGGCTTTGACGGGCACGGTGGACGGAGTTTCCTTTCAACAAAACGCGGGACAGGCATCGGGGCCGCGAGAGGTCCTTATTTCAAGGCCTACCCAATCGCGGCCTGGCTTATATCTATTGTAACGTCTGCTGGCTCCGCAAGGTTTAGCGCTGTCGCGCGTCCTCCGGAGCGGTCGACCTTACGGTCGACCGTTAAAGCTTAGAGAGCGGGTCGAGCGGTACGCCGTTGCGGCGGATCTCGAAGTGCAGGTGCGGACCGGTCGCCCAACCGGTCGCCCCGATGGCGCCGATGACTTGACCCTGACGCACGGGCTGGTTGGCCGAGACGTACATCGCGGAGCAATGTGCGTACAGCGTCGACCACCCGCCGCCGTGATCGATGATGATCGCGTAACCGTAGCCGCCGTACCATCCGGCGTAGATGACGCTGCCGTCGGCTGACGCCGTGATCGGCACACCGTAATCCGCCCCGATGTCGATGCCGGAGTGCAGCTGATATCGACCGGTCACCGGATCGACGCGCATCCCGAACGGCGACGTGATCGGACCGCGCACGGGCCAAGCGAATTGGACCGGGCCTCCGAGGCCGGGAATGCATTTCGGCGCCGGCAGTCCTGCGGCGACCGCAGCGGCTCTGCGCGCCTGGCAGGCGGCGAGTTTCGCGCGTTCGACGGCAAGCGCATCTTCGCGCTGCTTCTCGATGATGAGCGCTTGCAAACGCGCTTCTTCCGCAGCGGTAAGATTTTCGAGCTCGTACACCTGTTGCGCGACGACGTTGCGCTGCGCCTGCGCGACCGAGAGGAGCTGCTGGCGCTCGTCGGCGAGCGCGCCGAGCTGTTGGCGCGCGCGCTGCTGTTCGAGCTGCTGCTCGCTCAGCTGGTTCTCCGTCTGCTCGAGCGCTGCGACGACGCGTTCGTACGCCGCCTCGTCCTTGTTGATGACGTTGATGAGATCGCTGTCGGCTTTGATGATGTAGTGGATGTAGTCCCAGCGCTGGATGAAGTCGACGAACGACGACGAGTCGAGGAGTGCTTCGAGGTACGTCGTCGGCCCGTATTCGTAGACGTCGACGAGCCGGTAGTCGAGGGACTGGCGATGGAGGTCGAGGCTCGATTGGACGGCGGCGAGCTGCGTCTTGCGCACCTTGAGCCGCCGCTCGGTCGCGCCGATGTCGCCGCCGAGCAGAGTGAGGTCGCCGTTGACGCGTGCGATGCTCGCGTTCGTCTCGTCGAGCGCTTGCGAGATCGTCAATACTTTGTAGCGCGCTTGGTGGAGGTTCCGCTGGCTCGCCTCGAGCTTGCGCCGCGTCGCTTCGATGATCGCCTGCTTCTGCTTGATCCGGACCGATAACGGCACGGGCGGCGGCGTCGATGCGGTCGCGCGGTCGCCGGCCAGCGCGAGCGGCAACA
>JANWLL010000158.1 GCA_025450855.1 Vulcanimicrobiia bacterium
CGATCCAACCCGGCGGCGGATCTTCGGCAGCGATCTTCGAGGAAGATCTCGATACCGGCTACGACTACGAGTCGCTCGCCGCCAAGCGCACGATGCTGGGCTCGGGCGCGGTCGTCGTGATGGACGACACCGCGTGCCTCGTCCGCTCGAGCATGACGCTCGTCCGCTTCTTCGAAAAGGAGAGCTGCGGCCAGTGCACCCCGTGCCGCGAAGGCGGCCAGTGGGTGCACCGGCTCGTCGCGCGCCTCGAAGCCGGCGAAGGCACCGACGCGGACTTACGCATCTTGAACACGATCAACACGACCATCACCGGCACGAACCTCTGCCCGCTCGGCGACTCGATCATGCCGTTCTTGTCGTCGGTGCTCAAGCGCTTTCCCGACGAGTTCGCCGCGCACGTGAAGCTCGCGCGCTGCCCCCTCGGCGCCGGTTCGAGCGAGAGCGCCGCCTGATGGCAAAGAAAACGCCCGCGCGTCCGAACGTCAAGGTCGTCATCGACGGCAACGAGATCTCCGTACCGGAGGGAATGCTCGTCGTCGACGCCGCGAAGCTCATCGGCACGCAGATCCCGGTCTACTGCTCGCATCCGAAGCTCGATCCCGCGGGCTTGTGCCGCATCTGCCTCGTCGAGATCGAGAAGATGCCGAAGCTCCAGATCGCGTGCGCGACCCGCGTGACGGAAGGCATGGTCGTCCACACATCGACCGCACGCGTCGCCGAGGCGCGGCGCGGCGTCCTCGAGTTCTTGCTGCTCAACCATCCGCTCGACTGCCCCATCTGCGACAAGGGCGGCGAGTGCGATCTCCAAGACTACACGATGTCGTACGGCGCGGGTGCGAGCCGGCTCACCGAGCCGAAGCTCCACAAGCCGAAACGCGTCGACCTCGGACCGACGATCGTCCTCGACGAAGAGCGCTGCATCTTGTGCCGACGCTGCACGCGTTTCGATGACGAGATAGCGCAAGAACGCAACCTCATCGTCGCCGAGCGCGGCCACAAATCGCTTATCTCGACTCGCGACGGCGGCGGCTACCGGTCGTACTTCTCGGGCAACACGACCGAGATCTGCCCGGTCGGCGCGCTGACGAGCAAGGCGTATCGCTTCCGCTCGCGTCCGTGGGACCTCGGCCGCGCGGACTCGGTCTGCACGCAATGCTCGGTCGGCTGCAACTTCCGCATCGACACGCGTTTCGGCCACGTCATGCGCACCTTCACGCGCGAGAACCCTGAAGTCGACGACGGCTGGCTGTGCGACCGCGGACGCTATTCCTTCAACTATATGTACTCGCCGGCTCGGCTGCGCCAACCGCTCGTGCGCCGCGACGGCGAACATCGTCCCGTCTCGTTCGATGAAGCGCTCGCGTACGCGGCGCAGCGGCTCGGCAGCGCGGCGGCCGCCGGCAAGGTCGGCGTCATCGGCGGCGGCCGGCTCTCCGACGAAGAGGCCTTCGCGCTCCAGAAGTTCGCGCGCGACGTGCTCGGCACGAACAACATCGACTACCGCACCCATATCCAGCGCTTCGCGTCGCCGGCGCGTTTCGGCGCGAGCCTCACCGACATCGACGACGCCGACCTCGTCCTCGTCTTCGGCACGTTCACGCCCGAGCAGGCGCCCGTGCTCGATCTGCGTCTGCGACGCGCGGTCGCCAGGCGCGGCGCGAAGCTCATGCACATCGGGCCGTACAAGCCCGACTATCTGGTGGCCGTGCAGCACGTCGAATATCCGCCGGGGGCCATAGCCGAGCTCATGGAGCAGCTCGCCGATACCGTCCATCACGGACGAGAGGAATCCGGCGACGGCTTCGTCGCCGACATCGCGCAGCAGCTCGTCGATGCCGAGAAGATCGTCGCGATCCACAACGGGCGCAACGTCGCCGGTGCGGCATCGCTCGAGCGGCTCATGGAGACGCTCGCCCGCTACGATCACCAGGTGGGGGTCCTCGTCGTCGGCGCGATGGGCAATGCACGCGGCGCCGAGGCCGCCGGCTGCGTGCCGAACCTCGGTCCCGGCTACGCCGAGGCGCAAGGCGCGCCCGGGATGACGACGACCCAGATGCTCGCGGCCGCCGCTAGCGGCGAGCTCGACGCGCTCGTCGTCGTCGGCGCGAATCCGGCTTTGACCGGCGCCGACGGCACGCTCGCTCGCGCCGCTTTCGAACGCGTCGGGTTCCTCATGGCCGTCGACCTCTTCATGACGGAAACCGCGTCGCACGCAGACGTCGTCTTCGCCGCCGCGTCGTTCGCCGAAAAGCAAGGTCACACGACGAACCTCGAAGGTCGGCGCCAAGCATTCGCGCAGGCGGTCGAGCCGCCCGTCGGCGTCTACACCGATTCTCAGATCCTCGCGAGCCTCGCGACGGCACTCGGCAAACCGAACGCCGTCCGCGCGGACGCGGACGAGCTCTTCGTCGATCTGCTCGCCGCCGAAGCGAGGGCGATGGCGATGCGGGCGAAAGATGCGCCGTTGCCGCGGCCGAGCATCGCCGACGCACCGTCGTCGACCGCCGATCAAGTCGACGCGACCCATCGCCGTTTGATGATCTGTCCGATCCCGCATCTCTACGCCGGCGGCGGCGCGGCCGCGCACGATCCCGGTCTAGCCGAGATGCGTCCAAAACCGTTCGCGGTCTTCAGCATCGCCGACGCGTCGCGCATGGGCGTCGTCACGGGCGAGCGGGTGCGCTTGAGCGGACCGGGCGGCACGATCGAAGTGGAAGCATGCGTCGGCGATCAAGCGCCGGTCGGCGTCGCGCTCGTCCTCGCCGACATGCCCGAAGCGCCGGAGAACAGATTGCTCGAGGAGACCGGCTTCGGCTGGGCGACCGTCGAGAAGGTCGCGCAAGCGCGGGAGGCGTCGGCATGAACGCGCTCCTCGCGAACCCGAACGCGAAAGAGACGATCGTCGTCGCCATCGAGTCGCTCGTCATGATCTTCGTCGTCATGACGGCGTTCGCGTACACGATGCTCGCCGAGCGCAAGGTGCTCGCCTGGTTCCAGATGCGCGTCGGACCGACGTGGTGCGGACCGTGGGGTCTCATGCAGCCGGCTGCCGACGCCGTGAAGCTCGTATTGAAGGAAGACCTGACTCCCGTCACCGCGGACAAGGTCATCTACAAGTTCGCGCCCGCGCTCGCGGTACTCACCGCGCTGCTCGCCTGGGCGGTCATCCCGATCGGCGTCCTTCCGAACGGCGATCCCATCGCCATCGCGAATCCGGGCCCGGGCATCCTGTTCGTCCTCGCCGCTTCCGCGATCGGCGTCTACGGCATCTCGCTCGGCGGCTGGGCGTCGCAGAGCAAGTGGCCGCTGCTCGGGGCGATCCGTTCGACCGCACAGATGATCTCCTACGAGCTGTCGATGGGCCTCGCGGTCGTCAGCGTGCTGCTGCTCGCGGGCACGACGAACCTCGCCGGCATCGCCGCGGCGCAGAGCGCGCATCACTTCTGGTACGTCATCCCGGAGTTCATCGCGTTCATCATCTACGGCATCACGGCGACGGCGGAGACGAACCGCGCCCCGTTCGACCTGCCTGAAGCCGAGACCGAACTCGTCGCCGGCTTCCACACCGAATACTCGAGCCTACGCTTCGGCACGTTCTTCGTCGCCGAGTACATCAACATGATCACCGTCTCGGCGATCGCGACCGTGCTCTTCCTCGGCGGCGGCGACGGTCCGTTCGTCGCCCAGTTCCCGCTCATATCCGTGCTCTGGTTCGTCCTCAAGATATGCTTCTTCATTTTCATGTTCTTCTGGGTGCGCGCGACGCTGCCGCGGCTGCGCTACGACCGCCTCATGGCGTTCGGCTGGAAGATCTTGCTGCCGGTCGCGGTGGGGAACCTCATCATCACCGCCGCAGTCGTGGCGCTGGTGCGAGCATGATCCGCGCGGTGAGAGGGCTCGTCGTCGGCATGCTGACGACGCTCAAGTATCTGTTCCGCAAGAAGGTGACGATCGACTATCCGCGCGAGCCGTATCCGCATGCGGAGCGCTTCCGCGGTGTCCACGAGCTGCGCAAGTACGACGACGGCCTCGAGCGCTGCATCGGCTGCGAGCTGTGCGCCGTCGCGTGCCCGGCGAACGCGATCACCGTCATCGGCGCGGAGAACGATCCGCAAAAGCCGACGTCGCCCGGCGAGCGTTACGGCTACCGCTACGAGATCGACATGCTGCGCTGCATCTTCTGCGGCTGGTGCGAAGAGGCGTGCCCGACTGATGCGATCGTGCTGACGCCCCGCTTCGACATCGCCGACTTCACGCGCGAGCGGCTCGTGTTCGGCAAAGACAAGCTGCTCGTCAACGACCCGTTCACGCAGCACCTCGCGAACACGGAATCGGCGTTCGAGACGGATCCCGGCGTCGAAGGCGGGGCCGCGTGACGGCGCTCTTCGCCGCGTGCGCCGCCGTCTTAGTCCTCTCGGCGATCGGCGTCGTCGTGAGCAGGCATCCCGTCCATTCGGTCGTCGGGCTCATCGTCAATTTCGCGGCGCTCGCGGTGCTGTTCCTGACGCTCTCGGCCGAGTTCTTGGCGATGATCCAGATCATCATCTACGCGGGCGCGATCCTCGTGCTCTTCCTCTTCGTGATCGCGCTGCTGACCGTCGGCAGCGATCCGATCGAGCGCACCGCGAACAAGCTTCCGGAGCAGGCTGGGCAGGCGGTCATCGCGGGACTCGTCGCGCTCGGCTTCATCGCGTGGGGCATCCAAGCGGACTGGACGCCGGCGGCCGCCAAGGCGGCGCCGGATCTCGGAACCGTCGGCACGTTCGGCGTCCAGCTGCTGACGACGCACGTCTTCGCGTTCGAGGCGACCGGCTTCGTGCTGCTCGTGGCGATCATCGGAGTCGTCATGATGGCTGGACGGCGTGAGACGGGAGCGCGCTCCTGATGCCGCTGATCCCGCTCGACGACTATCTCGTGCTTTCCGCTGCGATGTTCGTCATCGGACTCATCGGCTTTCTCGTGCGGCGCAATCCGCTGACGATGCTCATGGCGGTCGAGCTCATGTGGAACGCCGGCAACCTCGTGCTGGCGGCGTTCGCGCGCAACTTCTCCGATATGTCGGGCCAGGTGTTCGTCTTCGTCGTCATCACCGTCGCCGCGGCCGAAGCGGCGATCGCCCTTGCGATCGTCGTCATGGTGTTCAGACGCCGGCCTGACGTGGACGTCGACGACATTTCGGTGTTGAGGGGCTGATGGACGCAGTCGTCGCGAATATCGCCCCCCAGATCCTCTTCGCGCCGCTGCTCGGCTGCCTGCTGATCGCGTTCGTCGGCCCGCGATTGCCGCGCTCCGTTTCGGCCGTCATCGGATGCACGTCGGTATTCGCGGCGTTCGCGTTGACGGTCGGCCTCGCCGCGCACGTCTGGCACCTTCCGGTCGCCGCGCAGCGCATCGACCTGCAGTTCGGCACGTGGGCGCTCGTCGGCCAGGCGCACATCGGCTTTGGGATCTGGATCGACCCGCTCGCGCTGACGTGGATGCTCGTCATCACGGGCGTCGGCTTCCTCATCCACCTGTATTCGGTCGGCTACATGGGGCACGACGCGAACTACCGCACGTTCTTCGCGCACATGAACCTGTTCGTGTTCTCGATGCTCTTGCTCGTCATGTCGGACGGCTTCTTGTGGCTGCTCGTCGGCTGGGGCGGCGTGGGCCTCGCCTCGTACCTGTTGATCGGCTTCTACTACGACCGGCAGTCCGCCGTGCTCGCCGCGCGCAAGGCGCTCATCATGAACGTCATCGGCGACGTCGGCATCATGATCGCGATCTTCCTCATGTTCGCGCACGTCGGCGATCAGTCGTTCGCCGTCGTCTTCGCTCGGACGGGCGCGTTCGGCACGTCGGCGCTCGACTGGATCGGCATCTGGCTGCTCGTCGGCGCGGTCGCGAAATCCGCGCAACTGCCGCTGCACACCTGGCTTCCGGACGCGATGGAAGGTCCGACGCCGGTGAGCGCTCTCATCCACGCCGCGACGATGGTGACGGCGGGCGTCTACCTCGTCGCGCGCTGCCATCCGATCTACGATCGCGCGCCGGCCGCTGCGGAGGCGGTCGCGATCGTCGGCGCGGCCTCGGCGCTCTTCGCCGCGACGATCGGCTGCGTCCAGTACGACATCAAGCGCGTGCTCGCATATTCGACGATGAGCCAGATCGGCTACATGTTCTTGGCGGTCGGCATCGGCGCGTACACCGCCGGCGCCTTCCACTTCCTGACGCACGCGTTCTTCAAGGCGCTGCTCTTCATGGCGGCGGGCATCGTCATCCACAACCTCGGCGGCGAGCAGGACATCCGCAAGATGGGCGGCCTCAGCAAGCGCATGCCGTTCGCCTTCTGGACGTTCCTCGCGGGGACGCTCGCGATCGCCGGCGTGCCGCCTTTCTCCGGCTTCTTCTCGAAGGACTCGATCCTCGACCAAGCCGCGGCGCTCGGCCATCCGTGGCTCTTCGCCGTCGGCGTCGCGGCCGCGGCGCTCACCGCGTTCTACATGTTCCGCCTCTTCTTCTCGACGTTCGCCGGCGAATACCGCGGCAGCGTCGAGCCGCACGTCGAGCGCGTACCGGCGATGGAGATCCCGGTGGCGATCCTCGCGGTGCTCGCTACGATCGGCGGCTTCCTCGTCCTGCCGGGGCACGATACGTTCAGCGCGCTGCTCGCGGGCGCGTTCCCCGACGCGATCTTGCCGTTGTCGCTCGCGGACTTCGATTGGCCGCTCGTGCTCGGCACGCTCATGATCGTCGCGGCGGCGATCGTCACCGCCTACGCGATGTACGTCATATCGCCGCAGTTGCGGGCCGACGTATCGCGACGGCTCGGCGGGCTCCGTTTGCTCCTGCTCGACGCCTATCACGTCGACGCGATATACCATCTCATGTTCGAGGTGCCGGCATACGCGCTCGCGCAAGCGTGCGGCGTCTTCTTCGAACGCGCCGTCATCGCGGGCGTACCACAGGCGCTCGCCGCGGCGACGAGCGCCCTCGGCGGCCTGTCGCGCGGATGGGAGACCGGATACCTGCGGCGCTACGGGCTGACGATCGCCATCGGCGCGTCGCTCCTGCTCTACTTCGTCATTTTCGGCCTGCACGATGTGGGGGCGCGCTGACATGCAGCTCATCGACGTATTCCCGCTCGTGCCCTTCGCATTCGGACTGCTGACGCTGCTCGTGCCGCGCGGCAACCAATGGGTCCGCATCCTGCCGATCCTCGGCGCGGTCCTCACGCTCGGTATGAGCCTCGGGTTCGCGGCCGGCTACTTCGTGCTCGGCGGTACGGCGACGACGTCGAGCATCCATCCGTGGATCGTCGGGCCGTGGACGGCGGCGTATCACGTGCGCGTCGACGCGACGAGCATCTGGTTCGTCTTGCTCACGACGTTCGTCGCCGTGCCGGCGATTTGGGCGGCGTGGTCGTACGGCGACGCGCAGCGCCAACGCGGTTTCATGTTCTTGCTGTTGACGTTCGAGTCGACGCTGCTCGGGCTGTTCACGGCTGCCGATCTGCTCGTCTTCTACGTCTACTGGGATCTCATGCTCATCCCGGTGTTCGTGCTGCTCGCGGGATACACCGGCTCTCCCGATGCGCGGCGCGCGGCGTGGGCGTATCTCATCTACAACGGCGCGGGCGGACTCGTGCTGCTGCTCGGCGTCGTCGGGCTCGTCGTCGTGACGCACACGTTCGAAGTGCTCGGTTCGACGTTCGCCGTCGCCCCGGCGCTGCAGTGGTGGTTGTTCGGCGCGTTCGCGATCGCGTTCTTGGTGAAGACGCCGGCCTTCCCGTTCCACGCGTGGATGCCGCCGACGTACACGCATTCGCCGCCGCCGCTCGTCGCCATGATCTCCGGCATCCAGAGCAAGGCAGGCCTCTACGGCTTCATCGTTTTCGCGCTGCCGCTGTTCCCTGACGCGGCTCACGCGTGGGCCCCACTCATGCTCGGCATCGCACTCGTCTCGATCTTGTACGGCGCCTTCGCCGCGCTGGCGCAGACCGATATGAAGACGCTCGTGGCGTACACCTCGCTCTCGCATCTCGGCCTCGTGCTCCTCGCGCTCTTCGCGTTCGACATCACGTCGCTGCAAGCGAGCGTGCTCATGATCGTCAGTCACGGGCTCATCTCCGCAGCGCTGTTCATCATGCTCGGCTTCATCGAGGAGCGCGTGGGGACGCGCGATCTCTTCGCCTTCGGCGGGCTTGCCGCGAAAGCGCCGCGGCTCCAAGCTTTGATGCTCATCGCCGCGATGGCGCTGCTCGGCTTGCCGGGCCTATCGGGCTTCGCCGGTGAGTTCTTGATCCTCGTCGGATCGTGGCAGACGCAACCGGTCGTCACGGCGATCTCGCTGCTGGCGATCGTCATCGCGAGCGTGTACGCGCTGCGGCTCTATCAAGCGGCCATGCACGGCGAGTACCGCGTGCCGGCGGGCGCGCCCGCGGCGATGGAGCTGAGACCGCGCGAGTTACTGGTCGTCGCACCGCTGCTGGCCGCCATCATATTCTTCGGTGTCTGGCCGGCGGTTGTCACGTCTAGGACATCTCCGCCGATCTTCGGGCACCTCCGGTCATACGAGACGCGATGACGCAGATCGCCGCACCGCAGATCGATTTCGGTGTGATCGCACCGCTCGTGGCGCTCGTCGCGACGGGCTTGCTCATCCTGCTCGTCGATCTCGTATCGAGGCGAGCGACGCGAAGAATGCTCTATTCGATCGGCATCGCCGGCTGCATCGTGTCATTCGTCAGGGTCGTGATGCAGTTCGGTCATCCGGCGACGACGTTTGGCGGCGCCTTCGCGACCGACCGGTTCTCGTGGGCGTTCGATGCGATCATCCTCGTCGCGCTTGCCGCGTCGCTGCTTCTTTCGCTCGTTCGCGACGCGGAAGACGGCGCGAGCCCCGCGGCCTACTCGTCGCTGCTCGTGTTCTGCGCGGTCGGGGGCATGATCATGGCTGCCGCGACCAACCTCATCGTCATCTTCCTCGGGATCGAGCAGCTCTCGCTCGCGCTCTACATCCTGGCCGGCACCGGCCTCGGCCGGCCCGCGTCGCAGGAGGCGGCGCTCAAGTACGTGCTGCTCGGGTCGCTCGCGTCCGGCTTCCTCATCTATGGATCGGCGCTGCTCTACGGCGCGAGCGGCAGCGTCGCGCTGACGGATATCGCGCACGCCGCAGCGTCGCCGTCGATGCTGTTCATCACCGGCTTCACGCTCTTCATCGTCGGCGTCGGGTTCAAGCTCGCGCTCGCGCCGTTCCACGTGTGGACGCCGGACGTCTACGAAGGGTCGCCGATCGCCATCACCGCATTCATGGCCGTCGCGGTGAAGGCGGCGACATTCTCGGTGCTCGCGCGCTTCGTCTACGTCGTCTTCGGCCACGACGTGCCGGCGCTCGCGCCGCTGTGGGCGATCGCGATCCTCTCGATGATCGTCGGCAACGTCGGCGCGATCGCGCAGACGAATCTCAAGCGGCTGTTGGCGTATTCGAGCATCGCGCAGGCGGGCTACGTCGTCCTCGCGCTCGCGGGCGTCACCGGGTCGGGGCTGTCGACGATGGTCTTCTACCTCGCGGCATACGCGTTCATGAACCTCGGAGCGTTCGCCGTGATCGCGCTCGTCGGTGACGGGTCGGAGTCGGTCGCGGACATCGATTCGTATCGCGGCATGTTCTGGCGCCGGCCGTGGGTCGCGGCGTGCATGACCGTCTTCATGTTCTCGCTCGCCGGCATTCCGGCGACCGCCGGCTTCATCGGGAAGGTGCTGCTCCTAGGTCAGGCGATCGCCGCCGGTCCGTGGGGCATCGCGATGGCGGTCGTGCTCGTGTTGGGCACCCTCGTATCGTTCTACGTGTACTTCAAGGTCGTGTGGGCGATGTTCTCGCCGTTGGAAGACGGCGCATCGGCGCCGGCCGGCAACGCACTCGTGCCCTGGATAGCGGTCGCTGCCGGGGTCGCGGGCGTCATCCTGATGGGCGTCCTGCCGCAGCTGTTCTACTCGTTCTTCGCGACCTGATCTGAAGGGAGCGGTCGAG
>JANWLL010000159.1 GCA_025450855.1 Vulcanimicrobiia bacterium
CGGGAGCCGCACGGCCGACGATGTTCGGCGTCAATCCCGGCCGCTGGTTCGAGTTCGACGAGCACGTCCACTGGGTCGGCACCGATCCGAAGTCGGGCAAGCCGACGTACGACAACTACATCATGGCGCCCGATTTCAGGAAGGGCGGCGGGGATCCTGAGAACCCGTCCGCGGCGACGCTCGTGAAGATGGGAAAGGCGAAATCGACGTCGTCGGTGCAAAAGATCTTCGAGTTCCCATCGAGCTGGGATCTGGTCGTCTGGGTGAAGCCGAACCCGAAGGGCGCGTTCGCGTGGAAAAACCCGCTCGTCAAACCTTGACGAGCGTCAGCCGGCCGAATTCGAGATCGAGGAGCGTCCGCTTCCGCCAAAGCCCGCCGCCGTAACCGACGAGCTTGCCGTCCGAGCCGATGACGCGATGGCACGGGATCACGATGGCGATCGGATTCGCGCCGTTCGCTGCGCCGACGGCGCGAGCCGCCGACGGATCGCCGACGCGCGTGGCGAGCTCGCCGTAGGAGATCGTCTCCCCGTAAGGGATGCCGAGCAGCGCGTTCCACACGCGCATGTGGAACGGCGGCCCTTGTGGTCGAAGTGGAACATCGAACGTCTTGCGCTCGCCGTCGAAATACTCGACGAGCTGCGCCTCGATCGCGCGGATATGCCGGCGGGCGGATGGATCTCCGCTCGCCGGTTTGGCTCGCCGACTGCGGCGAGCGAAAAGAAGCTCGGATATCCCATCTTCGCCCGCGCGTGCGACGAGCAAGCCAACCGGCGTATCGATTATGTGCTCGGCGCTGCTTTCCATAACCCCAGCTCCGCTCCGGTCGGATCGACGATTATCGCGAGCCAGCCGAAGCCCGGCACTTCCGTCACGTCGCGGGCGATCTTCGCCCCGAGGTCGCGCGCTTTCTTTGTCGCGGCATTGATGTCGTCGACGTGGACGTATGCGAGCCACACCGACGGCGCTCCGGGGACCGGATGCTTCATCATGCCGCCTCCCGTCCCCGTGTCGCCGACGCCGACGATCGTGTACGTGGGTCCCCCCGGAATATCGACATCCTCGAGCTTCCAGTCGAAGAGCGAACCGTAGAACGATTTCGCCTTCGCGACATCGCTCGTGCTCAGCTCGACGTGGACGAATGGATTTGCCATCGCAGCTATGATGCCGCCTCGCACGTGACCATCCAGTCGATGCCGTACTTGTCCGTGAACATGCCGAACAACGCGCCCCAGAACGCCTTGTCGAGCGGCACTTCGACCTTGCCGCCGGTCGAAAGCGCATTGAAGACGCGCTTTGCGTCGGCTTCGTTGTCGGCCGATACGCAGAGCGAGATCGGACCGTCGCCATACGTCGTCGTCGGCTGCGAGTCCGACGCCATGAACGAGACGCCTGGCGCAGAGAATGTCGAGTGCATGACGCGATTGCCCATATCGGCGGGCATTCCCATCTCGGCCGGCGCGTCTTTCCAGCGCGAGATGTCCTTGATGTCGCCGCCGAGGACGCTCTTGTAGAAGTTGAGCGCCTCCTCGCAGCGGCCGCCGGTGATGAAGATATACGGTGCTACCTGCATGCGCGATCTCTCCTGTTCGAGTCTCCTGTGAAGGGCCGACGCGGTTCTCCGCGGACCCGACACGCGCCTTCGCTTGTGGTCGGGCCCAAGGAAGGTGCGCCCCGAACGGTCGAACGGCGACGCGATGATGAATGATGCAAGCGGACTCATCGACCGGCTCGCGGTCATCCTGCACCAGACCTCCGAAGACCATCACGTCGCGTATGCCGCGACGGACGGCGTCGATGCCGACTGGTCGATCTGGTACGCCGGCCATCTCATCGACCTCGGCATCGAGAGCATGGTCGATGCGAAGCTGCTCAAGAGCGATCTCATCTACTTGCTCGTCAAGGCGGACAAGGAGATGAACCTCGAGGCCCCGGGCGCGCATTGGGAACGCTGGTACGCCGCGCGCTTGCTTGGCGCGTACCGGAACTAGAACGCCCGGAGGCGACAGCGGTGAGCGTCCACGTCTACGGGATCAACCACGTCGCCATCGAGGTGACGGACATCAAGAAGGCGGTCGCGTTCTACACCGATGTCTTCGGTCTCGAGAAAAAGGATGAAGGCGAGGGCGACGCGTTCTTCAAGATCGGCGAGCATCAGTTTCTCGCTCTGTTCGAAGTCGAGAAGATGACGCCCGACCGGACTCGCCACTTCGGCATCATCGTCCGCGACGAACGCGAGATCAAAGCCGTCAGGGAAAAAGTCGCGGACAAGTACGGCCTCCGGCTCTACCCCGGTTTCCGTTGCGATTTCTTGGACCCGTTCGGCAACCGCATCCAAGTCGTCGACCTGCACGACGAGTCGCTCGTGTGGCTGCTTCCCTATCGGGAAGTCCAGAAGGCCGGCATCAAGTTCTAAGCGCCGGCCTCTTTCCGATCACTCGTCGACCTGCGTGACGCGAACCGAGTACACGAGCGCGGTCGAGGCGCTTGGCGGCACGTCGACCGTCCATTTGACGAGCGACGAGGACAGCTTTGCGTGCTGCACCGATTCACTCGTGATACCCCAACCGGTCGGCATCTGGACATAGACGTCGACCGAGACCGGCTTCGTCTTCGCGTTGGCCACCGTGATCCGCTCGGTCGTGTCGGTGAACAGCAGCCGCGTCGGACCTACGTACGTGACGACGTTCGGCGACGGCGATGGAGTCGGTCTGCCGTACACCTGATGGAAGTACGTCTGCACGTGCTTTGCCGATACGTCGGACGACTGCCCAAGGTCGAGCTTGACGGACCCGAGTCGCGGTGTCCGATCGACCGACGCCTCACCGACGAACTCCGAAATACCCGATTCGTCGTCCTTGTAGATGTGCACCACGCCGCTCGGCAGCGGGATGCCGAGCTTCGGTCCTTTGTCGGTGAAGCCGACGTACGTCTCGACGCCGAGCGGAGTCTCGCCGTCGCTTCCGACGTCCGAGTTCGGCGACGAGTAGCCGACTTCGAACGTCTCGTGGACGGGCACAGACTGCGCGGCGAGAAGCGTGAACTGCTTTGTCTCGCTCTTGAGCAGCGTCGTCGGGTTCGGCAGGGTGTAGAGATAGAACTCGAGCAGCGGCTGACGGGTCGTCCCGCCGACCGTGTAGGTATCTGATGTTACCATCGCTGCCGCGTTCGTGGTCACGTGGCCGAGGACTTTGGCGGCCTCGAGAGCTTCGGGAACGGGCATATGTTGGACGTCGCCCGAGACGAACTGAAGCCTCGCGTTTGGATAGTCTGCACCGCTGCCGTTCGTCACGGTCGCGAGCACGTCGAGATCGGCTTGGTCGACTGCCTGATCGAGCCGCATGATGTAGTCGGCGCTCCATCCGAACCCGCCGCTCAGGTACGTCAGCGCGAGGCGCGACGGACCCGCGGCCGTCGTTCCGATATCCGCTTCGAGCGCGGGCTCGACGAGCAACGAGCTCGGGATCGCGCCATAGACGATCCGCGCGTTGGGCGGAATACCGACCTCGATGCGGTCTCGGAATTTGAGTATCGGGCCGTCCGTCGAGATCAGCGTCGCCGTCTTGTGCGATGTCGCGAGCGTCTTTGGGTTGGTCGTGATGACTGTGACCGTATGTCCGGCGTACGATTGGTAGAGCGAGTTCGCAGAGATGAGGTTGTCGTCGAAGCTCTGCTCCGTGACCCATACCGGATGGTCCGAGCGGACGTCGGTGAGGAACGCCGTCTGGGGCGACAGCAGGGGCGATATCTCCGGGAACGAGATGTGGTTCATGCCCGAGTTCAGCGCCACGTCGCGCGTGTCGCGAACGACCCCGAAATCGCCGAATACGGTGAGCAGAACGGATCGCCCTCGCATCGACGCGGCGGTCGGTCCGTTCGGCGTTGCGACGGCGACGCACAGCGATGCCCCCAGGAAAAGCGCGATCGAACCGGCTGCTATGCCGGTCCGATGCCAATGAATCGACTTGACCATCGTCGACCTCCCACGTGTTGTCGCAGCGGCGGCGCGAGCGATCCGCGCGGCCGCGCAGTAGTGCCACTATCCACTAAGACGCAGCCAGACGTGTGAGAGTTCAACGATTTGTGTCGCATATGCGACAAAGTGTCGGTCAGAGGAACGCCACCTCGCCGGAGTATGGCCCGACCGTCGCGACCGGCGCCGGTCCGAGATTGCTCACGGTCGCGCCGTCGTAGATCCCCGACCCGGTCAGCAGCATCGTGTGTTGGTAGTGGACCCAGGCGAACGGGAACGGGACCGGCACCTTCGTCGGATTGACGACCGCCGCGCACTGACCGAGGTCTGTGCCGTTGAGGTAGCAGTCCTTGTAGCGACGCGCGTACGCACCGCCGGGCTTGAGGAGGTCGGTCGCGAGGTTGATGGTCTGCTTGTACGGGTTGAGCATGACGACGTCGGACTCGGGCTCGACGCGCAAGTTCGACGCGCCGACGGCGAACGCCGACTCGTACACGGTGTATGCGGGATCGTACTCGAGCATCATCGTCGCGAAGTGGTAGTTCCGGAACGCGATCGCTTGCGGCGTCGAACCGTCGGTCAAATCGTTGCCATGGCAGATGAAGAACTTCTTCTTTTGGACCGCATGGATCTCGATCGTCACTTGATTGAGCCACTCGGTCGTGTTCGATGGCGCGCAGGCCTCGGCTTCGCCGCCTGCGGCCGGGCCGTCGAGCAGCGGGTTCGCGTACGGCATCCACGTGTGGTAACCGGGAGCAAGACCGTTGAAGACGACCGGCTTGCCTGAGAACGTCTGCATCGCGCCCTCTTGTGCTTCTTCCGCTGCGGTCCACTCTTGCGTCGTCACGGGACCGCTGCCGTCGGCCGCGCACGGCGGTGACGGTACGGCGAACGTGTACGGATTGTTGGCCGTGTCTTCGTAGATCGCCCACGTCTGGCCGCCGGCGGCGACGAAGTTCGTGTACCACTGCTCCCACGCGGCGAGGGTGCCCGGGTTGCGCGGGTCGGTGAGGTAGATGATCGGGTGGCTCGGTTTCACCCACTCGACGGGTTGACCGTCGCACGTGAGCGCGACGTCGGCCATGCTCAGCGTCGAGTTCGTACCGGATTGATCGCCCGGCAAGAAGTGGTCGATGTCGCCGTATGGGACCGCCTCGATGCCGGCGGACGAGAACAGATCGGCCTGCGCCGGTCCCGAGTTCGTGTGACCCATAGTCAGGTACGGCTGCGCCTGTGCGGGCGTGATGTTGAGCAGGTCCGTCGTGTCGATGCTCGTCAACAGGTGCGGACTCGGCATCGGCGCCGGGCCGCTGTATCCGCCTTTGTGACCGAGCCGCATCTGCGATGAGCCCGGCCCCTGCATCAGCGCACTGCCCGCTGTCGGCAGCGAACTGTTCGAACCCGAACAACCCGCAATGAATAACGCGGCGCACGCAGCGCCGAGAATACGGTTGGACATCTCCCAAAAACCCCCACGCGATTGCTGTTAGCGGCTCGATTAAGCACGCGCCGCTCGCCCATCGTATGGAGATTCGGCAGAGCCGCACCACAAGTTCCTGTTTTGCGATGCATGTGCGAGAGGCATCACGCGGGCGGTGTGCGCCAACGTTTTGCGATCGACGATCGAGCGTTGAACGCCAGATGACCGTGTGCGCGCGGACATAACCATAATCGTTCGCGCGGTATAGCAAGGCAACCATACGGTCTTCGAGGTGGTCTCGTCGGGCGGCAAGAACTTCGCGCGCGATCGAATGGAGATCCGCGCTGCTCGACCTGACGATGCGCTCGGCGTCGCTCAGGTCCACGTCCGCTCCTGGCAGGTTGCGTACAAGGGATTGCTGCCTGCCGACTATCTCGACTCGCTACGCGCGGAAGAGCGAGCGTCGCGTTACAATTTCTCGGCTGCCGATCCGATGGCACCGTTCACGCTCGTCGCCTTCGATGATGGTTTGATTCGCGGGTTCGCGACCGTCGGCGCCTCGACCGACTCAGCCGCTCGCGAAACCGGTGAGCTCATGGCGCTCTACGTCGACCCCGATGTGTGGAGGACGGGCATCGGTCTTGCGTTGATTGACCGCGCCCGGCGCGAACTCGAGCGGCGTGGCTTCGCCGACGCGATGCTGTGGGTGCTCGACGGAAACATCCGCGCGGAAGCCTTCTACGAGCGCGACGGCTGGATCCGCGGCGACATCCATCGGAGTCAGCGCGTTTGGGGGATCGACGTCGACGAAGTCGTCTACACTCGTCGACTCGACGTCCCCTGACGAGCGGTCACGACGATGCTGCGTCTGCGAGCACGGTCTCGATCGGCCCGATCGGCTCGCATTCGACGAAGACGATGCCACCGAACTGATCGCGTCGTGCCCCTTCGAGGATGCCGAGCAGCCTGCCGTGAGCGTCGAAGACACCCGCTCCGGAGTCGCCGTGATCGCACGACTCGCATTCTATCCCGAATCGGCCATCGGCCGGACCTTCAGGAAGCGCGGGGTCGAGATCGATCACCGACGCCCGCGATTCCACATACCGCTGCGTCAGCCGATGGCCCCAGATGTGCACGTCCTCACCGGGCGACGGCTGACCAAACGTAGCCGACGACGTGCGGCCGGCGTACGGACTCGTCTTGAGCACGGCGAGGTCGAATCCGTCGATCCGATCGACTTCGACGACGCTCAATACCGCGCCCGAGGTGAGCTGGATACGCGGAACGGCATCTGCGACGACGTGCGCCGCGGTGGCGATGACGAGCGCGCCGCCTTGTCGACCGACGATCACGCCGGCCCCGATGTTCATCACGAGGCCTTTGGCGGCATAGACGACGACCGTCTCATCGACGCTGGTATGGTCGATCGGCGACGCTAGCGACGATGTTGGCGCAAAGACCGTGTTCGATGCCGACGCGATTAGGATCGCGATGATCCCGACGCGCGCTGATCGCATCTTGGATCCTCCTGCCAGCCTCCCGCAGTAAGATACCAGACGCGATCGTGGTTGGTTTCGTGAGTGCGATAGTTCGCCGTTTAGCGCGGGGTGAAGTCGATTCGGGTGCGGTTAGAATCGAGTGGCCGCACTTTCCGCGGCCTGACTTAGGTCCCCATCGAGTCCTCTATACGGGCAGTGGCGGCAACCGCTCGAGCAGCACGTTCCACGCCGTCTCAAGAATTCGGCCGTCATCACCTGGTAGCCCGTCGCTGGGTCCGTGTACGTGGCAAGACCCCGAGCGCACGCGTCGTCATGCAGTCGATTGATCTCGGCGGCGGTGCGCGCCTCGCCATACGGCAGCCACGACTTGCGATAGTGTTTTTCCCCGATGCCGTGGATTATCTCCGCAAGCATCTCAGCCGTGTCACCGATCGTCGTGCCGGATCGGTTGAAGTACGCGTTGCCGTCCGCGAAGATCACGTTCCCTTCCTTGACTGCTCGCAGGCGATCCCAGCCGGGAATGGATTCCAAGTACGATACTTCCTCCAGCGTTCTGTCGAGATCGAAACCGCACGGTGCGACGATGAGGACGTCGGGATCCGCGCTTTCCACGTCGTGCCACGTCACTTGCACGGAATACGAGGCGCCGCCACCAAGCGCAACCGTGCCGTTCGCCGCCTCGATCAGCTCCGGCATCCAATTGCCGGCGGCGAACATCGGATCTGTCCATTCGAGGACGAGAACGCGCCGCGGACTCCTCGAGCGCGCCGCCAGGCGTGCCGAGTCGATCTGCGCTTTCAGATCCGCGATGACGCCGTTGGCCGCGCCGTCCCGGCCGATCGCCAGACCGATCGAAGCGATATCATCGAAGATGCCGTTGACGCTGCCCGCTTGGAGCGCGATGATGCGCCTACCCGCGTCCGTTCCGGCCCGTCGCGCATCGTCCGGCGTCACGGCGCAAACGTCGCAGTGGACCTGCGCTATCAATATGTCGGGGTGCAGGGTTTCGATGAGGTCCGCGTCGATCGAGTAGAGCGGCTCTCCGTATCGGAGGCGCCGCCTCACCTCGGCGTCGATCTCGCCGCTCGTCTGCGAGACGTCGAACGTCGGACGCGTGCAGGCCGGTAGTTTGCGGACCCACGTCGGCCGGTCGCACTCGTGCGAACGACCGACGAGCGAATCGCCGGCGCCAAGAGCACAGACGATCTCCGTGCCGCTCGCGAGCAGCGATACTACGCGATGCACGAAGCTTTATGGTGCCTGCTTCGGGATTGTCGGTTCGATCGTCTCCTGATCTTGAACAGGCGCGCCAAACCGCGTCGACGCGGAGGTGTCCAAGGGCTTCGCTACTATTCGGTAGTCGAAGATCAGCGTCGATCGTCCACCGAGGTTCTCTCGTACCTCAAAGCTCTGGCGCGCCTTAGCCGAGACGTACAAGCCTTTGCTCTGCCCGTCTGGAGTGATGAAAACAAGGTATGGTTGACGGCTGTCGATGGTCGCGGCGAACTGCGGATCGATGGCCACTCTAGCCACTCCCGCGACAAGTTGGGATTCGCCGACGTCTTCAATCGTCGGCAACGGCTGACGAGCCGTATACGCCGTCATCGCCTTCCCTTCCGCATTCCTGATGGGGAGGCACCCTGTTGAACACGACCCGCTGGTAAAGATGTTGCCCTTGAGGTGAAGATCGCCGGTACTTGTGAAGTAGAATATCTTGCCGTGGACGTCGTCGACATCCGCGATCGGGAAGCCGCTTGCGTTTCCTCGTGAGAACATCAGCAACTCGGGCACGGAATTGTTCGGTCCCATGACCAAAACCGTTGAATGCCCTTCGACGTGGAAATCGAAATTGTCGCTCTCGGCTATCAGCGCGTTCAAGCCGCCGAGCGTCTTGAAATAGCCACCGTTGCCGGTATTAGATACGCCAGAAACACCATTTGTGAAACCACTGTTACTCGTGTCGACGCCGGAGACGCCAGCCAGCAGCGAGTTCGGCGCACCCTTTCCCCTGAGTATCTCGCCCTTCACCCCGGACGCCTTGTTGGCTCTTCCAACGACGCCGGCGCCGACGTCCGAGTTTTCGACACTCAGACATGCGCGCCGGCTGTCGCAGGTCGTCACCTGTTCGGGGGGCATGACCGCTTGTTTGGTCGCCGGCTGCGAGGCGGAGGCCCCGACGACGCCAATGCATACAAGTGCTGATAGGATGCTGATCGTGAAACGACGGTTTAACATCTAGGCCTCCTAAGTTGACGAATTCAAGACCGCTTCAGCCACGACGGGTCGCGGCCCCCTAACGAGGGTGAGCGATCTTTACCGTACCCTGCCGGCGGTCGAGCGGGGTTCGGGTGTGGTTAGCCAAACGTGAGCGCATGCGACATCTCGCTTTGTTCGGTGTCTACGCAGCCATTGCGCTCACCTCACTGCTAGGTGCAAGCGCCATTCGAGCGGCGGATGAGCCGTCGGCGAACGCAACCCCGACTCCTGACGCAGAGGCTATTTTTCTCCGATCTGCGAGGGTTACGCGCGCCCTGCCGCAGCCGAGATTCGCCGTATATGACCTCACCGCGAACGAAGATGGAATGACGCTGGAGAAGCAGCAGAACTCGAGTGGTTCTGTGACGAGCTATTTCTATTGGACGAGAATCAACGCCAAGAAAAGATTTCACGTCGATTACCGCGTCGCCGACGATATTTCAGCGATGACCGATGCCGACACCGGGCAACGATCTGTCGGTGCGCCGATT
The DNA here is from genome assembly GCA_025450855.1 of Vulcanimicrobiia bacterium. Lineage (GTDB taxonomy): Bacteria > Vulcanimicrobiota > Vulcanimicrobiia > Eremiobacterales > Eremiobacteraceae > JANWLL01. Next base: position 9,640 of record JANWLL010000159.1, read on the forward strand.
CCCGTCAACGTGGTTCCCACGACCGCTTTGTCTCCGTTCGGCAGATCTCCGCAAAACGCAGCCCCGAAGGCGGCTCCGTCGCCGACGCCTTCAGCAACCTCCGGCTCTGCTAACGTCGCCGAGAAGGTCATAGGCGAGATATCGGTCGAGGGTAGTCGACAATACACCGTCACCTTTGCGGGCATCAGCGATCAACGCGGCGTGCCCGCGTTTCATTTGTTGCTCCGGGCGCGAACCGATCCTTCGACCCACCCGCTTACGGATCTGTACGTCGATACGGTCACGAACCGGATCCTACGCGCTGTCGCAGCCTACTCGGCGTCGGTCGTCATCGACGGTTACAAATGCACCGCGTCGATCGATTTCGCTTCGGCCGGACCATACTGGGTCGTGACGGATGGAAAGATAGAAGGATCAGCGCACGTCTTTTTCAAGCACGTGACCGGCTCTTACACGTTCGCGATCGAGAATCCGACATTCCCCACGACGCTGCCCGACAGCGATTTTGTCGCTCCAATCACCGCAAATGCGTCGCGCTGAGGCCCGCGTCGATCGAGTTTCACCTCGGCGTCGATCTCGCCGCTCGTCTGCGAAACGTTATTCTTCCAACGGGCGGATTTTAGCGAGGGACTCGCACGACCCAGGTCCGAACGGCACCGCAAGCGCAAAGGAGACTCCTCATGAGAATCATCATTTCAACGCTCGCAATTTTCGTATTTTTGGCGGTCATCGTGACGGACATCGCGCAAGCCGCAAATGTCGTTTATCTTTCTGATCTACCATTCAAGGCGTCCGGACTAAAGGGCAACCCAAACGGCGGCTATTACGACGGGATCCGAGTCAACAGCCACGAGACGATCATCACATCGTCAGGATCCCAATCCAACCAGTGGGAACGGCCCACTGGAATCGGGGGGCAGGCGTATCCCAAGAGCGTGCTTTTTCACGTAGTCAAGGATGAAAGCGTCACAGCGACGTGGGCCCTCAACCGCGGATTCACAAAACTGACCGCGATGATCGGCTTGGACGATACGCAAGACATACCGGGTATCTACCCGCTCATCACGGTCGATTTCATCGGAGACGGCAAGAAGCTCGGCAGCGCTTCTATCCAGTCAGTGTATGGAAAACCAGATCCGACGCCGAGCGTCGATCTCAATGTCTCAGGCGTCAATTCGCTGGTCGTTGAGATCACGTTCAAAGGCACGGGCGGTGGCACCAATCTCGACATCGTAAATCCGGAGCTGCAGCCGGTCAGCAGCAGCCAGTGAAACCGCTCATCGGGCGCACATGCGCGCAGAGGCTAGGTGGGTCAAATCGAGTGCAAGCTCACCGATCAGAATGTCGACGAGCTACTGGGCTTATGGCGGATCGAGCAAGGCGCAGAAAAGGTCCGTGACGACGGCGATGTTGCCATTGCCGTTGGCATCAATAAGATTGGCGACGTAAACATCCCCTTTCGGGTCGACCGCCACGTCCATTGGACGGCCAAGGCTATCGTCGAGTGTCTTCAACAACGTGGTCGAGCCTTTGGGGAAAACGAGGACGTTTCCGTAACCCCCGTTCGCGATATAAAGGTTCCCTGCTCGGTCGATCGCGATGCCTAACGGTTGATCGATTCCCGTAATCCTTCCGGCGAACCGATTGGGCGCCCGAGGCGACGCACTATTCGCGCCTGACTGACTCCGGCATACGCGGGAAGATCGTAGCGCGATCGCTCCTTAGCGCAATGCCATCCCGGACGGCGTCGAGAGGAGCGTGTTCGTACCGACGAGCGTCCGTTTCGGTGCAGCATTGCCGCTCGCGTTAGCGGCATACACAGTCACACTATTCGCAGTCACGTTCGGCACGTAGACCTTGCCGCTGCTGTCGAACGTGATGTCGTAGGGAAGGCCTAGGCCCGTCTTCGATCCGGCGATGGTCAGGACTGGGGCAACGTTTCCGTTCGCGCCCGATGCATAGGCCGTCACGCTGTTGACGTTGTAGTTCGTGACCCAGATCCGCCCTGTCGCGTCCAGCGCAATCCCGCTCGGACCGTTCAGACCCGTATTGGAACCGGCGATCGTGCGGATGGGCGTGGCGTCGCCGTGAGCGGTCGATCCGAACACCGTCACGCTATTGTTGCCGTAGTTCGCGACATAGATCTTCTTGTTTGCGTCCAGCGCGACCGCGAGGGGTTCGTTCAGCGTCGTGTTCGCGCCGACGATCGTCTTCGTCGGTGCGACATTGCCCGAAGCGCTCGCCGAGAAGACCACTACTGAACTGCCAAAAAAATTCGTGACGTACGACTTGCCGACGCTATCGAGAGCGATGAATGCCGGTCCGCTCAGGAGTGTGTTCGCACCGGCGATCGTCTTCGTCGGCGCAACGTCGCCGTTCGCGCCCGGTGCGAAGACGAGCAGTGAGTTCGTACCGAAATTGACGACATGAAGGGCTTTGGTCGCATCGAGAGCCACCCCGATCGGCTGGTTGATGGTCGTCGCCTCGCCGGCGATATCCCGGACCGGCGCGACGTTGCCATCCGCGGTCTTTATGTAGACCGTGAGTCGCGTGCCGGTGCGATCCGAGACGTACATGCATGTGCTCGATGAACACGCATCCGTGGTCGGCGCTTGCGGCTGCGGCGCGCGAGCGGTTTGCGCCGCGGCGTGCGAAGCCGGCAGTACCGATACGGTGCCGGTACATGCAGAAAGTGCGAGAACGCATGCCGCGACTGCGGAGCCGGCGACCGTGCGGCCAAAGCAAGAATACATCGGATGATCTCCATCATACGTGGAAAACGGCTGTGAGCCCACGTTACAAGTATAAAGTCAGATGTCGACCCGAGTCAAGTCGCGGCGTAGAGGCCGAAAGTCATGTATTGGTGTCGCGTCGAGCTCGATTTTCAACCGAAAATAACGCCGTGTATACCTATTTCTCCATGAGTCGTCTCAGATGACGATGTGACAATTGCCGGCCGAAACCGAAGACTCGTCGAACACGCTCTGATTGGAGTCAGCGAACCCGTCGTTTTGCTGCGATGTCCACAGCTGGATCCACAGATTGTGATCGGGGCCCGTGACGAGCCCCCGTCGCCGTTCGCGATCCTGAAATTGTCAAACCGCGTCGTCGACGTATCGAACTTGACGAGGCATCCGGTAGAATTTGTCGCGCAGAACTGGGTCGTCCAGATATTGCCATCCGGGCCTTCCCAGACGTCATTGAAATACGAATTGGGATTGTCTTGATCTGAGAAAAACTTGAATTGGCCGTTTTGACTCACCTGAGCAAGGCTATCCTCACCGAACGTTTCAGCGATATATAGATTGCCGATGGAGCGGCGCTTTCCCGCGTGAACATTGAAAGCGGGAGACGGGCCTCGAACCCGCGACCCTCAGCTTGGGAAGCTGATGCTCTACCAACTGAGCTACTCCCGCAACGCTTGTGGCATTGGCTTTTCCGGCGCACGAATCCCGTCGCGCGGCTTCTGCGCGCAGAGGCGCGGCGGCCGCGTGGGCGAACCGGACGTCCGGGAGGGCATTTGCAATGAAGTTATCCATAGCAGCGCTCGCGCTTGTCTCAATCGCGTGTATCGGAACCGCCGTCAGCGCGAAGAGCGATACCATCACAATCAAACTCGTCGCACAGCACGGATCGATGCAGACCGGTTCGGCGACACTCACGGCGATGGGCAGCAAGACGCAAGTCGTCATAACGCTGGCGCGCACGAAGGGTTCCGAACCCGCGCACATCCATCCGGGGTCGTGCGCGAATCTCAACCCCGTGCCGAAATATCCGCTGACGGACGTCGTCGACGGCAAATCGACGACGGTCGTCGATGTGCCGCTCGCGTCGCTCGAGACGGGTCACTTCGCGATCAATGTCCACGCCGGACCCGGCCCGCTCATCAAGAAATACGTGAGCTGCGGCAACATACCGGCGAGCAGCGGCTCGTCGATGTAGTGCCTCGGAAGCGAGCTTGATAAACCGCAGCGGTCGACCGTAAAGGTCGACCGCTCCATTTCAAGGGATCGGTCGACTAATCAGGTGCCTTTTTGGGCGCCGAAGTAGTGGACGAACTTGATGATGAACGCGGGCAGCGTGTTCAGCTGGTTCGGGTCGCCGTAGACGAGATACAGCTCGTTCTGACCGATGTGGTGGTAGTACGCGAGCGAGAGGTTCGACGCGTCGGAGAAGCACCCGGGCGATACGAAGCGTGGCGAGCACGCGCCCGAGGGTTGCCGCAAACGCAGCGGGGGCGGCGTGACGAACGGGCTCGTGCCGAGGATCCGTCGTTCGCCGATCGCGAGCGACGATTGCGGGTCGATCTGATACGCGAAACTCGCGCGCTCGAGCCACTGGACCTCTTTTGCGCCTAGCAGGTCGAGCGTCTGATTCGTGTTGTCCGCTTCGAGCGTAAACGTGCCACGCGGCCCGGTGCGAAGCGTTGCCAGACGCGTCGTCGTGCGCAGATAGCCCGGTCCGAATCGCCCGATGTTGTACGTCACGGTCGTCGGCGCGGACGTGTTCGGCCCATAGCTCAACGCAGCGCCGTTCTGGTTGATGGTCGAGCCGTAGGTCCCGATGAGGAAGTACTGATACCCGCTTGTCGCTTGGAATTGGAATTGCGACTTCGTGTTGATCGTCAGCGCGCTGAACGCGTCGGCGAGGCCGAGCTTTCCGGCGCTGTTGTCGTAGTGCTGGACGTCTTGCGAGAGCGTGTAGTTGAGGATCGGGGCGGTCGGGGCGAAATCCCACGTCTTGTCCATGAAGAGTGACGGGCCGTGGAGATCATTCGCCGTGACGAACGTATCGAAGGGGGCGAATTGCTGGCCGATCTCATGATACGCCGGAAAGAAGCCTTCCTTTTGCGTGTAGAGGTTGAGGCCCCACTCGCGCATGTACGCTTGACCCGGATCGGTGACGAACGTCCCCGTCTCTTGAGCGTCGGTGAAGTACAGGCTCGAATTGCGGCGATTCCCTTCGACGATCTGATACATGTTCGTGCTGTCGAAGACACCTGGCAAGATCGTGCTGAAGTGCATCGCATGCCCCTGCCAGTACTTGTCCTGTGTCGTCCACGTAAGGCTCTCGGCGTTGTCGGAGCGGCCGAAGTGGCCGAGCGAATCGAAGGCTGAGAACGACGCTAACCCTTGCACGCCTTCGACCGCATACCCGTCGGTCGGCGTCGGGATCGCCGGTGTGTACAGGAACGGATAGTCGACGCAGTCGTTGCAGTTGAAGTTCTGGAACTGGTTCGCGCCTTGCGTGAAGAACGGACGCACTTCGCTGAACTGGCGCGCGAACGCGGTGGGCGAGATCGATTGCTGGTCACGGTCGACGTTCGAATAATCCGGATGGAGCGTGCCGAAGAACGACGACGTGTTCGTGATCGGCAGCGCGATGTCGGCGCCCATGTGCGACGTGTCGCCGCCCGCCGAGCTCGAACCGACTTGACCCAGCGCGTAGACGCCGACCCGCGGCGAAGGCCGCAAGCTCGCCCGAACAGGCGCCATGCCGGTCAGGTAGCCGACGAAGGTCGAATTGTCGACGCCGTTCTGCGACGGGTCGTGCGCCCATTCGAAATCTTGGTTCGTCACGTGGACCGCGCGTTCGAACTGTAGACGCCACGTCGTACGACCGTCGCCACGCATCACTTTGAGCGGGATCTTCATCGTGACGATGTAGCCGCTGGCGGTACGCGATCCGGCCGACGTCCACGACGGCGCAAAGGCCGAGTTCTCCGATGAGAACTCGTTGTGCGTGCCGAGGGGCGTCGCGACGAAGAAGTATTCGAAGCCGTGGTCGCCGCCGGGCCAGAAATAGACGCGTACGACGTCGTCCGCCGCGAGCGCGACGTCATTCGTTCGTATCGTCGCCGTCACGGATTCCTTTTGCTGCGCGACCATCGCGACATAGACGAACTGGGAGTCCGCCATGATGTAAGCGTCGGTCTTCTCCTCGGCTGGGCGCCGGAATTGGTAGTCCCAGTCGAGCGAGACGTGCGTCGCCTGTTTCCAGGCTGGATCGTCTATCGTCCCGTCGATCTTCGGATCCTCGGCGACTTTGGCGATCGGAACGGTGAACGATGTGGTGTCGGCACGGGCCGGCACGCGGTCCAGCGCCAGCACGAGCGTGCTCGCGACGACGCAGAAAGCGAGAACCGAGAACGACGTTTTCCGCTTCATATCTCTTCAGCCGTTGTTCAACTAAGGAATTAGTTGCCAGCTCGACTGTAGCACAAGTCTCCTGGAATGCCAAGTAGTTATAACGCGATATTGCAGATGTCAGCGAATTGTTTCTTGACACGCCATCCGGACGGGCGAAAACGTGGCATCGGCGTCAATCGGCGACGAGAGCGAGCGCGTCGCGCAGTGTCGACGCTTGGCCCGGCCCCTTGTCCGGCCGCAGTCGGACCACTCGCGGGAAGCGCATCGCTAGCCCCGACTCGTGGAGCGAGCTGCGCTGGATGATATCGAACGCGATCTCGACGACGACCGTCGGTTCGACGACGAGGCGGCGTCCTTCGTCGACGAGCCTATGATCGAGGAACCAGCGCGTCATCGTCGCTATCTCCGCGTCGGTGAGCCCCGAATATGCTTTGCCTATCGTCACGAGCCGGTCGCCGGCGCGAACCGCGAACGTGTAGTCCGACAGGACGTCGTTGCGCTTTCCGTGCCCGTATTCGACGGCGACGACGACGCAGTCGAGCGTCGCCAGCTCCTTCTTCAGCTTGAACCACTGCTTGCCGCGCCGTCCGGGAGCGTACGTCGACCCGAGCGCTTTGATCATGAGCCCTTCGTTGCCCCGCGCGCGAGCAGCATCGAAGGCGGGCTCGAGAAGCTGCGCGCGCTCTTGCGCATCTCCGCGCAGCGTCACGAACGTCGCTACGGCCAGCAGCAGGTTGCTTCGCGCTGAGGCGGGGAGGCTTTCGACCCATCCTTCGAGCCGCGCGCGGCGCTCGCCGAGCGGACGGTCGAAGAGCAAGTCATCGCGCTCCGCTAGGATGTCGAAGACGACGAGCGCGAGCGGCACGTCCTCGATGTGCGACGCATCGACGACCTTGCGCTGCAGCCGCCCCTGGAGATGCTGGAACGGCAGCGCTCGCCCGTCTTTGAACGCGAGCAGTTCGCCGTCGACGATCGCGTGCGGCACGCCCGGCGCTGCGAGCGCACCCACGACCTCAGGGTACGATCGCGAGACCTCGTTCAAACGCCGGCTGAACAGTTTCACCGAGCCGTCGTCGCAGTGCGCCTGGATGCGGATGCCGTCGAACTTGTCCTCGAGCAGATATTCGCCGGGCTCGAGCTCCTTGTAATCGCCGCCGAAGCGCAGCGGCGACGCGAGCATGAACCCGATCGGCTTGCCGTACGCGACGCCGGCTTTTTCGAGCCTTCCCGCCCTCGCAAGTCCGGCGACGGCGCCGACGTCTCCGATCGCCATGAGCGCGCGCCGGACATCGGCCGCGTCCGCGCCGTACGCGACCGCAAGTGCGTCGACGGTCAGCGCGAGCTTCAGACCGATGCGCATATCGCCGGTCGCCAGTTTGACGAGATAACGCACTTCGGCCGGCGTCGCGTCGGAAAGCAGGCTCGCGAAGAGCGACGTCCGCTTCTTATTCGCGCCGCCGCCGACCGCAGTCGCGATCTCGCGGAAAGTCGAAGCGACCCGCCCGATCGTCAGCGGCGCCGCGAACAACGACGGCCGTCTCGCATGCGATGCGAGATCGGCGAGCGCGTTTCCCAGATCGCCGTGACGGCTGTAGGCGTCGCGAAGCGACGGATCGTCGATCTCGAACACCGCGCGCGCAGCGTCGATAGCGAGCCGCCCCCCGAGCCGCAGCGACGGCGAACCCGGCGGCGTCGCGTCGCCGCTCGCAAACGACGCAGCCGCGGGGAGCACATCGTCCGGCACCCCTCTCAGGTAGGCTGCGACGATCTGGATCTTCTCGTTCCGCTTCGTCGTCGCGGCGACCGCGTCGCACATCGCCGCATAGTCGAGCAGCGGCGCTTCGGCGACGCTCGGCGCTGAAGGCTCGCCGTTCACGATTTGCGCCGGCGCCCTGAGAAAAGTCGCTTCAGATCCACCCGGCTCGTTTTCGCCAGCATCGGTTTCCATAAGTCTCCGGAACGGCGCAGCAGCGCGGGCACGTTGTCGATCCGGAAGTCATCGATCTCGACGCCCTTTTCGATCTGCCGCCACGTCACGGGCATCGAGACCGTCGCCTTCGGGGTCGGCCGCAAGGAATAGATCGACGCGAGCGTGCGCCCCCACGCGTTCTGATTGTAGTCGACGAGTATCCGGTTTTTCGGCCGCTTCGCGATGCGATATTCGGCCGTGATGAGCGCCGGATTCGCGCGCGCGAGCTCGACCGCGATCGCTTTCGCGACCGTCCAGACATCCTTCTGCGTCGGCCCGCGGACGATCGGCACGTAGACGTGGATGCCGCGCGATCCGGTCGTCTTCGCGTATGCCGGCATGCCGATCGCCTCGAGCGCGTCGCGGACGATGATCGCCGTCTCGCGTACTTGCACGAACGAGCCGCCTTTGACCGGATCGAGGTCGAAGTGGAGGTAGTCCGGCCGGTCGACGTCATCGCAACGCGCGTACCAAGGATTCAAATCGATGCAGCCGAGGTTGATGACCCAGAGCAGCGCGGCGAGGTCGTCGATGACCGGGAAGTCGATGACGTTGCCGCTGCGGTGCTCCACCGTGCACGTGCGGATCCAGTCGGGGCGCGGCGACGGCGCGCGCTTCATGAAGAAGAACGGAGCGCCGGCGCCGTTCGGGTATCGCTTCATGACCATCGCGCGGTCGGCGATGTGCGGCAGCAGATACGGCGCGACGTCCGCGTAGTAGCGCAGCAAGTCGCGCTTCGTGATCGCCGGCCAGAAGCGTTTGTCGAGGTTCGTCAGCGACACGGCCCTGCCGTCGACGTCGACCGTCGCGTCTTTGCTGGCGTCGATCGGATCCGCCGCTGCCGGGCGGCCCTTACCCTTGCGCTCGGCCTTCATCCGACGCGGTTATACCCGCAAAGCGCTTGGCGGGCCTTGCCACACCTTTGTCAGCGCCGACGAATCACGCATAATAGCCGTGGCTGCGAGAGGGTGCTAGTGCCGCTACTGATAATCTAGTTGCGCTTTGCGTCATCGATAGGAGGCTTCCGTGCTCGCAATCATCGGCGTTCTCGCCGCTGTTTTTGTCGCCATTTCACCGGGTCACGCGATGGCGTCGCCGACGCCCGCTCCGGCTCCGGCGACCGCGGCCCCGGCCGCGGTAACCCCGGCACCCGCTTCGAAGGGATCGCCGAAGCCGAAGGCCTCGCCGACGCCGTCGACGCCGTACGCCGCGCTCGAGTGGCGCGAGGTCGGCCCGGCCGCGGCTGGCGGCCGCGTCGCTGCGGTCGCGGGCAGTGCGACCGATCCGAATCTCTACTATATAGGTGCGGCCGGCGGTGGCGTCTGGAAATCCGACAACGGTGGTCAGACCTGGGCGTCGGTCTTCGACGACCAAAGCACGCAGTCGATCGGTGCCGTGACGATCGCCCCGAGCGACGACAAGACCGTTTGGGTCGGTACGGGCGAGGCGAATCCGCGCAACGACGTCATCCTCGGCGACGGCATCTTCAAGTCGACCGACGCCGGTGATTCCTGGAAGAAGATGGGCCTCGATCAGCTCCACTCGATCTCGCGCATCGTCGTCGATCCGGCAAACGTCGACCACGTCATCGCGGGCGGCATCGGCAACCTCTTCAAAGACAGTCCTGCCGGCGGTATCTACGTGACGAACGACGGCGGCAAGACGTGGACGCATTCGCTCTACGTCGGACCGTCGAGCGGGGCGTCCGACATCGCGATCGATCCGAAGAACGCGAACGTCGTCTA
>JANWLL010000160.1 GCA_025450855.1 Vulcanimicrobiia bacterium
ATTCGAGCCCGGTGCCGTCGGCGCTTCGGGCGTGAGCAGCCCGGCGACCAGCAAGTATAAGAGGTACGCGACGATCGCGCCGACGAGGATCCAACCCCAGGCGCCCGGCCGGCGAAAAACCCCGCGGAGCGGTCCGATCACGCGTACCCTCGCCTCGACCGCCACCCATGCGCGATGCGGCGGCGCGGATAAAGTCCCCAAGCGAGCGTCGCTCCAGCGATCACCAACAGCCACCAGATGCCCCAGCGCACGTAGGGCGCGTCCACCGGTGCGCCGATCTCACCGGCCAGCACGCCCGACGTGTCAAGACCGAGGCTTTCGACGACGCGGCCTTTCGGATCGATGATCTCGGAGATGCCCGTGTCGCCGCCGCGCACCAACCAGCGGCCGGTCTCCACGGCATCGACGATCGACATCTCGGCGTGCTGATATGGCCCGGACGTGTCGCCGAACCACGCGTCGTCCGTGACGACGATGAGCGCGCCGGCGCCGGCGTTCGCGATCTCGCGCGCGTACGGCGCGAAAGCGGACTCGTAGCAGACGAGCGGCCCGAAGCGGACGCCCGCCGCATCGAACAGCGCCGGCCCGGTGCCTGCCGAGAAGTGCGATGCTTCGCCGAACAGCGGCACGCCGCGCAGCGCGTGTTCGAACGGCAGATACTCGGCGAACGGCACGAGGATGTGCTTGTCGTATTTCTTCACGAACGCGCCGGAGGGCGATATTTCGAGGACCGAATTGTAGAGCGTATCCTCTTGCGGCCGGTCGATCGCGCCCGCGATGAGCCACACGTCGTTCGCGGAGGCGAGCCGCTCGAGATACGCGAGCAGCGAAGGGTTTTGCAGGGGGTTGGACGTGATCGCGGTCTCGGGCCAGACGATGACGCGCGCGCCCTGCGCGGCCGCGCGATGCGTCAGGTCGGAGTAGACGGCCATCGTGTGTTCGAAAACCGCCGGCGACCATTTCTCCCGCTGCGAAATGCCGCCTTGCGCGACGGCGACGCGAACGGAAGGCGGATCGACTGCGACCCGCGCGCGCGACAGATCCGCCGCGCCGACCAATACGACGATCGACGCGATCGCGACAACGCCGGCGATGCGTCCGTTGCGCGAGCCTGCGACGATCCCGAGCAGCGCCGAGTTGCACAACGCGATGATCGCGCTCATCGCATAGACGCCGCCGAATGCAGCGACGGGCAGAAGCCACTGCGTGTGGGCGCCGACGAGTCCGAGCTCGCCGAAGGGAACCCCCGACGCACCGCGCGTCCGCACCGATTCGACGAGCAGCCAAGCCGACGGAAGCGCGAACACGGGCGTCGCGCCGATCTCACCTTGACAGATGAGCGATGTGAGCGCGCCGACACCTGCGAAAGAAAGACCTTCGAGCGCGGCGAGCAAGACGCCGGCGAGCAACTTCCACTCGCCGATGTAGTCGCCGAGCGAGTTCGTCATCCAAAAACACATGACGAAGAAGAAGATCGTTCCGCTCAGCCATCCGTCGAGGAACGCGCGCTTCCAGGACGACTTCGACCACGACCAGAAGAGTGGTGCTAACGAGACGAGCGCGAGTGCGCTCGCGTCGAGTTTCGGGTACGCCATCGACAAGGCGAGCGGCGGCACGATGGCCAGCCCAAGGCGGAGGAGCATGCCGGCTCTCGCCGGCGTCGGGCTCCCCAGCAACAGTTCACGGGTCACAGCAGACATGCGCGTATCGTTCCGGTCGATAGGATTGGGGCTCGGCGCCGTGGTCGCGGCGGTCGTCGTCTCTTTCACCGCGTGCGGTCGCGGTCCCGTCGAGCCGATCGGGCTGCCGACGGTGCCGACGATCACGCTCGAGCTCTTCGTGCAAGGTCAGATCGTGCCGAGCGAGGGCGACTACATCTTCGTCCTCAACGAGAACACCGGCACCGCGCCGACTTTCGTCAACATCAACACCAAGGCCGGCGAAATGCCGGGCGAGCCGACCATCCTCGAAGCGTACGGTTTGCAGCCGCCTCCGTTCACGCATTGGGATCAGGCATTCGACTACGGCGACGCGCAGAGCGGTTTGCCGAACTGCGGGCTTGCTCCGGTGAACAGCTTCTTCTACTGCTACAAGGCCGTGAGCCAGAACGGCGGCCAGATCACGATCAGGTTCATCCCGATCATCATGACGCCGGGCACGTTCACGTTCAATCCGTCCGGCAACGGCGGCTCGGGCACCGGTAACGCGATCATCCTGCGCTTGCCGCTGTCGTGCCTGTCGATCTTCGCGGGCTCCAACACGCAGTCGTGCGATACCGTGACCTCGAACGTCACGCAGATCTACGTCAATCTGATCACGCTCGACTCGTCCGGCACAGCCCAAGACCAGCTCGCGTGCCTTTCGGGTCAGCTGTTCCCGGTCGACGTCACCGTCTCGAACACGCAGATCTTCACGAAGTCGACCGGGTGCTCGGGGCCGCCAGACGGGAATCAAAACCTCAACATCACCGGCGGCCTCGTCCAAGTGCAGATCCCGGGATCGAAACCCTCTCCGAGCCCGAGCCCAAGCCCAAGCCCTAGCCCTAGTGCGAGCCTCTGACGACGGCCTTCGCACGCCGCTATTGGCCGAAGCTCTGCGGCAGCAGCGATCCGCCTTGGTTGGTGAAGCCGAAGGTGACGCCTTCGCCCGGGAAGGCGAGTAGGCTCAGGCTCAGATCGACTTCGTGCAGCGGCTGCAGATACGAGACGCGCACGAGATAGCAGTTGTTGACGTTGTGGGTCAGATAGTAGTCCTGGCCCTGCAGTCCGTGCAGCTTGAAGTCGTAGTTCGCGAGCATCTGCAAGTAGTCGTCCTTGCCGACCGGTGTCTGCAGCTGGATGCTCATCGGCGAAAAGCCGGTGCCGTGCGGATCGAAGCTCGTGCCGAGCGTCAGCGATGCGAACGGACCGGGCGTCGTCGTCAGCTGGTACGCGATCGAGCCTTGGAAATGTTGGAGGACGTCGTACGTCGACGACGCGGTGAAGCGGTAAAAGCTTCCGTTGTATACGTCGAGCGCTTCCGTGTACGTGTTCGACGAGACGTCGCCGTCGAACGATTCGAGCGGCGTGAAACCGCGGATGCTGTTCACCGCATAACCGAACGTCGTATCAGCGTGCGTGCCGTACAGCGTGTGGAGCTCGAAGTCGTCGCCGAACAGACCGCGCAGATCGCCGGTGCCGTACGCGTCTTGACGGATCGTCGCCGACGCGGTGAGATCCGTGTTCCCGCCGATCCGGAAAAGCGCGTCGCCGAGCTGGACGCCCGCCTCGAGGCGCGACGTCTCGACGTGCTGCGTCGTGAGCCCGAACGTCTCGAACGGGTCGTCGTAGACGCCGCCGATGAGCGTGATGTCGACCGGGATGCGCTGGTCGATCTCGAACGGGTGCGCGTTGAGCGTCAGCTCGGGAAGCTTCTGGAAGGCGGGCAGGTCGGTGCGGATGCCGCCGAGGTTCGCGTACTGATAGCCATGGCTCGTCTCGATCGTGAGATCGCCGTCGAGCGCGCGTCCGCCGAAGTGCGTGTCGGTGTTGAAGCCGACCGAGTGCGAGAACGACGAGCCCAAGATGTGTGTGTTGTTCACCGACAGGTTGAACTGCTGGCTGAGGAACTCCGAGAACTGGATCGTGTGGCTGAAGAGCAACCCGAACGACGAGTTGCCGCCGCTGTTCTGGAACGTGAGGCCGTAGTTCGTCTGCGTCCGCGCCCCGAGATGCGCGAGGGAGACGTTCGCCTCGGTCTGCGGAGGGATGTTGCCGGTGACGAACGACTGGCCCGAATACGAGAAGTTGACCGTCGCGTTGATGTGCGCGCCGATCGGTTCTTGCGCCGACAGCGTGCTTTGGAACGTGCTCTTCTGTCCGGTGAGCGTCTGCTGCTGCGCGTTGCTCCGCAGGTCGTACAGCGTGACCGTCGCCTGGCCGCGGCCGTCTTGGCGGTAGAGATAGAGGTCGGCGCCGAGACCGATGCCGACCTTCTGGTAATAGTCGACGTGGTAGGTACCGTAGTAATACGGGCTGCGATAGAAGTTGATGTAGGTCTTGACGAACCAGCCGAATGTCGAATTGTAACCGACGCGCGGCGCGAGCGCTTCCGGATGCTGCGCCGACGCTTTCGAGAGCGGGATGACGAGTATGCCGAGCGCGGCGACGAGATACTTGCCGAGGTAGAGGTGCGAGTTGTGCGCGATGATCCGGTCGCCCGGCCGCACCTCGATCTCGTTGCCGGTGATGTGATACGCGACGTGGCTCAAATCGCACGTCGTTATCCAACCGTCATGGAGAATCGTATGGCCGTCGCGATACGACGTCACTTGCTTGGCCTTGTAATAGACGTAGCCTTGGATCTGCTCGCCTTGCGCGTAGAGCGACGAGCTCTGACCGACGACGTCGGTCATCGTGACGTGGCCGTCGACGGTATCGTAGTCGAGGCTTTGCGCCGTCGCCGTGTCGCCGTTCGCGTCGACGAAGTGGACGTGCCCGGTCGCGGTGATGACCTTGGTGGCCGAGTGGTAGACGGCTTGATCGGCGACGATGTCGACGTCTGCGTACTGGATGTCGACGTGGCCGAGCGCGGTGATATCGCCGGTCGGTCCGCCGCTGCCGTACATCTGATCCGCGGTGACTTTCGCCGCGCCTTGCGGCAGCGGCAGCGTCGTCGAGGTCGGACCCGGCGATGGCGGCGGGGTCTCGCCCGACGCCAGCGGCGACGGGATCGGCAGCGGCGAGTGGTAGATGATGGGGACGTCGTCGGGCGGCGTCGCGTACGGATAGGCGTAGAACGGTAACGAGCTCGCGCCGGGCGACGGCATCGGATCCGCTACCGCCGGCGCTCGACCCGCTTGCGCGACAAGAAAAATCCCCACGAGCCACGCCGCGGCGACGATTCCGCCGACTCGGGCGGTTCGGTCAGACGAGCGACCGAAGGTCAATCTTCAGCGCTCTTCTCGAATCAGGAGCGCGAGACCGATGACGCCGAACAGTATGTTCGGGGTCCATGCTGCGAGCCACGTCGACATGATGCCGTTCTTCCCCATCGCATTTGTGGCAGCCATGAACAAGTAGTAGACGACCATCGCCGCGATCGTCATGAGAGCCCCGACGGCCCGGCCGTGCCGGCCGAAGCGCGCCGCGAGCGGCAGCGCCATGATGACCGCGATGAAGCTCGCGGCCGGCATCGCGAATTTTTCCGCGAGCACCATCTCATCCTGACGCGCGTCTTCGCCGCTCGATTTCTCCGCGGCGACCTGCTGCTTCAGCTCTTTCGAGTTCATCTCAAAAGCTGTGAGCTGACCGCCGTACAGCGCCTGCGTGTCGCCGATCGGGATCTGCATCTCCTTGAAGCGCTGCTGTGCGTTGACGAGCCCGTCCTTGCCCGTGTGGCTCTCGACCCCATCGTACAGCACGATCTTGTTCCCGGCCTGCCGCGCGGTCTGCGCCGTCCATCGGATCGGGAAGTACCCGGCCTGCATGACGAATATCTGCACGTCGTGCATGAGGCCGGTGGCCGAGTCGACGGAGCCGACGAAGAGCGTGTACTGCTGCGAGCCGTTCGTCGTCTTGATGATCTGGTTCGGCGCGATGATCGGCTGGCTCGAATGGTAGGCGATCTGGCGGAAAACGACGTCCGCTTGGCGCTCGGACGGCGGAGCGAGGTTCTCGTTGACCAGGAAAGCGAGCCCGAACATGATCGCGCCGACGACGTAGCCGGGCAATGCGATGCGGTGGAGCGGCACGCCACTCGTGCGCAGCGCGGTGAGCTCGTGGTCGCCGGCGAGCCGGCCGAAGCCGAGCATGACGCCGCACAGCGTCGAGAACGGCAGGACGAGATACATGAGCGCCGGCAGTTGGAGCACGAGCCAGCGCATCGTCATGTCGACCGGGATGCCCTTGCCGAATATGAAGTCGGCGGCGAGGTAGAGCATGTTGACGGTCATGAAGAGCGTGATCGCGACGAAGCCGAATGCGAACGGACCGAGCATCTCCTTGACGATGTACTTGTCGAGGATCTGCAGGCCGAACGAGAATCCGCGCCGGCGTACCTGCGGTTCAGGTTCCCAGTGCCCGCCCGATAGCCAATCGAGCCGGTCAGCCGCGCCATGGCCTAGGTCTGCCGGCGAGCGACTAGGGCGCAGGCTTGTCGCGAACGCCGGACGGCCGGGGCGGGCGCTATCCATGGGCTTACGGATGCGACGACGAGGCGCGATAGAGCGACGTCACGTCGCGCACGTACGCCTGCGTTTCCGCGAACGGCGGAATGCCGTGATATCTCGCCACCGCGCCGGAGCCGGCGTTATACGCGGCGAGTGCGAGGCGCACGTTGCCGTGATACTGACGGAGCAGGTCGGCGAGGAGCGCCGTGCCTCCCGCGACGTTCTGCGCGGGATCGAACGGATCGGTGATGCCGTATGCGTCGGCGGTGCCGGGCATGAGCTGCATGAGTCCCATCGCGCCTGCGGACGAGATCGCGGACGGATCTTCTCCGGATTCTTGATGGATGACCGCGCGGACGAGCTGAGGATTGACGCCGTGCTCGGCCGACTGTTGCGCGATGATCGAGCTGAGCACGGATGGCGCGATCGAGTGTGGTCCGTCGCCGAACGGAAGGAAACCGCCGCCGCTGCAACCGGCAGCGGCTGTGGCGAATATGATGACCAGGCTGACGACGGTGGTCCGGCCCGAAGATCTCGTTGACGCCATCCGGATGGCAACTCCTGTCCCAATGGGCGGTCGATTCGGCGGCGTCGACCGCCCCGAACGTATAGCAATAGTATCGGCTAAGCGTCGCTCCGAAAAGGGACTTTCGGTGAGAGCAAGGTCCCGGCCCCCCGCGCGGGCTGCCGCACGGCTGGTAGCCGAAGCCGAAAAGACCGCATATAAACGGCCGCTAGATGTGAGCTGGAACGCGCGCCAGCGACTAGGGGCGGATCAGACTACACTCGCGCGCGTCTGCCGGCGACGGTCCGGTAGCAATCCGGACAATAAACCGGCTTGTCCGGGCGCGGCGAGAACGGCACCTGCGTCGCGGCACCGCACTGGGTGCAGACGGCATCGTACATCGTCCGCTCGCCGGTCTGCGAACCGCGATCGCGCTTGCGGGACTGACGGCACGCCGCGCATCGGGTCGGCTCGTGTTCGAAGCCCTTTTGGGCGTAGAAATCCTGTTCACCGGCGGTGAAGATGAACTCCGCGCTGCAGTCCCGGCAGATCAGGGTTCGGTCTTGATAGGCCACTGGATATTCCTCGAATTCCGCCATTTGGAAACGCAAGAATTGGCCGCGGCCAATGACGGATGGCCGCAAGCGGTAGGATGACTCTAGCATGCCCGTTCCTGAAAAGCAACCACACCGAGCGCGAGGCCGCGCTCTCTCGTCGCCGAAACGAAGCGCACTATGAACGCATCAATCGCCCGCCGGCTCGCTCCGGCATTCGCCCTCGTGCTCGCCCTTGCCGCGCCCAGACCGGCGTGGGCAGCCGCGCCCGGAATCGGCACCCTCGCTCCGGACTTCAAGCTGCAGAGCACGAGCGGCCGCACGATGTCGCTCTCCGATCTGCGCGGTCACGTCGTCGTGTTGAATTTCTTCGCGACGTGGTGTCCGCCGTGTCGTGCGGAGACGCCCGACCTCGTCGCAGCCGCGAAGAAATACGGCGCGGGCAGCGATGTCATGTTCTTCGGCGTCGACGACCGCGAGCAGATGCCGCTCGTACAAGTGTGGGCGAAGGGCAAAGGCGTCCGCTTCCCGCTCGTCATGGATTCGACGGGATCCGTCGAAGAGATGTATGACGTGCGGGCGATCCCGACGACGTACATCTTGGACCGCAACGGCGTCATCCGCTACCGCCAGCTCGACCAGTTGGAATCGTCGACGCTGACCGGCGCGCTCGACGCAGTCGTCGCCGACAAGCCGGTACCTGAGACGAAGATCGCGCAGACCTTCGACGATACAGCGACATCGTCGCTCGCCGCGGTGCGAGCTGCGATTGCCGCCGGCAAACCGGCCGACGCGATCGATGCCGGCAAGAAAAGCTCGGACAAGCTCACGGCTATCCAGAGCGGCGACGGCTCTTCTTCCATAGATTACTTCAAAGCCACGCAGGAGCTCGACGCGCTCTACACGGCCCTCGGCGATGCGTACGATGCTCGCGCGAAGACCGAAACGGGAGCCCCGGCGAACGCGGATCTGGCGCAAGAAGCGCTCCAACGCGGGCAGGTGGCCGAAGACCAGGAGCAGTTCGTCCAAGCGTACGCCGACTACGGGCAAGCTGTTACCCTCGATCCGTCGACCGCGACTGACGCGTACAACGGCCTCTATCTCGCCGCCGTCGAGATGAAACAACACGACAAGGCGGTGGCCGCGGGCAAGGCCCTTGCCGCAGCAGTACCCGACGATCCTGAGAGTTGGATGACTCTCACTTCAGCCGACCTCGGGGCGAAGGACTATCCCGCCGCACTCGACGCTTCGTCGCACGCGCTGGCGCTTGCGAGCGCGGCGTATGCGAACAAGCCGACCGACGACAGCGCGAAACACGAGCTCGCGCGCGCGTGGTTGAAGTTCGGACGTGCGGAGATCGCCGCAGGGAACAATGCGGCGGGTCAGGCGATGATGCTCGACTCAGCGGCAGCCCAGCCGAACTCGATGGTCGCCGAGGAGGCGAACGAGCAGTACGCGGCGCTCGAGCCGGCGGACATCGCTATGACGATTTCGGGCGCCTCCGCCGCGCACGCGCTGAAGGCATCGCCCGCGAAGCTCTGGGTGCTCGTGAAGAATCCGTCGTCGGTCGCGCGGTCCGTCAACCTCGCCGCGACCGGACTCCCGAACCACTGGCTCCTGTCGTTTTGCTACGCCAAGGTGTGCCAGCCGTTCAAGAGCACGATCAACCTCGCCGCCAACGGATCGATGCGCGTCGAGCTGCAAGTCGTTCCGCTCGCCGATAGCGGCGGCCCGTGGTCGATGCTGGTGAAGGCGGACGGCGGATCGACCGCGTCGGTCACCATCGCATCGAAGACCGCGAACGCGATCGCGACGGTCTCGGCAAGCCCAGGCACCTGACTTGTAAGACCGAGGGAGCGGTCGAGATTCATCTCGACCGCCGCGGTCCTACCTCGGAAAAGGATGAGAAAAAGAAACGCGACCCGGCTCGCAGCTATGGTCGCGGCGATTACGTGTGGCTGGTTGGCGTATAAGAGCATGGGCGCGGTTTGGTCGGTCGGCCCCCTGGCGACGGTTGGCGGAGGCGTAATCGAAACGCAGACCTGGGCGCTCGCCGCTCTCACAGTAATGCTCCTGATCGGAGCGATTTTCGCTCGATCCGACCCGCGTTAGCGTGTCGTCTTTTGTAAGGCCGCGGCGGTCGAGATGAATCTCGACCGCTCCCCTTTTTCCGCCCTCAACCGCTCTCACTCATGAGTCTTTGACAATCCGCCGATTATTGGAGTATAGTGGGTGAAAGTGGCTCAAAGTGGGGTCTGGTGTACCTTCGATGACCGCTCTCCCGAAGTTTACGGGACAGTTCGAACACTCCCTCGACGACAAGGGCAGATTGACCATTCCCGCCCGGTTGCGGGGGCGTTTGGGCGACCACTTCGTGTTGACGATCGCGCCGCCGGAGCCGTGCCTCGCGCTCTACCCCGAGCCCACTTGGTCGGAGTTCTGCACTAAGCTCGAATCGGCGACGCGAAAGGATGCGCGCTACCGGAGCTTCGTCCGCCATCTCTTCGCGAACACCGAGGAGGTGTCGCTTGATGCTCAAGGCCGTGTCGTCGTGCCACAAGGGTTGCGCGACTATGCGGAGATCGACAAGGACGTCGTGCTCGTCGGCACGTTGACGCGCGTCGAGGTGTGGTCGGCGCCCGCTTGGTGGAAGGCCGGCGGCGCGCCTGACGGCATGGCGGATCTGATGACGGAGCTTGGACTTTACTAGCCATGCTCCGGTCATGCTGGAGGAGAGCGTCGATCTCGTCCTACCCGAGCGTGCGCTCGGAAGCGCAGCGACGATCGTCGACGCGACCTTCGGAGCTGGTGGCCACACGAAAGCGATCTTGTCGCGGCAACCTTCCGGCCGCGTCATCGCCCTCGATGCCGATCCGGCGGCGTTCGAGCGCGCGGTCGAACTATCGAGCCGGTACCCGGGCCGCCTGACCGCGGTCCACGCGAACTTCGCCGATCTCGACGAGGCGCTCGACGAGCTCGGTGTGGACGGAGTTGACGGCATCCTGTACGATCTCGGGCTCTCGTCGATCCAACTCGCAGATGCCGAGCGCGGTTTCTCGTTCGCCGGCGACGAGCCGCTCGACATGCGCCTGGATCCGACGACCGGCGATCCGACGGCGGCCGATCTGCTCAACACGCTGTCCGAGCGACAGCTCGCCGACCTCATACACGGCAGCGGCGACGAACGGTTCGCGCGCCGCATCGCCCGCCAGATCGTCACCCGCCGCGCCCGTTCGCCGCTGCGCAAGACATCGGATCTCGTCGCTGCGATACTCTCGGCGCTGCCGCGCAACGCATCGCGCGGCAAGATCCATCCGGCGACGCGCACGTTTCAGGCCCTGCGCATGGCGGTCAATCACGACGTCGAGCGGCTCGAGCGAAGCCTCGCCGCGGCCGCTCGCCGTCTGCGTCCGGGCGCGAGAGCCGTCGTCATCAGCTACCACTCCGGAGAAGACCGGTCGGTGAAGCGCGTCTTCCGCCGTTGGGAACATGACGGTCTCGCGAATGTCATCACGCGCAAGCCGATGACGCCGACGGTCGAAGAGACGAAAGCGAATCCGCGCAGCAGGAGCGCGAAGCTGCGCGCCGCGGAGCGGCTTTCCGCGGAGACCCAGTCGCAGCCCGAGATCATGGAGGATCGAGGATGGCGCTAGCAGCTCGCGTCTACCAGCACGACGATCTCCCCGATCGGCCGTCGACCAGACCGCGACCGCGCGTCATTCGAAAGACGCGGCTCATCAAGGTCCGTCTCAACCGGACCGTGCGGCTCGGCCTTCTCGTGGCGCTGCCGATCGCGCTCATCGTCACGTACGTCTGGCTGACGGCGCAGCTGACGGCGCAGACCTACCGGCTGCACGACGACCAAGCGCTCCGCAACGCGCTCGTCCAGCGCGACAACGAGCTCCGTCAACAAGTAGCGCAGCTTGAGTCGCTCCCGCGCCTCGAGTCCGCCGCAGCGAAGCTCCACATGCACGTGCCGCAGAGCGTCGCGATCGTGGCACCTTCACACGCCGCCACGACGAAGACCGCGACGTCGATAGCAGCCACGATCGACGGGCTACGCAAGTGGCTCCACATCTAAAGGATAAAGAACGCGTCAGGCTGCGAGTCCGCGCCGCAGTCGTCTTTTGGACGTGCGCGGCGATCGCCGCGCTCTTGCTCTGCCGCCTTTACGGCGTCCAAGTCCGCGAAGGCGCCGCGCTGGCGGCGGGCGCGGGCGACGAACATCAATCGAGCATCGCGGTCGACGGCAAGCGCGGCGACATCGTCGACCGATTCGGCGTTCCTTTCGCGACCGATCTCCCATCGTCGGCGATCTACGTCCAGCCGGCCGACGTCGAAAATCCGAAGAAGGCAGCGGCGGAGCTCGCACCCGTGCTGCACGAGCAGGCCGCCGGCATCGAGTCGGCGCTGACGTCGAAGGAATCGTTCGTCTACCTGAAGCGTGACGTCTCGAAGAACGTCGCCGCCGCCGTCGATCGCCTCGATCTTCGCGGGGTCGCGACGAGCGACGAGCCGCTCGGCCTGCGCGTCGATCCGCAGGGGAGGATCGGGTCGACGGTCGTCGGGTTCACCGGCGTGGACAATCAGGGTCTTGCGGGCGTCGAGTACGCTTTCAATGACGTCCTGCGGGGCAAGCCAGGCCGCATCGTCGAGAGCACGGACAACGCCGGCAGGCCGATCCCGTTCGGCGGACGCGTCGTCCAGCCGGCGGTCGTCGGCGATACGGTCGTACTCACCGTCGACCGCATGCTCCAGTTCGAGGCCGAAGCCGTCATCAAATCGGTCGTCGAGAAATACGACGCGCAGGACGGATGCGCGATCGTGCTCCGGGCGCAGACCGGCGAGATCCTCGCGCTCGCGAACTATCCGAACTACGATCCCAACGATTTCGCCGCATCGCCCGCGACGTCGTGGTCCGATCGCGCCATCGCCGATCCATACGAGCCGGGCTCGACGTTCAAGCTCATCACCGCGACCGCTGCACTCGACTCCGGCAAGGTGTCGCTGACCGACACGTTCCCGGCGCTCGACGCGATCGAAGTCGGCGACCGTATCATCCACAACGCGGACGACGGGTTGATGGCTTCGGGGCACAGCGAAGAGACGCTCGATGACATCATCGCGTACTCGCACAACGTCGGCGCGGCTGAAGTCGCGATGCGCGTCGGCAAACAGACGATGTACGACTACATCCGGCGCTTCGGCCTCGACGAACCGACGGGCGTCGATCTTCCCGGAGAGAGCGGCGGACTCGTCGGCACGCCGGACACGTGGTACGGCTCACGCCTGGCGACGATCGGCTTCGGACAAGGCGTATCGATCACGGCGCTCCAGCTCGCGCGCGCATACGGGGCGATCGCGAACGGCGGCGAGCTCATGCGTCCGCTCATCGTGCGGTCGCTCGTCGCGCCGAACGGCAAAGTCGTCAAGACGTACGCGCCGCAGCCGCAAGGCCGCGTCATGAGCACGCAGACGGCCGCAGAACTCTTGAAGATGCTCCGCGACGTCTTCGCGCACGGCACCGCGAGCACGATCACGATGCCCGGCTACGCCCTGGCGGGGAAGACGGGCACCGCGCAGATGATCGTCGACGGCTCGTACGTGCTCGGCGCCTACACCGCGTCGTTCGTCGGCATCGTTCCCGCCGACCGTCCGCAGTACGTCATCCTCGTCAAAGTGGACAAGCCGGTCGGCGCCTACTACGGAAGCATCGTCGCGGCGCCCGCGTTCCGCGACCTTGCGAGCCGCGTCCTTTGGCGCGAAGGCATCCTGCCCAAACGCCCGAGCGTCTCGATTGACGATCCCGATGCGCGCCCCGTCTCGCCGGCGCCGGGTGCTCCCGCCGCGCGAGGGATTGCCCGCGGACACTAGTTAAATGAGTCCGAACATGCCGAAATCGCTGGCGGAACTCATCGCCGGCGCCGGGATGAGCTCCCTGTCCGGCAACCCCGACGTCACCATCGCTTCGATCGCCGTCGATTCGCGCCGCGTGGAGCCCGGCGCGCTCTTCGTCTGTCTTCGCGGCGCACGCGACGACGGTCACGTTCATGTCTCCGAGGCGGTCTCGCGCGGCGCGGTCGCGGTTCTCGCCGAGCGGCCGATCGGAGTGCCGGTGGGCGTCGCGCTCGCGCGAGTGCCCGATGCGCTCGCCGCGCTCTCGCCGATCGCTGCGGCGCTATACGATCGTCCTTCGGAGAAGCTCACCATCGTCGGCGTCACGGGCACGAACGGCAAGACGACGACGACGCACTTCGTGGAATCGATCATGGCCGCCGCCGGTCGGCCCTTCGGCCTCGTCGGGACCCTCGGCGCGCGGCTTCGCGGCGTCTTCGAGACCCAACTCGAGAACACGACGCCGTTCGCGCACGAAGTGCAGCGGCTGCTCGCCGAGTTCCGCGACGCCGGCGCCGAAGGCGCTGTGCTCGAGGTGTCGAGCCATTCGCTCAAGCTCCATCGCGTCGACGACGTCGCGTTCGATGTGGCGACGTTCACGAACCTCACCCAAGACCACCTCGACTTCCATCCGACGTTCGACGACTACCGCGCGACGAAGCGCCGTCTTTTCGAGATGACGGGCAGCAGCGGCGGCGTCGCCGTCCTCAACGCCGACGATCCGGCGTTCGAACAGCTCGGCGCGCCGGTGGCGCGGCGCATCACATTCGGTGTGAACGATCGGTCGGCAATGCTTCACGCCGCGGACATCGAACTCGACACCGGCGGTTCGCGTTTCGCCGTCAGCGCCGTGCGGCCGGCGCGTTTTGAGATCCGGCTGCCAGGACCGTTCAACGTCTCCAATGCGCTCGCGGCGATCGCGACCGCGGTCGCGCTCGACGTCGACGTCGAAGCGATCGCGCAAGGTCTCTACGAGCTCGAGGCGGTGCCCGGGCGCATGACGCGCGTCGAGGCCGGTCCGATCGGGGTCTTCGTCGACTACGCGCACACGCCGGACGGGCTCGCGAACGTGCTGCGCGCCGCGCGCGCGATCGCGACCGGGCGGCTGATCTGCGTCTTCGGCTGCGGCGGCGACCGCGATCCGCTCAAGCGGCCGCTCATGGGGCGGATCGCGCGCGACGCGAGCGACGTCGCGATCGTCACGTCGGACAACCCGCGCTACGAAGATCCAGCGAAGATCATCGACGAAATCGTCGCCGGGATGGCGGGCCCGGGCGGCACATATGAGGTCGAGCCGGATCGCGAGCGCGCGATCGAGCGAGCGATCGCGGGCGCGAAACCCGGCGACGTCGTCGTCATCGCCGGCAAAGGCCACGAGGCGTACCAGCTCGTGCGCGAAGAGCGGCGTCCGTTCTCGGACGTCGACGTCGCTCGAAGCGCGATCGCGAAGGTGCGCGCGTGAGCCTGCTGACCGTCGAGCAATTCGCCGAGATCACGCAGGCGCGATACGAGCTTGCCGGAACCGGAAGAAAGCCGAGTTTTTACCTCGAGCCGTTCACGCCGTCGACCGATTCGCGCACGCTCGAACGCGGCGAGACGTTCGTCTGCTTGCGCGGACCGAACTTCGACGGCCATCGCTTCGTCGCCGATGCGGTGGGCCGCGGTGCGCGCGGCGTCGTCGCCGAAGAGAATGCACAGCTGCCCGACGGTTTGGGCGTGCCCGTTCTTCGCGTCGATGACGCGAAAAGAGCGTACGTCGTCGGTGCGGGCACGGCGCGGATGATGGCAGGCCGCTGCACCGTCGTCGGAGTCACCGGCAGCGTCGGCAAGACGACGGTCAAGTCGATGTGCGCGCAACTGCTCGGAACCGGGCGCGTGACCATCGAGACGCCGGAGAACGAGAACAACGAGCTCGGGGTCTCTAAGGCATGCTACGAGCTCGACAAGTGGACGCAGGCCGCGGTCATCGAGATGGGCGCGCGCGCGCCGGGCGAGATCGCCGAACTCGTCGAGATCGCCGCGCCGGAGATCGGCGTCTTGACGAACGTCGGCGAGGCGCACCTCGAGTTCTACGAAAGCCGCGAACAACTAGCGCTGACGAAGTTCGCGCTATTCTCGCGCGGTGCGAAAGCGGTGCTGAGTGCCGCCGATGAGTGGTCGCGCCGCCTGGCTTCGGCGTCGGACATCGAAAGATCGGCTGTCTGGGTGCGCCTGTGCGGCGACCCGCGCACGCAAGGACTCACGTTGGAAGCCGGCGTGCCGAAGGATGGGGCGGTTCCGCTCACATTCGGATCGTCGCACGCGCTCGCGCCGTGGCGGCTCGTCGGCGAACATCATCTTCGCGACGCGCTCCTCGCGGCCGGCGCTGCGATTCTCGCCGGCATGCCGTTCGAGAAGGTGGCGGCGCTCATCGGCACGCTCGAGCTGCCGGCTGGCCGTTTCGAACAGCACGTCCTCGCTAGCCGCGCGATCGTCATCTACGACGCGTACAACGCAAGCCCGACGTCGGTCGCATCGGCGCTCAACGCGTTCGCCGAGGTGCCGGCGACGCGGCGTATCGCGGTTCTCGGCAGCATGGCCGAACTCGGCGCCGACGCACCGGCGCAACACGAAGTGACGGGCGCGGCCGCGGCCCGATCGGGAATCGACGCGCTCTACTGCGGCGGTGCGTTCGCCGAGCGGCTCGCGGCCGGCGCTCGGGGCGCGGGGATGCCATCCGATAGCATCTCTCTGTTCGCCGATAACGCCGGTGTCGCGGCGCGGCTGCGAGAGCTGATCGGCGACGGCGATGTCGTCTTGCTCAAAGGTTCGCGAGTGCAGCGGATGGAGGAGATCCTCGCTGCGCTGATCGGCGACGGCAACGCATCGTGAACAGGCGCGCGTTCGTCGTCGACGTCGAAGGGCTGCCGCCTCGGATCATCGCGTTGCCGGTCCGGACGCCGGTCGTGCGCAGCGGCGACGACCTGCCGGCGCTCGTCGCGGACTGCGTTCGCGGCATCGCATCGCCCGGCGACGTCGTCTGCATCTCGGAGACGGCGGTCGCGATCGCGCAAGGCCGGTCGATCGCAGCCGAGGCGATCCGCCCCACGATGCTCGCGCGCATCCTATCCGATCGCGCCGGGCCGTACGCGACCGTCAGCCAGCCAGAGTCGATGCAGCTCGTCATGGACAGCGCGGGCACGCTCAAGGTGCTCGCGGCCGCCGCCGCGGGCGCCGCAGGCCGCCTCATCGGCAGGCGCGGCGATTTCTACCGCATCCTTGGCCCCGCGATCTCGCAGATCGACGGCTACACGGGGACGATGCCGCCATACGAGCGGCATATCGTGCTCGGTCCCATCGATCCGGCCGCTCAAGCGGCCGCCATCGCCGCCGCGTGCGGCGCGCATGCGGCCGTCGTCGATGCGAACGATCTCGAGACCGTCGCGATCCTCGGCGCGAGCGCCGGCGTGGACGAGGACGCGATCCGCGCGTGTCTTCGCTCGAATCC
>JANWLL010000161.1 GCA_025450855.1 Vulcanimicrobiia bacterium
ATGAGCTGCCCGGCTGCGTCGAACTCGATCGACCCGCTCGCGTTGCCCGTGCCGATGACCGTGCCGCCTCCGACTTGGAAAGGCGGAGCCGACGGCATCGTCAGACCGTAGAGGTATCCTGCCGACAGCGATAACGTCCGGCCGCCGGCGAAGGTCACGTTCCCGGATCCGTCGACCGACGCGGTCACGTTCTGCAACGCCGCCGATACGCCGTAGGATGCGTTCACCTTCGGATCGACGATGTTGAGGATGTCGGCGTGGTCGCCGGCGATCGTCCACGTCGTCGAGTTCTGCGGCGCGACCGTCAGTTGGCCGCCGAACTGATTCATCGGTTTGGTCGACGTTCCGACGTAGAACGCACTCGTCAGCACTGCGGCGAAGTTGCCGGGCGAGCCGGTGATATCGAAGTTCGCGTTGCGATTCGCGAGCTGCGTGCCCGCCTTGTTGAACCACGCGGCGGTCCGGACGATCGACTCATCCGACGGATCGGGAATCGTCACATCCGCGACGACGTCCTTCGCGAGCTGCGTGCATGCTTGATCGTAGAAGAACTTGATCTCGTACTTCGTCTCGTCTTGACTGATCTGCGTCTTGAAGAACTCGTGCCGATCGACGCATTGCTGGCTCAACGCGTGAAACGTCTGGCTGTTGTTCGTGATGACGAGCGGCTGACCGTACGCGCCGCCGAAGAGGCCGCTCGTCATGTCGCCGGTGCTGACCGGCGACATCGCCGCTTGCGCCGCGGTGCGAGCGTTTTGGGTCGCGTTCTGCGTGGGAGTATTTGAAGAGGAGAGCATGCCGCTGCCCGCGCCCGCACAACCGGCGAGCGTGAACGAGGCTGCGATCGCACAGACGAATGAGGAGCGCATGACTTCGAACCTTTCCGCATATGACGAGGTGATGTGGCGTCTCGGCGCCGTTGCCAGCAAGTATAAGCGCGTCTTCGCTCGCACGCATGAGCCGGTGGTGAGCCGGCTCTGAGATTTGTCTGTGCTTTCGCGGAGATTTGCATGAGTGCGTCCGGCGCTGTGTCGCGGGTTACAGACGTTCTCAGCCATGGCTCAGCAGACGCCGATATACTCTACTATATGAGGGCTAGCAGCGCGGCACAGCCGAGAGTCGCCGTCGTCGACGACGAACGCAGAATCCGCGACCTTCTCGAGATCGGTCTCGGCCGAGAGGGTTACGCGGTGCGCAGCGCCTCTGACGGACAGCAAGCGATCGCGCTCGTCGCCGAGTGGCAACCGGACGTCATCGTGCTCGACGTCATGATGCCGAAGCTCGACGGTTTCTCACTGCTGCCACTGCTGCGCCGGCGGACGCAGGCGCCGATCATCATGCTCACCGCGCGCGGCGACATCGCCGATCGCGTCACCGGGCTGCGCGGCGGTGCAGACGACTATCTCGCCAAGCCATTCGACCTCGACGAACTGCTCGCGCGGCTCGAAGCCGCCCTTCGCCGGCCGCATCTCGCTATGCCGAAGCTGCTCGCATACGAAGACCTGACCGCCGACCTCGAAACGCGCGACGTCTTCCGCGGCGGCGAGCGCATCGATCTCACGGTCCGCGAATTCGAGCTGCTCGTCGTCCTCATGCGCGAACCGCGCCGCGTCTTCTCGAAGGATCGCCTGCTCGACATGGTATGGGGAGCGGATTTCGACGGTCCGGTCGGCATCGTCGAGACGTATATCTCGTACCTGCGCGCGAAGATCGACGCGAAAACGGATATCAAGCTCATCCACACGATCCGCGGTGCCGGCTACACGCTTCGCACCGAGCCGGCGAGGACACCGTGAAATCGCTCGCGACACGCTTGAGCCTGCGTTTCGCCGGCGTCTTCGCCGCCTTGCTTGTCCTCGTCGTCGGCTTCACGTCGCTCATCATCGTGTTCGTCGCGAACAAGAGCGCGCAAGCGGCGGTCGCGGAAGCGGAGGCCGACGTCCATCAATTGTCCGCGCTGTATGCGATGTCCGGACGGCCGCTGTCGTCTTCCGCGCCGGTCATCGCGGCGACCGCGAGCGGCCGCCACGTGCGCATCGCCATCTTCGACGCGAACGACAAGCTGCTCGCCGGCGACGGATCCGTCACCGCGCCGCCGACACCGCGATACTTCGACCGTTTCGATATCGCGGGCGGCTCCGTCGCGATCGCACCCGCGGACAACGTCGGGGCCGGCGTGTTCGCATACTGGATCCTCATGTTTTTCGTCGGCGGCCTCGGTCTGCTCGTCGCGTGGCTCGTCGGCCGCTACCTCGCCGTGCAATCGCTGCGCCCCGTCACCGACGTGACGAACGCCCTCGATCGACTTGCCGGCGGCGACTTCTCGCGCCGCACGTTCGTCATGGAAGAGCGCAGCGAAGTGGGCTCGCTCGCGTCAGCTTTCAATTCGGCGGTCGACAAAGTCGCGTCGGTCTTCGCCGAGCGCGACGCGACCGAGATGCGCATGCGCCAGTTCATCGCGGACGCGGGCCACGAACTGCGGACGCCGCTCACCGTCATCATGGGCTACGTCGACGTGCTGCGACGCGGTGCGCTGCGCGACGAAGCGCTTGCAACGCGCATCCTCGAGACGATGGGTGATGAAGGCGGTCGCATGCGCTCGCTCGTCGACAAGTTGCTAACGCTTGCGCGGCTCGAGGACGTCGCCGCGCCGCAAGCGTCGCGCGTCGAGGTCGCAGCGCTGCTCGGCGATGTCGTCGATTCGATGCGCCGATCGGCCCCAGGCACGACGATCTCGTTGCGTTCGGAACCCGGCCAGTTCGTCGTCGTCGATGAAGCCGAACTGCGGGCGGCGGTCGTCAACCTCATCGACAACGCGCTCAAGTACGCGCCTGGCGTACCGGTCGAACTCGAGTCACGAGATGAAGGCGATGAGGTTCTCATCGTCGTCGCCGATGGCGGTTCGGGCATGACCGCGCAGGAACGCGCGAGCGCCTTTGAGCGCTTCTACCGCGGCGACAATCGCGGGGATGCGACCGGTGCCGGCCTCGGCCTTTCGATCGTCAAACGAACTGTCGAACGCGCAGGCGGAACGGTCGAACTCGAATCGACGCCCGGCCTAGGCACCCGCGTGACGCTCCGCCTCCCACGAGCGATGTAGTAGGCCGAGCGAAGCTCGGCTGTAGCGGTCGAGCTTTAGCTACCGCTGCGGCCTACCCGATGAGTCAGAGCGCTTCCGCAGGTAGAGCGCAGCAGTGCGTGCCAATACGCCGCGATGGCTGGAACGCAGCAGACCGATGTCGTCATTTCGAAGGGACGCTTCGAGGCTTTCAGTGACGGCGTTTTCGCCATCGCCATCACCTTGCTTGTCCTCGAACTTCATCCGCCGGATCTTACCATCCCGACCAATGCCACGCTCGTGTCGGCGCTCCTTGCGATGTGGCCGGAGTTCCTCGTCTACTGGGGCAGCTTCGCGACGATCGGCATCATCTGGTTTAACCACTACGCGCTCTTCCACAACGCGCGCCGCATCACGTACGCAGCGCTTATCACGAACCTCTTGCTACTCTCGTTCGTCTGCTTCATACCGTTCACGACGCTTCTCATCGCGCGGGAGGGCTTGATCCCCGTCGCGACTGCGTTCTACGGCCTCGTCCTTCTGCTGATGTCTGCTTGCTTCAACGTGCTCTTCTACGTCATGATGCTCACGCCGGGCGAGCGCGGCAGCTTCTTAGGATTTCTACGCAAGCGGAACTTATGGAATAGCCTCGGACCGGCCGTCTACGCGGGCGGCAGTTTGCTCGCGTTCGCCAGCCCGCTGGCGAGCATACTGCTTTTCGCGGCGATGGCCGTCTTCTATCTTCTCCCGGGCACCGTGAAAGGCACGCTCGACGCGACCGGAGGCAGCAGCACGTCGACCTAACCCGAGCGGCCGAACTCAGAAAAGAGCTTTTCGATCAAGGCGAACATCTTCGGGTCGCGTGCCTTCAGTTCGAAGCGCGTCAGCGGGAGCCACGCGCAGTGCGAGTCGTTGACCTCGAGGTACGCTCGCACGCTTTCCGCGAAGTACTCGTCGAGCGCCGACGCGGCGTACTCGTTGACGAACCCGGCGGTCGTTGCAAAACAGCGTCGCAGCTCTTCGCTCTCGTAAGAGAAGTACGATCGCGGCTTCCTGGCGAGCACTGCATCGAGGGCGTGCGCGAACTCGTGGGCGACGGTCATCGTCAGCGCGCGATCGCGCAATAAAATCCGCTTTTCCTCGACGACGAATAACCCCGAAGGCGGCGCGCTCCAATCGTCGATTCCCGGCACGAGGCGAGCGACTACGCGCGAGAATTCTGCGTAACGTTCTCGTTCGGGCACTATCGCGATGCACACCCCGCCGGCGACGACCGCCGCTAGCGCCTTCTCACCGAACGCCGCCAGCGCTCGAACGATCTTCGCGGGCGGACGGGCATCGAACATCGCCCGCACCGCCCGCGTTGCGACCCGAACGGACGCTCGTGTTACGATGCTCGGCACCGCATTGAAAGGTTCCGACAGGACGAGCCCGTCGCCGAGCTGGTACGCGGCGATGTGCGGATTTTGAAGCCGTCGTAGCGATCCGACGATACGATCAACCACGCCCGCCGGCGAAGCCTTGCGAAGCAGCGATCGGCGCCGCTGCATCAGGCGCGTACGAACTGTTTCTATGGCGTGGGCCGCCACGTCGTCGTCGTAGACGACGAGCCGCGACGTATCGGGTGGTCGGTCGAGGTTTGCAAGAACCACCCGGCGGCGCGGCATTGCCGCAGTTTACGGCCACCTTGTGACTAAGGTGTTGCTGCATCATAGCGAAAAGCCGCGGCGGTCGAGCTAAAGCTCGACCGCTACATTTACTTGACGAGCGTCTTGGCGTCGACGAAGGCGAAGCCGGCGGCTTGCATCTGCGGCACCATCGTCGCGAGCGCCTGATACGTCGCTGGGAACGGATGCCCTATGGCGATCGCCGCGCCGTTCTTTTTCGCCGTCGCCTCGAGCTGTCGTATTTGGCCTTCGATATATGGCACGTTCACGGAATCGTCGAGGAAGACGTCACGCTCGGCGGTCGGCACCCCGAGCTGGCGCGCGGTCGAAGCGCCGACCGTCGTCATCGCCGTCATCGAATCGATGAAGAACATATCGTTGTGCTTCAGTATGTCGATGACGTCGCGCATGACCCGTGGATCGCTCGACGCTTTCGAGCCCATGTGATTGTTCGCACCCGGCAACGGCGGGAGCGAGGCGATATCGGCGTTGAGTTGAGTATCGATCTGAGCATCCGTCATCGTGGTCGATATCTCGCCAGGGCCTGGATTTGCCCCCGACGAGAACGGCTCCATCGGGATGTGGAGCATGACGGCCTTGCCTGCGGCTACCGCGTCTGCCGCGACTTCCTTGCCGTGCGGCGTCATCGGCAGGATCGACATGGTGAGGGGGATCGGCAGCTTCAGAAACACGAGGTCGCGAGGCAGGCTGTAGCCGCAGTCGTCGATGATGATCGCGATGCGCGGCGCGCCGCTCGGTGCGGCGGTCGGCGACGGCCCAGGCGTTATCGACTCCAACGGCCCGGGGGTCTCAGAGACGGCCGGCGTGGGCGAAGCGACCGCGACGTGATGCGCCGGCCCTCGCCCCCCGAAATACCCTGCGAATTGCCGCTCGACGACGAAAATGATCGCGATCAGGACGATTGCGATGCCGACGAGGAGCGGTACTCGGCTGGGTGGTCTACGTCGAACCGGTCGACGCAGTGAACGGCGGCGTTGAGGCATATCGGGCGACAGTTCGCACCGTCGTCGGGCCGGACCTAGCGACGATATCGCCGAGCTTCGCTCGGCCTACTACATCCCAAAGTTGAAAGGCCGCGGCGGTCGAGATGAATCTCGACCGCTCCCTATCTCTCAGAGACATCTATGGAGAGGGCGTGTTCGCGGGTTGCACGACGTTCGGGATCGGCGCACCCTTGAGCGCGTGGACGACGATGTCCAACCGCTCTTGCGACAGCACGTTGCCCGACGGATCGAGGATCTTCACCAAGATGTACTTCGTGCCCGAAAGCGCGACGGCCGCGCCGTTCATCGGGAACGTGTAGTCCTTGTCGACGACGAAACCGAACGGCGACGCGGGCAAACTCTGATCGACCTGTTCGGTCTGGCTCGCGAGCATCGAGTCGCCGGAATTGAACACGGCGAACTGCACCGAGGTGAGCGGGATATGCCCGAATCCCTTCGCCACGACGTGCGCGTGCACGGTCTCGGACGTATCGAGAAGGCCGACGATGAGCGGGTTAGGCGTAAGCGTCAATGAGAGCGAGTGGTCGTTGCAACCCGCGGCCATGCCGGCGGCGGCAAGCGATAGCGCCGCGGCAGCCGCCGCGATCGGCTTTCGGAAGAGCATCGATGTCCTTTCGTCCTGTTACGGAGTTGGGCTCGGCGCGGGCGCTGGAGCCGGCGCCGACGAGCCGGGTTCAGGCACGATGTGCGGGGTGATCGTGATGATCAGATTCGTGTCCTGACGGGTCTCCGTGTAGAAACGAAATAGCGCGCCGACAAGTGGCAGGTCGCCGAGAATCGGTATCTTCTGCAGATTGCGGATGTCCCGCTGCTGGAGCAGCCCGCCGATCACCAACGTCTGCCCTTCCAATAGATTGACGCGCGTCTGCGCCTGACGCGTCGAGATCTGCGGATCGTTGCTCGACGTGAATCCGGTCACCGACGACACGACCGAGTAGATGTCTGCGTTGACGCCGCCGCCGGTCGTGATACGCGGCAAGATCTGCAGATTGACCCCGACGTTGATGTACTCGACCTGGCTCGAAACGGCGGTCGCACCGTTGAAGCCGACAGGCGTCGTCACGCGGATCGGCAGCGAATCGCCGGTGAGGATCGAAGCCGGCACGCCGTCTTCCGTCAAGATCTTCGGCGAAGCGAGGACGCGAGCGAGCCCTTTGCTGACGAGCAAGAAGATATTCGACTGTACGGCGAGCGATCCGGGCGTGACGCCGGCCGGCAGCGCTCCGAGAATCGCGGCCTGCGAATTGAAGATGCGGGTGATCGGGTCGGTCGTCGTCTGGTTGTAATCCAACCCCAAAGCCTTGGCGCCGCTCTCCGTCACCTCGAGCACTTCGGTGTCGAGCAGGACGCTTTGCACGGGGACGTCGAGCAGCTTGATCATCTGCTCGGCTTGCGCGATTTCTGCAGGCGTTCCGGTCAGGATGACCGCGTTGAGCCGCCGGTCGATCGCGATGTTGTCGCTGATGCGCTGACCCATCGCGTTCGCGTTCTCGCCACCGTAACTGCCGTTGTTGTTGTAACCGCCGAACGGCTGCTGGAAGCCGCCGCCTTGGAATCCGCCGCCGTTGAAGCCGCCGTTCAGCGGCCCCTGAAAACCACCGCCGCCGTTGCCGAAGGTGCCGTTATCCGGCTGCGATCCGAACTGCGAGGGCTGCGGATTGAAGACGCTCGTCGGCGCGACCTCGCCGTTGCTCGTCAATATGCCGACGACCTCGGACACGTCCGCGTAGTGGAGCCGGATCAACTTCGTGATCTGCGGACCGCCGGGCACGCTCGGCGCCGGCGCCTGATACTGGTTCTGTTGCGTCTGGAACGGGTTGCGATAGCCGTTGTTCGATCCGCCCGCCGCCGGCGGCACGTCGATGACGTAGACGCCGTTGCCGCCGCCGGACCCGAAAGTCGGATGAACCGGACCGCTCATGGCGAGCGCGATGCTCAGGCCCCCCGGATACGACGACACGTTGATCGTCGTCAGCGGCCCGAGGTTGATCGGCATGATGTTCTGGATCGACGACGCGGCCGTCGCGCCCTGGACTTGGAAGATGACGGTCGTCGAAGCGCCGGCGGTCACTTGCCTGATCGAGGCCGGCGCGCTGAACTGGAGCAGCACGCGGACATGCTGATTCGGCAACACCTGCGTCTGGACCGATTGCAGCACGGTGGTAGCCGACGACGCCGGCTGTGACCCACCGAGGGCCGTCGCGATCCCGAAGCTGAGCGCCAAGAAGATGATTGCGAGCCGTCGATGCAGCTGTGAAAAGTCGAACACGAGTCCTCCGTGTCCCGTTCAGCTAGCCCGTTGAACCGACTTTTGCGCCCGCCGTCGGCTCGCCTTCTCGCCGGCTGAAAAGCCACAAGAGATCGACCATGACGAGGTTTACCACCATGCTCGAACCGCCGTATGAGAAGAACGGCAGTGTGATTCCTGTGAGCGGCAAGAGTCCTAGGACCCCGCCGACGATGACGAAGACTTGGATGCCGATCGTCGCCGCGAAACCGATCGCGAGCAACGAGCTGAATCGATCGGATGCGTAAAACGCGATACGGATGCCCCGCACGACGAGCGCGAGATACAACGCGAGCAGCGCGAGCGCGCCTGCGACGCCGAACTCTTCTCCCCACGCGGCGTAGACGTAGTCGGTCGGCGCATCGGGGATGAACCCCGGATGGCCCAGATGATAGCCGGCCCCGAACAATCCGCCATTCGCGAGCGCGAACAGCGCTTGCTCCGCCTGATAGCCGCGTCCGAGCGGATCGCTCCACGGATCCTGCCACACGGCGATGCGCGTCTGCACGTAACCGAAATGCGATGCGACGAACCACGCGCCGATCGCGAACACGACGACGGCGACCGCGACGAGGTCGAGCCGCCGCGACGCGACGTAAAGCATCACGAGGAAGATGCCGAGGAACAAGAACGCCTCGCCGACGTCGCGCTGCATGACGAGCGTGACGATCGACGTGCCCCAACCGAGCACGAGCGGGCCGAGGAGCCGGAAATTCGACACGAGATCGGTCGGCGCGAGCGCACCGATGGCAGCTCCGTTCTCGGTGAGATACGCGGCCATGAAGAAGACCATGAAGATCTTGACGATCTCCACCGGCTGCACTTCGAACGAGCCGAAGCTGAACCATAGCCGCGCGCCGTTCACCTCGGTGCCGAAGAACTGGAGCAGCGCGAAGAGCGCGATCGACGCGACGACCCACGTGTACTTGACGTGGACGAGCCGCCGGTATTCGCGCAGCAGCCTTTGCCCCGCGATGATGATGCCCAGCCCGACGGCGACCCAGATCGCTTGATGATCTCCGAGCCTCGGGTCGAGCCGCGCGATCGCGAGCACGCCGAGCGTGCATGCGGCGGCGACGAGCGGCCAAAGCGCTTCATCGAGCTCCGCCGCATCCGGTGTGACGACGCGGATGAGGATGAAACCGAGAGCCGGCAATGCGAGCAGCCACCATGGGATCGACGCGGCGATCGGAAGCAGCAAGCCGAGCACCGCAGCGGCGCAGCCGAGGACGACGATCAACGGAAGTGCGGTGCGCGCGCCGCGCGGAAGGGTCAGCGCCGAGATTGCGCCTGCCACTTGGCGACGACGGCGTTCGCCGCGGTCGGCGTGCTTACC
>JANWLL010000162.1 GCA_025450855.1 Vulcanimicrobiia bacterium
CGGGCATGAAGCACTACGCCATGGCGAAGACCGACTGCGTCATCCAGCTGTCGGGCACGAAGCCGTTCGCGATGGTGATGGCCAAAGACTCGATGTAGGCGGCGGGTAGAGAGCCGGGCGACGCCCGGCACATAGAGCGGTCGGCCTGAGCAGGCCGGCCGCTCTTTATAATCTGGGCCCGCAGGCTTTGTGAGGGTGCGTTCGGGGCTTCGCCGAATCACTTGGCGTGGCTCGCACTTGGTGCGTGGTATTATTCGTATCCTTTCTGGCGTGCATGCCCGTCTCTACGCCGAGCATCGCTTTCGCATTGCCGCCGCCCGACGTGGCCGGACCGACACCGAGCCCGGACAAACAAATCGGCGACGAAGACTCGATGCTTTTGTTCGAGCCGAACTCGCTTCTCACGGGTCACAAGCACATAGGGACATGAGCACCTTTCGACTCAACCGCTATATCGCAGCCGGCTTCGTGGCTGCGGTCGCCGCGACGAGCATCATGTTCGTCTCACGCCCCGAGACGACCGTCGCCGACATCATCGTGCCCGCTGCCTCTCCGAGCGCGTCCGCGTCGCCGGACACTAGTATCCAGCCACCCGCCGGGGTCAAAGCGAGTACCAAGACGCTCGCTCAAGTCTTGTCGCTCTACGAAGCGAGCCTCGGCAAAGCAGCCGGCTCTGCGACGTCGCGCGAGACGGCGACGATCGTCGGTCGCGGCATGACGGAGACGGATACTGAGCTCCGATCCGGCGGCGACTACGTGCTGACGAGCCAAGTAGGCCAGGTGACGACTGCCGAGGGCCGCGCTCATGGTCAGCAGTGGAGGCAGGACGAGAACGGTTACACGCGGATGATGACCGGCATCCACTCTGAAGACCAGCGCAGCGCCGACGCTTTGCAAAAGGCGATGCACGGCGACCCATCCCTATCGGTGCGGCTCCTCGGTGAAGTCTCGGTGCCGGTGAGGGCGTACGTCGTCGAGCTCGATCCCGATGGCGGCCGGCTCGAATGGTTATTCTTCGAAACGACGTCCGGCCGTCTCGTTCGGAGAGAAGAATCCATCGACCGAGTGCGGGTCGTATGGACCTTCGATGACTTTCGCGCGACCGACGGCGTCGTACAGCCATGGCACGAGCACTATACCGATACTTTTGTCGATGACGAGCTCGATAAGCGCACGACGCAACTTGCGTACGGCGTCTCGATTCCGCAAAACGCGCTCGCGATTCCGGCGAGCTCGCCACGGCTGCGTTTTCCGCCCGGCGTGACCGACGTGCGCGTGCCGGCGATCTTCGGTGACGACGGCGGCATCATCGTTCGCATAACGATCGCGGGGCGCGGCCTCGACTTAGCGCTTGATTCCGGAACGTACGATATCGTCATCGATTCGGGGACCGCCAGTTCGCTCGGGCTCGTGACATTCAAGAATCGAGGGCATACGACTTCGACTTCGGCGGAGACGACGAGCGCAGTCGTGCCGCAAATGACGATCGGCCCGCTCTCGATGCAGAACGTCGCGATCGAGTGTCTGCCGTTCACGGACAATCCAGACGCGGCGCACAAGGTCGTCGGGCTCCTGGGCTACGACTTCTTCGCCGGCGTCGTCGTGAAGGTCGACTATTTGAACCATACGGTCGATGCTATCGATCCGGCGGCGTTCAAGCCGCCGCCGGGCCAGTCGTTCACCGTGCCGGTCAGGCTCGACGACCGCGTTCCGATGATCGATGCGTGGGTCGGGAGCGGGAGCGCGGGGAACTTCATCGTCGATACCGGCTCGGTCGACCTCGCCGTTTCCGAGAATTTCGTGAAAGCGAACGCGCACGATCTCGCGCATCTCAGCTACCAGTACAAGAGCCAGCTATACTATCCGATCGAGTTTCGCGAGGGCGTCGGCGGCGTTTTCGATGTGGTGAAGTTCCAAGCACGGACCTTTCAGATCGGTCAGGAGGAGTTCGGAGACGTGGGGCTCGTCGAGGCTGACCAGTTCGTGTCGGGGGAGGATCTCGACGGGCTCGTCGGCTACCCGATCCTCGAGTACTTTGATCTATATTTCGATTATGAAAATGCAACGCTCGTGCTTCAGCCGAACGCTCTCATCACCAAAGCCGCGCCGCAGTAGGACTATGAAGCCTGGTCTGGTCACGTCTTTGTTTTGTTCCACGGCGCTGAGCGCGTTCGTCACGCTTGCGCCGCTTTGCGCCGCCGGTTCGACGGATCCGAACTCGCAACCGCCCGCCGGCATCGTCGCGACGAAAGCCTCAATCGCGCAGGTGCTTGCCTTATACGACTCGAGCTCGGGTTCGTTGCCGAAAGGGGTCACGACGTCGCGCGAGGTCGACGCGATCACGGCGTACGGAGAAACGGGCACCTATACGGAGATAGATGCCGGCGACGATTTCATCGAGACGACGCAGCTCGGCCCGACGACGACGGCGAGCGGCACGTACCACGGGCACGAGTGGCGTCAGAACGAGAACGGCTACACGCGCTCGGTCAGCGGCGTACATGAGGAAGAAGCCCGCAGCGATCAGGCGTTGAACCGCGCGATCAAGGGTGAGAACCTCGGGTCGGTGCGGCTGCTGGGCGAAGTCGCCGCTCCCGAGCGCGCCTATATCGTCGAGGTGAATCCGAGCGCGGGCCGTCATGAGTGGCTGTTCATCGATGCGTCGACGGGCAGGCTTTTCCGCAGAGAAGAGACTCGACTCGGACACCGCATCGTCTGGACGTACGACGATTTCCGGACGACCGACGGCCTGACGACGCCGTGGCATCAGCACCTGTTCGACGGCTTCGCCGGCAACGACGTCGATTGGCGCACGTCGGAGCTCTCGTATGGCGGCGCGGTCGCGCCGTCGGAACTCGCGAAACCACCGACGCGGTCGCCGCTTCATTTTCCGGCCGGCGTCACGCACGTTCGCCTGCCTGCTCGGATCGAGAACGGCTCGATCATCGTCCGCCTGAGCATCAACGGCCGCGGTCTCGATTTCAAGCTCGATTCGGGAACGTCGGGCATCGCGCTCGATGCCGGCGTCGCGGATCAGCTCGGCCTCAAGCGCTTCGGTGAGAGCACGCATACCGTCGCAGGCACGTTCGTTGCCGCCAACACGATCGTGCCCGAGATGCGCATCGGCGATCTCACGCTCGACGACGTGAGCATCTCCGCGCTGCCTTTCAACTACAAGGAGGACCGCGACACGGAAGTCGTCGGTTTGCTCGGATACGATTTTCTCGCGGGCGCAGTCATCAAGGTCGACTACTACGAGGGTACCGTCGACGCGTACGATCCTGGATCGTTCGTGCCGCCGTCGGGCACGGTCTACCCGCTGCCGCTCAAGCTCGACGACGCGGTGCCGGTCGTGAGCGCGTCTTTGGGCGAGACCGGCGGGAACGATTTCATCATCGACACGGGGTCGACGCTCGTCGTGCTCTTCCAGGGGTTCGCGCAACAGCACGCCGCCGATCTACCGGCCGTGAGCTACACCATCGCGAACAAGACGTACTATCCGCTCGTGACGGCGGAAGGCGTCGGAGGGCTTTTCGAGCTGCAGCCGGCGACGGTGAAGCATTTCGTCGCGGGCGCGAGTCTCGACGATTTTCGCGTCTACGACATCGTCGACTCGGTCGCCGATTTCCAAGGCGAAGATCAGAACGGACTGATCGGCTATCAGTTCCTGCGCTATTTCGACGTCTATTTCGACTACAACGACTCGCTCGTGCTGCTGCAGCCCAATCCGCGGCTGGCGCAATACAAGCAAAGCATGTGATTTGCACGCCTTGCGGGTGCACGCGAAATCGGGTATACTAGATAGGCCGGCATCGATAGCCGGTCGTTTCATCTCGAAACGTCAGTCGCGGGGGCGTCACGGTCTCGACGGGCTGTGCCCAGGCGAAGGAAGCAAGCGGAGTTCCGAGCCCTCCTTAAACGATCGGACAACGTATAAACGCGAATAGCGAATACGCTCTAGCAGCCTAACTTAGGCTACTACTTCCGCGGGGCAACGGCGCCGGCACGGGCCCGCGGATGTCAAACAAGACGGCTACCGCACGCGGGTACCTCGACGCGGGTGGGAAATTGATCGGGGCATGCGACCGCGGTAATCTCGCTCGGGAGAGTACGCGGCCGCGAGATCAAAGCCTGAGCTAAGCTTGTAGATGCCTTCGTGGGGGTCTTCTCGGACACCGGTTCAACTCCGGTCGCCTCCACCATCTCCCCATCTCCATCGTCGCGTCACTTTTTCGATCGACACATGCAAAGCGGTGGCGGTCGATGTGTGGGCGATAACCTGATAGCCGAGTGCCGGAACATCCAACCCGTTGAATAGCGACTCTCCTGAGCCAAGCAGCACGGGCGCGTAGGCTAAATGCATTTCGTCGATAAGTCCTGCGCGAAGGTATGCTCGGATCGTCGCAACTCCGCCGCCCAACCGGATGTCTTTCCTACCGGCAGCTTCACGAGCACGTGCAAGCGCATTTTCGATGCCTTCGGTGACGAAGTGAAACGTCGTTCCGCCGTCCATCGTCAACGAACTGCGCGCATGGTTGGTGAGGACGAAGACCGGAGTGTGATACGGTGGATTGTCCCCCCACCATCCTTTCCACGTGTCGTCCAGCCAAGGGCCTCGCACCGGCCCAAACATATTTCGTCCGATGATCCACGCGCCTATGTTGTCAAATCCGCGAGCGATGAAGTCATCATCAACTCCGATTTCCCCACCGTCTTCGCCAGTCATCGCGTGGAAGGTGCGCGTTTTGAATATCCACTCGTGGAGCGCAAGTCCGCCGACTCCGAGCGGATTCTCGAGGCTCTGACTTGGGCCAGCGCCATATCCGTCAATCGACGCTGAGAATGCGTGAACGCGAAGCTTTGCCACTTTAAGACTTTCGTGATCTGCGGCTTTTGCGCGGAGCACCACCATCGGCCGGCAAATAGACGAGCAACAGCACCCCGTCCTTGAGGTCCTCGACCCTTGCGAGTTTCAAGGGGCGCCTCCTTTTAAGGCTATCGAATATCGACAAGCCTTTGCCCAAGAGCACGGGGTGCACTACCAGTTGATATTGGTCGATCAGGTCTAGCCTGGTCAATTGCCGGGCGGTTCTGACGCCGCCGTGGACGATCATATCTTTGCCGGCCCGTTTCTTGAGGGTGGACACCACTCGAACCATATCTTTGTCACTCTTGACTATCCGAACCTCGGCATTTTCCCAATTAGGTTTTTCGTCGACCTTCGAGATGATCACCTTATGTGCTTTAGTAGCCCACCGCGCGTACGCTATTTCTCCTTTAGCCAACCCCTTCTCACGAGCTTCAGCGTGGAGCCAATAGCCGAGAAGGTCGTCGGATACCACGCGCCCCAGGAAGAGAGTGTCCGACTTCTTTGTGAATGCTGGAACTGCGCTCCCGAAGAGGCCTGGAGCAGTGGTGGTCCACCCCGACCCTTTGTCCGCCACGTACCCGTCGAGCGACATATGCATGAACAAGATCAGCTTTCTCACCACCGTATTATATCACGATCGAATCATGGAGTCGTCGGCATCCAGGGCGCAAATACGGACACGGAAATCCAGGTCACGCTCATGAATTGATGGGAGTGTCTCAAAACCGGAAGATGCACTTCGTCGAGAGAGATTCGAAATTGCGTGATATCTCAAGAGCGTTTGCAACGCTGCGGAAGATCATCATATCGCTCGCTCCACGCTCGCGCGTCACACATATCGGCAGTACGGCGATCCCTGGGTCGATCACTAAAGGCGATGTCGACCTTCTCGTTTCGGTCGACGCTAGCCTCATGACCGAAGTCGACGCCCGGCTCTTCCGGTCGTTCAAACGGAACAAGGGTAGCGGACGCTCATCTACATTCTCATCGTTTGTAGCCGATCACGAGTCGTTTCCAATCGGAGTTCAACTCGTCGCGCGAGGTTCCGACGACGAACGGGATTTCTTAGCAGTCCAGGGTTGGCTTAAACGACCGGCGGTCGTGGAGAAGTACAATCGTCTAAAACGGAAGTTCGAGGGTAAGAGCGCCTCGGCATATCGAAAGGCAAAGAATGATTTCATGCGGGCGATCCTAGCCGCCTCGACCAAACCGACATGAGTGAACGCGAAACGCGTCCGTTTGTCCTCGAAGGGACGCGCATCAACGTGCGGCTCGCCGAACCCGACGACGTCGACGCCATCATCGCGTTCTTCGTGGCGAACGAAGCACACTTGACTCCCTACGGAGCGGCGTGCGCGCGCGAGCAGATGACGCGCGAGCATTGGTCCGATCAGATCGAGCGGCGCCGCGCCGAGTTCTTCCGCGACGACTCGTGCAGAACGTTCATCTTCCGACGCGACGGCGGCGCGGTCGCCGGCTCGGCGAACCTTTCAGAGATCGTCCGCGGTCCGTTTCAAGCCGCCTACCTCGGCTACGCGCTCGCAGAACGCGAGCAGGGCAAAGGTTTGATGCACGAAGCGCTGACGCTCTTGCTCCGCTTCGCGTTCGCGGAGCTGAACCTACATCGCGTCATG
Organism: Vulcanimicrobiia bacterium; assembly: GCA_025450855.1. Taxonomy (GTDB): domain Bacteria; phylum Vulcanimicrobiota; class Vulcanimicrobiia; order Eremiobacterales; family Eremiobacteraceae; genus JANWLL01. The sequence goes on from JANWLL010000162.1 coordinate 6,505, forward strand.
GCCAACTTCATGCCCTCGAACGAGCGAAGCCGCGCCGTCCTTGACCGGCTCGGATTCACGGTGGAAGGCCGCGCAAAAGACTACTTGCGCATCGACGGCGCGTGGCGGGATCATGTGCTCACATCGTTGACGAATCCAGCGTGGCGTCCTTGATCGGTCGCAGAAATTCCACCGGAGGAGTCGTAAACCGTCGACCCCAATGCAGCATCATGCCGAAGCTCGCTATTTCTTCGCTCTTCATATTATTTGCGTGCTGCGTTCTCACGACGCAAGCGCGCGCCGACACCCGGCTCGGTATCCAGTTGATCGCGCTATCGGGCACGCATTTCGAAACCAAGGAGAACGCTCCCGTCACAGGCATCGCCGGATTCATCCAGCTCGATCAGCGTTGGAAGACGGTGCAAATCCACTTGGAAGGGATTCCGTCGCTGGGCTCGGCGCTCGTGAACACTGCGACGGGGCCGGTGTACCCCACGCTCGGTCTCTTCAGTGCGTCCGCCCAGTTCCGTCTGGACCCTGCGGGCAGATTCTGGTTAGGAGTGGGCACGCAAGTGATAGCGGAGCGCACGCCGCAGGCCGGCCTCTCGATCATCGATGCGTCGAGACTCGCGGGTAGCCGGTACGAGCTGCTCGGCGACTTTCCGGTGGGCGCGAACCGGTTCGTCGAATCGGATTTCGCGGTCATGCCGCACCTGAGCGGCGTGCTTTACGAGACGAAAAGCGCCCCTTTTTTCAATCGTTATAGCGTGCGCGCCGCAGAAACTGCGAGTATGACCGATCTTTCGTTGGCGTATGGCATCACTCGCGGCCGATTCGACTATCTCGTGGGCGAGCGAGCGTTCAACTTCGCCGCGAAGTTCGCCAGCGGCCGCGAAGCCGATCGCAACGTCGGCGCCGGCCTCTTCGTGGCCGCACGCGTTCACCTTTAGCGAGATGCTTAGTCGTGGTGCGGTGCTTGGTGTGTTCGCTTCGGTGTGTTATCCTCATCTTCGTCGCGGAGCCCGAACTGCCGGGCACCCAGTCAGCCTGGGTTGCCCTCAACACAATATGGCGATCGACGTTCACCAATGTGCGTTATACGCGTTGCCTGGGGCCTGACGCACGGATCGGGCGGCGCGGTATCGCGCTCGTGCCTGCGTTTGGTCGCGCTTGTCGTCGCCGTAGCGTCGGGCGGATGCGGCGTACAATCGTCATCCGTCCTCGTGCATGCCGTCGGTCAACGGTTCCCTTACTACGAGTGCGTGCCATTAGGTTGGGTGCCTATACCAACCAGTCATAACTCGTACATGGTCGGTTATTCGGCGCAGACGGACGACAGCAGCTGGTACTTGCCCGCGAAGTGGGTCGCGAACATCGACCGCAGCACCACGCAGCGACCGGACGTCAAGGCCGAGTTCGACCTGCTGATTCGTCTTGTCGACGCCGGAGTTCTACAGATGTCGATGGCGAGTGATCGGTTCACTTTCCATTTGACGTGGAACGGTCTGCCGTACTATTACGAGGACGACGAGTTCGGTAACAACCCGCTTCACGAGCCGTTTCTTTGCCAATCAAGGATTGTTCCGGGCGCGATCCTCTGGAGAGAACCGGTTCGAAGCGAGTCGATCGGAGGCGTCGACAAGAACGTTTTTCGAGCAGCGTTCAGCTGGTCGCGCGAGCGCCCGGCCAGTTGGGCGAATGATCCCTTCGTCGCATCGCACAGCGTCATCTTGGCGCCCTTCAGCAGCCCTATCGTCGTGCGGTTTGTCCAAGACGCGGATGGCTCGTGGGAGATGGATCAAGTCAACGATGCGGGGATACCGCGAATCGGCTTCGCCGATCAATCGTCATGGCCGGCATCGGCGCCCTGAAACCCGACTACCTTAGATGCGTGGGTCGATTATCAATGCGCCGGAATGCGCGGCGTAAAATTTAGCGTCTTCGTCAGGAACGCAAAGATGGCACCCGGGCCTGCGCTCGCGTAATGGCCCGCATCGGCCTGCACGTATAAGAGGATCGGCTGATCGGCCGCTTGCGCATATTGCAGGGCCGCAGCGAACTTCAGGCTGTGCGCCGGATCGACTCGCTGATCCTGACCTCCCGTGATGATGAGGGTCGCGGGATACCGAGTACCTTTACGGACCTGATGGTACGGCGAGTAAGCGAACAGCGTGCGGAACTGGGCTTCGCTCGCATCCGCAGAACCGAAATCAGCACCTACCCAGCCGTCGCCCGGAAGCCGGTCTCCTCGAACCATGTCGAACGAGCTTGACTCGGCTATCGCCGCGCCGAACAGATCCGGTCGCTGTGTGATCACGGCCCCCACCATGAGCCCGCCTTCGCTCGCCCCATACGCTGCGAGCTTTCGCGGTGACGTGTATTTGTCTTCGATCAACTTCTCTGCGCAAGCGACGAAGTCGTCGAACGAGCGCTGTTTGGTCGGCCCTACCGCGGCCTCGTGCCACGTTTCTCCGTACTCGTCGCCGCCGCGGACGACGGCGACTGCGTAGATTCCGCCCATCTCGACCCACTGGAGCGCGCTTGGATCGAAACGGGGTGTGTTGTCGTAGTCGGACCCGCCGTAGCCCCACAATATCGTCGGTGCGCTCCCGTCGAGAGGCCGACCGCGCCGACGGGTGACGAACAACGGAATTCGAGTTCCGTCCTTGCTGCGCGCGAAGATAAGGTCCGTGATGATGCTCGTCGTGTCCGCCGCGATGGTCGGCTTCCAAAAGAGGGTGCTCGTCCGGGTCACCGTGTCGTAGCGATACGCTCCACCCGGGTCCGCGGTTGATGTGTACGAATAATACGCGTAGCGGTCCGTGCGGCTACCGCTGCGCGGTGCGTCCGCCGTGCCGATTCCCGGCAGCTGGACCGATCCTTGCGGCCGGCCGTCGAGACCGAAGATCCTGATCACCGTGTGCGCATCGTGAAGGTATGCGACGTAGAATCTCTTGCCGAGCAACGTCGTCGTACGCCCGAAGCCGTCCACTTCACCCTGGTTGTCGAGCAGAGTCGTCATCTGTGCGGAGTCGTGCTGCTGCGGCACCACCGTCGATAGACGCGCCGACTGGCCAAGGTCGACGGCGACGATGCGCCCGTTCGACGCACCATCGGTCGTCAAAAAATACAGCTTCGAGCCATCGCTCCCCACAGGAGACGATAACGGTGAAGCGAGGTCGATCGCGGTGAGCGCGAACTTATGTTGAAGGTCGGCGGCCCATAGACGACCGCGAATGGTTTCGCCCAATCCGGCGCCGATGACAAGGTAGCGCCCGTCATCGGTTATATGCGTGCCGATGAACCAATCGGGATGATCGTCGACGGAGAAGACGACGCGATCATTGGATTGCGACGTGCCGACTCGGTGCAGATATATGCGCGGATGAAGGTACTTCGCGGCGGCCGGTACGGAATCGCTGCCTGGCGGGTAATGCACGTAGTAAAAGGACGAACTGTCGTGGGTCCACGCCGGAGATGCAAAAGCGCATTCGTCGAGCGCGTCGGGGAGGTCAGCCTTGCGCGCCACGTCGCGCACGTGCCATGTCTCCCAGTCGGAGCCTGACGTAATCGTCGAGTAGGCCATGTACCGGCCGTTCGGCGAGAAGACATACCTATCCCAATTGCCGAGCGACTCATTCTTTTCGCGTAGGACAGCAGCCGGATCGAGCAGGACGCTTCCCCGCGCTTTGGCATCGGTGCTGACATAGAGGACGTCGTCGGAAGAACCGGCCTTCCAAACCCAACGCACCCAGTAGCGTCCGTGATGCTCGGGGACCGAAAGACTGTCATACTTGCCTATTTGTTCTGCGCGCGCAAATATTTGCGACCGCGATCGTATCGCTGCGATGTACCCGTTCGTCACGGTGTTCTCTTCCGCTATCCACTTCTTTGTCGCCGGCGAGTCAAGCGTCTCGAGCCAACGGTACGGGTCCGGAACTTTGACGCCGTAGTAGGTGTCGACCACGTTCCCTCGTGGCGTCGGGGGATAGTTCAGAACACTCGCGGCCTGCGTCCGAGATCCGGCGGATCCAACGAAGACGCTCGTAGCGACAAGGAAACAGAATATCCAGCGCAATGCGAACTCCGATCGATTTGGCGAAAACGACGAAGTCGTTCTCCCTTCGCTTTCGCACGCCCCTGGTTCCACATCGCGAAGCCGACGTTAATCTTGGC
>JANWLL010000163.1 GCA_025450855.1 Vulcanimicrobiia bacterium
AGTCACCGATTGGCGTGCGGCCGGAATGCGTCGCGTCACCGCCGGCATGACGACTATAGGTTCTGCGATCATAAAGGTGTCTGTCGACGGTACGCGCCAGGCGGTCGTCGTCCGCTTCTCGACATCCGGCGTCCGCTTCACGCAGGATGCGGACTCGGGCGTCGCTACCGAGGGAAGCGCGACTTCTCAGACGTTCTCGGATTTCGTGACGTTCGTCCGCCCGCCGGGGACGACGACGCCGAAGAGCGCCGGCACCGGCGGCGCGACCCATTGCCCCTCATGCGGCGCGCCGACCACGGCCGGCGCCGCGAAGTGCCCCTTCTGCGGCACGCAGCTGACCGGCACGGGCGGCACGTGGCTGCTCGATCACGTCAGCGCTTCCGCGTACACGTAGAGAGCATCCCGAGATAGAAAATCGGGAGCGTTCGAGATTTATCTCGACCGCCGCGGTCTTACCGATACGCGATCATAAATCCGGGAGCTCGTCACCGGTCGAGCTAAAGATCGACCGCTACGGACTCTTCCTACTGTGGGGGTTTGCGCGGGATGACGACCGGCACTGGCGCTCGGGGGATCACCACCGGTGGCGGCGGCATCACGATCGGCTGATCGATCGGGATCATCGGACGTCCGACGGGCGCGGGCCGCGGCGGAAGCATGCGCGGTATGGTCGTGACGCGAGGCGCGGTGCGGCGTGCGATCGGCATCATCGTCCGTATGGGCACCACAACGCCGTGTGGCAACGTCACCGGAGAACGGCGCGAAATGATCGTCGCGCGCTCGACGCGGTTGAACGCGACGAGCGAGCGCGGCGTCAGCGGGCGGTTGACGAGCTGGCTGCGCACCGCGAAGCGCAGCGATGCCGGCAGCGTCTTGCGCGTTCCGTCGATGTGGAGCGGGGCGGTCGCGTGCGCGATTATCGAGCGTCCGTCCGACGTCGTGAAGTGCGCGGCGACGACCGCATTCGGCGACAGCACGCCTTGCGGCACGCTCATGGATCCCCAGAAGAACCCTGGGCATCCGAGCCACGGCGTCATGACGAATTGCCCCGGCACGCCGGAGAACGAGAAGAAGCCGGTGCCGTTCGGGAAGAACGGGCTGAAGAACACGATGATGATCGGCTGATTGAAGACGAAGAACTGAGGCCCCGGCGCGAACACCGAGAAGCCCGGCGGGAAGAAGCCGAAACGCGAGTAGCCGAACATCGGCGCGTTGTAGCCGACGATCGACGAGATGTAGTCCGTCGAGGAATACGATTGGATCCTGAACGACCACTGCGAATCGAACGGCGTGCCGTCATCGGATTGCCCGCTGACGTCGACGCTGTGCGTGCCGCCGGTCATCTGTTCGGTCGGCGTGTAGGCGATATAGGCCGACGACACCGTCGACTGATCGGTCACGTCGACGCCGTCCACGATGACGCGCACCGTCGCCGGATCGACGGCGGACGAGCCGCCGCCGAGGCGCGCGTAGATCTGCGGATAGTCGGTACCGATGAGCGCGTTCGGCGAAGGCTGCTGGCCGTCGACCGTCGGCGGAGTGCCCGTCGTGCCGGAGGCGCCGTAGTTCGAAGCTAGCGATGCGGTCGCGTACGGCGGCGTTCCCGGACCAGCCGCGACGAAGTTGCCCGGACTCACGCCGCTGACGATGACGACTTCGTTCGAAGACGGGTCGTAGTCGACGGAAACCCCGAGCGCTTGCGCGACGAAACGGAGCGGCACCTCGACTCGGCCCGCGATCTCGCGCGGCGGCGTTTCGAGCGCGACGCGCGCGCCGTTCACCCACCCGACCGGATCGTCGACGACGACCTTCACCGTCGTCCCGCCGCGCTGTGCGATCGCGGCATTGTCCGCGGCGTCGTAGTCGACATGTGCGCCGAAACGCTCGAAGACGCCGCGCAGCGGAACGAGGACATGGCCGTCGATGACGACCGGAGGCACGTCCGTCCGCACGGAGTAGCCGTCGACGACGATCGTGGGCGGATCGGCGAGCGCGGGGCACGCGAAAAGCGTGAGTGCGGACAACGCGACGACGAAGATACTGGTGCGGCGCATGGCGATCACCGAATGGGAGAGGTGTGCCCTTACCCCGATGGTTCGGCAGCGCTCCGGCCACCCCCGCTCAGGCCGAGCGAACGCATCGCGGGTCGCAGGGCGAGGCCTTGTATGACGAGCGTGAAGAGGACGACCGAGAACACCATCGCGACGAGCAGGCCGCGGTCATGAAAATTTTCAGGCAGACCGAGTACGAGCGCCATAGCGAGCGCGCCGCGCAAGCCGCCTAGCGCGACGACGTGACGCCATGCCGCCGGGGTGCGCGCACCTGCGAACGCCGCGACCTGCATGAGCCCGTATGCGATCGCCGCGCGAGCGGCAAGCACGCCGCCGATCCCCCAGGCCGATGCCGGACCAGCCGCGACGAGCGCCGGCAGGTCGATCGCGAGGCCGACGAGGACGAAGAGGACGGAGTTCGCGACGATCGCCGCCGTCTCCCAAAAGCGATCGACGGTCTCGGTCGCGACGTCGTCCGGAACGTGCCGGCTGCGGACCACCGAGCACGTCAGGCCGGCCGCGATGACGGCGAAGATGCCGGATGCGTGCACGGCCTCGCCGGCGGCGTACGAACCGAACGCTGCTAGGATCGTGATCGCAGCCTCCACGAGCGGCACCTTCGTCAACCGCAGAAGCGCCGTCACCCCGAAACCGATGACGACGCCGACAGCCGTGCCGCCGGCGGTGAGCGCGACCATGCTCCCAAAGGTCGCCGCGAGATCGAACGAGCCAGCGCTCGATGACGCAGTCGCTGCTCCGCCCGCGCCGCCGGCGACGAGCGCGCGGACGAGCACGACGGCCACTCCGTCGTTGAACAGGCTCTCGCCTTCGACGATCGTCGATAGGTCGCGGTCGATCCGCAGCTCGCGGAACAACGCGATGACGGCGACCGGATCCGTCGCCGCGACGAGTGCGCCGAACGCGACCGCGACCGCTGGGTCGACGTGTCCGCCGAAGCGCAACACTGCGTACGCGATCGCGACGCCGATGCCGACGCCGATCGTCGCGAGCAGCGCGATCGGCACCCACCATCGCCGCAGGCGCGCGAGATCCATCTCCCACGCCGCGGCGAAGAGCAGCGGCGGCAGGAAGACGTACATGACGATGTCAGGCGTGAATGGTATCCCGGAAGGGCCATGCAAAACGCCGATGAGGAGGCCGGCGAGGACGAGCGCGACCGTGTACGGTATCCTGAGCAGCCATGCGGCGACCGTCGCGGCTGCGATCGCGACGGCGACGAGGAGCGAGACCGTGATCCAGTCGCTCGGCCCGTTCACGCGTAGATGCGGTCGAGCGATTCCGGAAGGCGGGCGAGCACTTCGTAGGCGATCGTGCCGGCGGCTTGCGCGACGTCATCGATGTCGAGCTCCGCGATATCACCGCGCGCAACGTGCGGCCGCACGTCGGTGATGTCGACCATGCACGCGTTCATGCAGATGCGGCCCGCGACCGGAGCGGTCGAACCGCCGAAACGGACGCTCAGCGCACCGCTGCCCGCAACGCGAGGAAGTCCGTCGGCATATCCGAGCGGCAACACGGCGATGGTGCTCGGCCGTTTCGCGACGAACTCGCAGCCGTAACCGATCGTCGTGCCTTCAGGCACTTCACGCACTTGCACGACCGGTGCAAACCATCGGAGCGCGCGCTCGATCACGAGGCCGCGCGCGGAATCGGCCCTGCGCACCGACTCCGAAGGCCAGTAGCCGTATAGCGCGATGCCGCAGCGCACCATGTCGAGTCGCGTCGCCGGCCACATGATAGCCGCGGCGCTCGCAGCGATATGCCGTAGCGCACCCGCGGGAGCGTGCACGGCGAGCAGCCGCTCGAGTTGCGACGCCGTGAATCGCTCGTCGAGATCTTCCGCGTTCGCGAGGTGCGAATAGACGCCGGCTATGCGCACGCCGGCGGATTCGCAGAGTTCGATCGTCTTTAGCGCGCCGGTGATCGTGCCGCCGAAACGGCCGACGCCCGTGTCGATCTTCACGTGCACCGTCGCGCCCTTGCGATAGCGGCCTGCGTCGAGGTCGTCGGTAAGTGCGAGCTCGACGTCGAGCCCCGCCAGCCGCGCGATGTCGGCGTCTTCTTGTGGCCCGAGGACGATGAGCGGCGCCGCCACACCGGCTTCTCTCAGCTTGAACGCCTCAGCGGGCGTGAAGACCCCGAGCCGTAGTCCGCGGACGCCGGCTTCTGACAGCGCTTTGCCCACCGGGACAAGACCGTGGCCATAGGCGTTCGATTTGACGACCGCGCAGAGCGCCGAAGGGGCGACCCGAGCCGCCAGGGCGCGAGCGTTGGCGACGAGCGTATTCGGGCTGATCGCAAGCCAAGGCCGGGTTTTTGGGCGCGTCACGCGAGCATCCGACCTCCGCCGCAGAACCCTCTTGTCAAAGGCGCACGCAAAGGCTATAATTCTCCTAGCACTCAAGTGCCAAGACTGCTAACGCGAAAAACGCCCCCGACCGGGGCGGCGTTTCCGAGAAGCAATTGTTCGTTTCGCCGCGTCGCCGGCCCCGCCGGTGCTATCCGCGTCGTCACCGACACGTAAGGAGGGTCCAATCCCGTGCCAACCGCGACGAAAGTCGATATCAAACCGCTCGGCGATCGCGTCGTCATCGAGAGCGTCGAGCAAGCGCCGACGTCCGCAGGCGGCGTCATCCTTCCCGACACGGCCAAAGAGAAGCCGCAGGAAGGCATCATCCTCTCGGTCGGCCCCGGCCGCAAGACCGACAAGGGCGAAGTCATCAAGATGGATGTGAAGGCCGGCGACCGCGTCATCTATTCGAAGTACTCGGGCTCCGAGATCAAGATCGAAGGCAAAGAGTACCTCATCATCAGCGAAAAAGACGTTCTCGCGATCGTCAACCGCTAAGCCGAAGGAGCAATCGAACACACATGGCTGCCAAAGAATTGCTGTTCGACGAGCATGCGCGGCGCGCCTTAGAGCGCGGTGCGAATCAGCTCGCCGACGCCGTCAAGGTAACGCTCGGCCCGAAAGGCCGCAACGTCGTCATCGACAAGAAGTTCGGCTCGCCCACGATCACCAACGACGGCGTCACCGTCGCGAAGGAGATCGAGCTTCCGAACCATTTCGAGAACATGGGCGCACAGCTCATCAAGGAAGTCGCGTCGAAGACGAACGACACCGTCGGCGACGGCACGACGACCGCGACCGTTCTCGCGCAGGCGATCTTCCGTGAGGGCCTCCGCAACGTCGCCGCGGGCTCCGATCCGCTCGCGATCAAGCGCGGCATCGAGACCGCCGTCGAAAAGGTCGTCGAGGCGCTCAAGAAGATGAAGCACCCGGTCGAGACCAAAGAAGACATCGCGCGCGTCGCGTCGATCTCGGCGAACGACCGCTCGATCGGCGACATCGTCGCCGACGCGATGGACAAGGTCACCAAAGACGGCGTCATCACCGTCGAAGAGTCGCGTACGACGAAGACCGAGCTCGAGCTGAAGGAAGGCATGCAGTTCGACAAGGGCTACATCTCGCCGTACATGGTGACGGATCCCGAGCGCATGGAAGCGACCCTCACCGATCCGTACCTGCTCATCACAGAGCGCAAGGTCTCGGCGATCGCCGACATCCTGCCGCTCCTCGAAAAGGTCGTCCAGGTCCAAAAGCCGCTCGTCATCATCGCAGAAGACGTCGAAGGTGAAGCGCTCGCGACGCTCGTCGTCAACAAGCTGCGGGGCACGTTCACGTGCGTCGCGGTGAAGGCGCCCGGCTTTGGCGATCGCCGCAAAGAAATGCTCAAGGACATAGCCATCCTCACGGGCGGCACGGTCATCTCCGAAGAGCTCGGCCTCAAGCTCGATAAGGTCACGATCAACGAGCTCGGCAAAGCGCGGACGGTCAAGGTCACAAAGGAAGAGACGACGATCGTCGACGGCGCCGGCAAGAAGGACGAGATCAAGGGCCGCATCGAGCAGATCAAACGACAGATCGAAGACACCGATTCCGACTTCGACCGCGAGAAGCTCCAAGAGCGCCTCGCCAAGCTGTCGGGCGGCGTCGCGGTCATCCAAGTCGGCGCGGCGACCGAGACGGAGCTCAAAGAGAAGAAGCACCGCATGGAAGACGCCGTCTCGACCGCACGTTCCGCGGTTGAGGAAGGCATGCTTCCCGGCGGCGGCGCGGCGCTCGTGCACGCCATCAAGTCGCTCGAAACGCCGAAGAACGGCCATCCGTCGGACGAACAGGTCGGCGTCAACATCGTCCGGCGCGCGCTCGAAGAGCCGCTCCGTCAGATCGCCCAGAATGCGGGTCACGAGGGCTCCGTCGTCGTCCAGAAGGTCAAGTCGCTCGAGGCGAACCACGGGTTCGACGCCCTCACCGGCGAGTACGGCGACATGTTCAAGAAGGGCATCGTCGACCCGCTCAAGGTGACGCGCTCAGCGCTTGAAAACGCCGCCTCCATCGCGGCGCTGCTCCTCACCACCGAGACGCTCGTCTCCGACAAGCCGGAAGAGAAGAAGAACGGCGGCGGTATGCCGCCCGGCGGCGGTATGGGCGGCTACGACATGATGTAGTGGGCCCGAGCCCACTTACACGTGACGGGGCCTGGGCAGACCGCTCGGGCCCTTCTTCTTTTGGAGCGGTCGAGCTTAACGCTCGACCGCCGCGATCTCGACCGCCGCGACCTCGAGCGCCGGCCGCGGGTCGCGGGACGCCGGCCGTGAAACATTCGCGCCAGTGGAGGCGTACGCAAACCCATGAAAACCATCGCGATCGTGGCTGTTGCCGCCGTCGCTCTTAGCGCGCTTGCCGCGCGGGCGGGCGCATGGCCCATGCAGACGCAGACCGACACGAAGACGTACGACGTCGATTCCGACGCTCAGATCGCCGTCGACGCGACGGACGCCG
>JANWLL010000164.1 GCA_025450855.1 Vulcanimicrobiia bacterium
GGCATCCGCATCTCGAACGTCGCGGCGCGGAGCAGCTTCTCGTGATTGTGGAGGACCTCGGCCTTGCCGGCGAAGACGAGCTTCACCGCCCGCTGCAACGAGGTGACGTTGAGCGCTTCATAGGTCGCGTTCAGCACGAGGACATCGACCATTATCTACCAGACCGCTTCACGTATTCGACCTGCAGCTGAGTGAGCAGGCCCTCGAGTGCATGTCTTTCGTCGCGCGAAAGCGCTCTTCCCACGGCGCTCAGAAGGGCGTTCGCGGCATCGATCGCGACCCGCGCTTCTTCGAGATCGATGGTGCCTTCGACCCTATCAGCACCACCGACGTTCGGCACGGCCGCACCCACGTGATGCGCCGAGACCTCGACGAGCACCGACAACATGCTGAACAGAAGGGTCCGCACAGGAGGCGGACCCATCGATGATTCCACCGTTTCCGGCCGATCCGAAGTCTGTGCGGCCATAACCGAATCGCCTCCGTATTCGATGGTTCGGGCGACCGGCTCAGGCGCTCCTTTTCGCCGCGGCGACCATCTCGGAGAAGTAGCGGTGCACGCGGCGGTCATCGGTCAATTCAGGGTGGAACGAGGTCCCGAGGATACGCTTCTGCCGCACCATGACGCCGTGACCGTCGAGCCGTGCGAGGATGCGTGCATCATCCCAGGCGCTCTCGATCCACGGTGCGCGGATGAAAACGCCGGGGAACGGCTTGCCTTCGACGCCCGTGATGTCGAGCGGCACCTCCGCGCTTTCGATCTGGCGGCCGAACGCGTTGCGCTTCACTTCTATGGAAAGCAGGCCGAGCGTCGGCTGCAGCGAGCCTTGCACTTTTTTCGCGAGCACGATCATGCCCATGCACGTGCCCCACACCGGCATACCCCCTGCGACGCGTTTCTCAAGCGGCTTCGTCAGTCCGAAACGGCCGAGCATCTCGCCGACCGTCGTCGATTCGCCGCCGGGGATGATGAGACCGTCGATGTCGGCGAGGTCCTCCGGCGTCTTGACGCCGCGGCCTTCGACCTTGATCGCGAGGAGCGCATCGATGTGCTCTTCGACATCGCCTTGGAGCGAGAGGACGCCGATGGTGATATCCATGTCAGGGGAAATGCTGCGGCGGTCGAGATGAATCTCGACCGCTCCCTAAAAGGGAGATCACCAGCCCCGCTCGGCGAGCAATTGATCCTTTGGGATCTGGCTGATCTCAAGACCCTGCATCGGCGCGCCGATCTCTTTGCTCACGTCGAGCACGACTTTCGGATCGTCGAAGTAGTGCGTCGCGGAGACGACCGCTTTCGCGGTCTTCGCGGGATTCGCGCTCTTGAAGATGCCCGAGCCCACGAAGATGCCTTCGGATCCGAGCTGCATGCACAGCGCCGCATCCGCGGGCGTCGCGACACCGCCCGCGACGAACATCACGACCGGAAGCTTGCCGAGCTTGGCGACTTCGCGGACGACATCAAGCGAAGCGCCCAAGTCGCGAGCCACGGATACGAGCTCTTCGGACGGCAGGACCGTCAGCCGGCGGATCTCATCGGTCACCTGGCGCAGGTGCCGGATCGCCTCGACGATGTTGCCCGAGCCCGCTTCGCCCTTCGTGCGGATCATCGCGGCGCCTTCGGAGATCCGACGCAGCGCTTCGCCGAGGTTCCGAGCGCCGCAGACGAACGGAACCGTGAACGGCTTCTTGTCGATATGATACGACTCGTCGGCCGGCGTGAGCACTTCGCTCTCGTCGATGAAGTCGACGCCGAGCGCTTCGAGGACTTGCGCCTCGACGAAGTGGCCGATGCGCGCTTTCGCCATGACCGGAATCGTCACGACGTCCATGATGCGCTGGATGATCTCGATCGACGCCATCCGCGCGACGCCGCCTTCTTTGCGGATGTCTGCGGGGACGCGTTCGAGCGCCATGACCGCGACCGCACCCGCCTCTTGGGCGATGATCGCCTGCTCGGGGTTCGTGACGTCCATGATGACGCCGCCCTTGAGCATCTGAGCGAGACCGCGCTTTACCTTGTCGGTGCCTTTTTGCTTGTCTGGTTTTTCTGTTTTGTCTGCCATACGTCAAGGATAGCAGAAAAAAGCCGGCTCTCGAACCGGCTTGGAGACAATCGCGACACCCTAGCGCGGGACGTCAGCGTGGAGTCGGCTGTCCCGGCGCTCCTGCGACGAACGGGCGAGCGCCGACGACCTCGGACTTGGTCACCGAAACCGGCGGCGCTTGCGCGACGCTCTTGGCGACGACGCCGTGCGCGAGGAGCTCCCCGCCGATCGCCTTTCCTAACTGGACGGAAGAGAAAAGTGCGATAGCAGCGGCAGCGACGGCAACCGACCAAAACGCAAATGGAGATGTCTTGAGGTTCGTCATCGTACGCGGAACTTATCCCGCAATCGCGCTGGTACGAAACATAGAAGCCGGCTACCTTCGTGGGACGGACTACTCCATCGACTACCAGTTCGACAATTCTTGCAGATCTGCGCCCGTCGTGACGTGGCCTTCGATCGCGAGACGGAACTCGGTCGGCTTGTCGGCCTTCGAGAACGCCTCTTTCTCCGTGACGAGGCCGCTCTGATACAAATCGAGCAGCGACTGCGTGAACGTCTGCATGCCATCGAAGCGGCCGTTGACCATGAACTGGTACATGTCGCCGAACTTGCCTTCGAGGATGAGGCTTCGGATCGTCGGCGTCGCGATGAGCACCTCGACCGCCGGAACGCGGCCGGAACCGTCAAGCCGCGCGAGCAGCCGCTGCGAGATGATGGCGCGCAAGCTCGTCGACAGCTGGACGGTGAACTGCTTGCGGTTCCCTTCCGGCAGCGCGTCCATGATGCGCTCGAGCGCTTGGACCGTGTTCTGCGTGTGGAGCGTCGAAAGCACGAGGTGACCGGTCTCGGCCGCCGTCAGCGCTGTGATGATCGTCTCGGGATCGCGCATCTCACCGATGAGGATGACGTCCGGATCCTGGCGCAGCGCTTGCTTGAGGGCGAGCGTGAACGATTCGGTATCGATGCCGACCTCGCGCTGCGAGATGATCGATTTCTTGTCGACGTGGATGTACTCGATCGGATCTTCGATCGTGACGATGTGGCGCTTCTGCGTCGTGTTGATGAAGTCGATCATCGACGCGAGCGTCGTCGACTTTCCGGTGCCGGTCGCGCCCGTGAGCAAGATGATGCCGTCTTGCTGTTCGCACAGCTTTCGGACGACCGGCGGGAGCCGCAGCTCATCCGTAGTGGGGATGTCGAGTCGGACGGTCCGGAACGCGGCGCTCACCGTGCCGCGCTGGAAGTACGCGTTGACGCGGAAGCGGCCGTGACCGTGGAGACCGTACGCGTAGTCGAGCTCGTGCGTATCCATGAACTCTTGCTGCTGCGCGTGCGTCATCGACGAGAAGATGAGGTTTTCGCACTCGGGCAATGACAACGGTTTGTCGCCGATCGGCGTCAGGATTCCGTGGACGCGCGCGATAGGCGGTGCGGCGGCCTTCAGGTGAAGGTCGGAAGCGCCCATCTCCACCATCTGGCGCAAAAGCGAGTCCAAGTCGAGTTGTTGTGGCTTGCTCGGCGCGATATCCACGGAAGACACCTTTCTGGACGGTCGATGCCCGTAGGCTCGCCGCCTTTCTCCTATATTATCGGCGCGAGCACCCGGCGGACCAGGCTCGCCCCTGCCGCCCACAGTGCCGGAGGACGGCCCAGCGAGCCCTTTGAAGGCTGGTGCCATGGAGGCGGCTGCCCGAGGGTTCGCCGTTATGGCACGGGCGAAGTTCAACGTTCGCCTCGAGGTCGGCGCTAAGCGGCAGGACGGCTTTCACGCCCTCCGCTCGGTCGTCGCCGATCTCGCGGTCGGCGACGAGGTCGAGTTCACGGGCTCGAGCGCGTTTTCGGTCGATTGCGACGACCCGACCATCAGTCTCGATGCCAACCTCGCATATGTGGCGGCGCTCAACTTATCCATTGACCTCCCCGCCGTCTCGGTCCGCATCAAGAAGAATATTCCGCAGCAAGCGGGCCTCGGCGGGGGCAGCGCCGATGCTGCAGCGACCCTGCGCGGCATCGCGCGCGTTGCGGCTGAATCGGGCCGACCGATCGCAGATGCAGCACTGCGCGCCGCGGCGATCGAAACGGGCTCCGACGTCGCCGCTTGCCTGTATCCCGGCGTCAAAGTCGTCGAAGGACGGGGCGAAAAAGTCCGCCCACTTGGTTTCGCGCCGCCGCCTTGGGGCGTGCTCTTGCTCAAACCGAAAGGCGGCGTCGACACGAAGACCGGCTACCAATTGCTCGACGGTGCGCGTGCCGGTATCGCGAAAGATCTTGCCGACCCGGACGCGACCGAGCGTCTCGTCCTCGCGCTCGAGAAACGCGACTTCGCAACGGCGTGCGCCCTCGCGCACAACGACTTCCAGGGGCCCATCGAAGCGGCGTATCCGACGATCGCGCACGCGCGCGAGCGGCTCGAAGCCGCGGGCGCGGCGGCGACGCTTCTCTGCGGCAGCGGAGCGTGCGTCGCCGGACTGTTCGAAACCGTCGCCGCTGCGCGTTTCGGCGCGACGCTTTTGACGATCGCCGAAGGCGAGTGGTCCTACGCGACGAGTTTTTCGGCATGAGCGATGACGCGCGCTTCGTCGCTGTCGCACTCGCCGGCGGCGTTCTCGAGCGCGATTTCCGCCGCGCCAACTTCGCGGTCCCCAACAAGGCGTATCTTCCGCTCGGCGGCGTCACGATGCTCGAACGCGTTCTCCGTGCGCTCCGGGCTTCTGCGTCCATCGGTCGCATCCGCTGCGTCACTCAGCCGAGCGCGTTTGCGGCGGCGTTCGGTAACGATCGATCGTTCTGCGACGACGTCATCGCGCCGGGCACAGATCTCATCGACAGCATGCTCGCAGGCTTCGCCGGTCTGCCGCCGGCGCAGATGGTCCTCGTCGCTGCGACCGACATCCCCCTCGTCACGGCGCGGGCGATCGACGCGTTCGCCTGTACTGCGCGGGCGCTTGATTGCGATCTCGGCTACGGCTGCATCCGGCGCGATGCCCACGTCGCCGCCTATCCGACCATTCGCCACACTTGGGTTCGGCTGCGCGAAGGGACGTTCTGCGGCGGCGGCGTCAGCGTCATCCGGGCCGGTGCGGCGGTGCACATCGCCTCGATCCTCCGCGACTTCGCCGCCGCGCGTAAATCGCCGTTGCGGCTCGCATCGCTCTTCTCTCCGTTCCTCGTCGTGAAGACCGCGCTCGGACTCGTCGGTATCGCGGAGCTGGAAAGGCGGGCAAGCGAGTTGACCGGCGTCACGTGCCGCGCCATCCCCTCCGATGAGCCGGTACTCGGAGTGAACGTCGACCGCCTCGACGATCTGTTCGCCGTGGCTCGCCTCGTCTAGAGCCGGGTTCGCCGGCCGCTAGCCCGAAGCGCTGCCGCGTGGCGAGAATACTCGTCGTCGACGACGATATCAACAACCGCCTGCTTTTGCGGTTGGTGCTCGAACATGCCGGTCACGAAATCATGGAAGCGTCCGACGGCGGTGAGGCGCTTGCTTCCGCGCATGCGTCGAAACCCGATCTCATCATCATGGACCTGCACATGCCGAGGATGGGCGGGATCGAATTCATCAAAGCGCTGCGCGCCGATGCCGCGCTCGCGAACACGCGGGTCGCGCTCTACACCGCGACGCTATCGGACGAGAGCATGCGCCAATTCATGGAGCTGGCCGGGATCGGCTGCCTCATCGAAAAGCCGTCCGAACCGCCGGAACTGTTGGCGGCCGTCGAAGCGGCGCTGCGCTCTTAGACTTTTGCCGTTTCGGCGGCCGCGTCTTCGCCGCGGCCGATCCCCTGTTCGCGATATTCGCGCGTCAAGCGGACGTACGCGTTCGAGGAGACCTCAGACCAGGTCTTCGCGCTTCCCTCGAGCTTCTTCTTGACCTTCGCCGGCGCGCCGGCGACGAGCGTCGCTTCCGGCACTTCCTGATCTTCGAGGACGACGGAGCCAGCCGCGACGACCGCGTTCGCTCCGACCTTCGAACGGTTGAGGATGACGGCGTTCATCCCGATGAGCGCGCCCGATTCGACGAGGCACGCCTCGAGGATCGCACCGTGACCGACCGTCACTCGATCTTCGATGACCGTATCGTGACCTTTGTAGACGTGGATGACAACGTTGTCCTGCACCGACGTGTGCGCGCCGATGCGGATCCCCGCCTCGTCGCCGCGTAGCACGGCGCCGAACCACACGCTTGCGCCTTCGCCGATCTCGACGTCACCGATGAGCGTCGCCGTGGGCGCGACGAACGCGCCCTTTCCGACGATCGGCGTCTTGCCGTTGAAGGTCACGATGCAGGCCACTGCCGTCTATTCCTCGTCTTCGTCGAATGGGCTCGAGAAGGGCGGCCGTATCGGCGAAGGCTCGTCGGCCGATTCCCCGCGGCGCGCGTCGGCGCGCTCTCGTGCGAGGCGTCGGCGCTCCTCGAGTTCGGCGTCGCCGCTGACGAACATCGATGCGAGTTCGACGCGCTCGGGTTCGCGCGCTGGCGGAGCGGGCGCCGGTGCGCCGTTCTCCTCGACGTATTCCTCGTCGAATTGCTGCGGCGGATAGAGCTGGCGCACTTTGCCCTTTGGCGGCGGCTCCGCACCCTTCTCGCGCATCATCGGACCGCGCGGCGTGCGGCGTGACGCGAACGGCAGCGCTTTCGGCATGCCTTCGGGCGGCGGTGGTTCTTCCTCCGTTCCGGGCGGCGGATACAACTGTTTCACCGGTTTCGGAATGCGCGGCTCAGACGGCCCTCCTCGGTCTCGTCCGCCACGACGCGGTCCACGATCTCCATCGCGATCGCGACGTGGGCGCTCGGGGCGGTCGCCACGTTCGCCACGCACGGGGCGTTCGCCGCGTTCCGGGCGATCATCACGCTCGGGGCGCTCAACTCGTTCGACGCGGTCAACTCGCTCGACACGCGCTCCACGCTCGCCATTCTCGCCGCCCTCGATCGGCTCTCGTCGGCGACGCGGTGCGACGCGATCGGGCGATACGGTCTCGACGTCGAGAACGACTGGCGCTCCGGCATCGATGACGACGTCGAGATCCTCTTCGTCGTCGAATGCGGCCGGCGTGCGGCGGGCGACGGGTGCTTCATCGCGATCTTCCCGGGGACGCGTGACGGCCCGACCGACGTCGTCGCGGCGTGGACGTCGATCGTCGCGATCGTCTCGACCACGCTCCTCTTCACCGCGACGCGATGAGCTTGGCCGCTCTTCGCGCGGCGGCTTGGCACCCGGTCTTTCGGGGGCGTCGACATCGAGTGGACGTCCGTACAACGGTTGGATCGCGCCGTACTGACGCGGCTCGCGCCGGCGTGGACGCTCGTCACGATCGTCGTCCGCGTGCGCGCGATCGCGCAACGGCTCTCGGTCGCGTATTGGTTCGCGGTCGCGCTGTGGCTCGCGGTCGCGCAACGGTTCGCGCTCGCGGCGCGGCTCGCGGTCGCGCAACGGCTCGCGCGTTGGGCGATCCCGATCG
The DNA here is from genome assembly GCA_025450855.1 of Vulcanimicrobiia bacterium. Taxonomy (GTDB): domain Bacteria; phylum Vulcanimicrobiota; class Vulcanimicrobiia; order Eremiobacterales; family Eremiobacteraceae; genus JANWLL01. Next base: position 7,512 of record JANWLL010000164.1, read on the forward strand.
ATACGCGGCTCGCGCTCGCGACGCGGTTCGCGGTCACGGTCGCGGTCGATGCGCGGGTCGCGTTCAATGCGCGGCTCGCGGTCGCGCAGCGGCTCGCGCGTCGTTCTCGGCTCACGGTCGCGCAGCGGCTCGCGCGTCGTTCTCGGCTCACGGTCGCGCAGCGGCTCGCGCGTCGTTCTCGGCTCGCGGTCGCGCAACGGCTCGCGCGTCGTTCTCGGCTCGCGGTCGCGGTCACGTTCGGGGCGCACCTCGCGCTCATCGCGCGATCGATCCCGGTCGCGAACGACGCGCTCGTCTTGGCGCGGCCTGTCGCCGCGTCCGCGTTCGCGCGATACGACGCTCACGCGCCCCCGTGCCGCGGCGTCATCGCGGTCGTCGACTTCTTCGTCCCCGTTATCAGACGCAGCCGGCGAACGATCTTGATCCTCGTCGCCGCCGCGTCCGCGGCCGCCGCGACGCCGGCGCCTGGCGCGCGGTGCCGCTTCCTCATCATCTGAAGGACGCTCGCCATCCGAAGGACGCTCACCGTTCTCGGTGCCGGTGCGCGAACGCGTCGGCACGCGCGACGGCGGCTGCGACGGCATGACGGTGACCGAATCCTCGTCGTCCTCGTAGTCGATGTCGCCCTCGCCACCGACTATCATCGCCTGCGGATGCATCGGCGTCCGTCCGCCCGGGCGACCTCGCCCGCGCTTGCGATCGCCGCGCGCTTCTTCGCGCCGGCGTGGATCAGGTGGCGGCGATCCGGTGCGACTCGACGAGCCGGCGCCGACTGACCCGCCCGCGACGCGGCCGCCGCGAAGCGTATAGTCTTCCTCATCCTCTTCGTCCATGCCGTACGCGAGCGGCATCTCGCGACGGCGCGCGGCCGCCGCTGGACGGGCCAGCTCTTCGCGTTCTTGATCGCGTTCGCGCGCGGCGGGTTCGTGCTCCTCGCCGGGTGCGCGCTTCGGCGTCGGCGGAGCGATCGGCGCCTCGGTCTCCACGGCTGCCTTGCCGCGGCCTCGGCCGCGACGGCGGCGACGCTGACCGGTCTGCAGCGGCTCGGCGAGTTCGGCTTTCGCCAGATCGCCGTCGACCGATGTCACTTTGATCTTCGCCGTCGTACCGGCGCCGTTGGCAGCGTCCTTCACTTCGATGATGTTCGCGTCGTGGACGGCGACACCGGACGCCGGATCGGGGAGCCGCACGCCGAGCAGGTCGACTTCGAGCTCGCGGCCGGCCGTCAGCGGCTTGAGCGTGCGATGCGAGTTCTCGAGCGTGACCGTCTCTCGATGGCGTTGAGGATCGACGAAGAGCTGGATGTCGATGCCGAGCGTCTTGCTCAGCTTCTCGAATTCTTCGTGGTACCACCCGACGAGTTGCGTCGCGACCGACGGATCGACGATGAGATCGAGCTTGCGCCCGCGGCTGCCGTTCTGGCCCTTCTGACGGATCTTGCGGAGGAGCGAGATCGCGAGCGATTCGCTCGACATGACGTCGCCGAGGCCGGTGCAATACGGGCAATCCGACCGCAGCTGGCCCGCGAGGTCTTTGCCGACGCGCTTGCGGGTGAACTCGAGCAGGCCGAGATTCGAGAACGCTTGGATCGTGCTGCGCGTGCGATCGCGCTTGAGCGCGTCGCCGAGCGTGTCGATGACCTGTTGACGGCTTCGCTCGTGCGCCATGTCGATGAAGTCGACGACGATGATGCCGCCGATGTCGCGCAGGCGCACCTGGCGCGCGATCTCCGCCGCGGCCTCGATGTTCGTGCGGACGAGCGTGTCCTCGAGATTGCGCCCGCCGGTGAATTTGCCGGTGTTGACGTCGATGACGGTCAGCGCTTCCGTGTGCTCGAGGATGAGATAGCCGCCCGACGGCAGGACGATCTTCGGCTTGAGGAGCTTTTGCAGCTCTTCGTCGATGCCGCGGGTCTCGAAGAGATCGCCGGGACCCTCCCACAACTTGAGCCGGTTCAAGTATTGCGGGCCGAGCAGAGACATCGTCGAGCGGATCTCGTCGTACTGCTCCTTAGAATCGATGACGACTTGACGGACGTCGCTCGTCATGAAATCGCGGACCGCTTTGAAGACGAGGTTGAGGTCTTTGTGGAGCAATGAGGGCGCGGTCGAGCGCTTGTACGATTCGAGGATGCCGTGCCAGAGACGGAGCTGTACGCCGAGATCGGCGATGAGCTCGGCTTCGCTGACGCCGCGCGCAGCCGTGCGCACGATCGTCGCCATGCCCTCGGGTCGGACGCGGCGCATGACCTGTTTGAGCCGTTCGCGCTCGCGGTCGTCTTCGACGCGCGACGACACGCCCGAATAGCGGCCGGTCGGCATGAGGACGAGGTAGCGGCCGGGCAGCGAGATATTCGTCGAGACTCGGGCGCCCTTTAGGCCGCGCGGTTCTTTGACGATCTGGACGAGAACGTCGTCGCCGACCTTGAGCAGCTCGTTGACCGTGTGGCCTTTTCGGCGGTCGGTGATCTCCGTCTCGCCGATGTTGATCGGGTCGCGGCGTATATCGTCGACGTAGAGAAAGGCGTTGCGGCCGAGTCCGATGTTGACGAAGCAGGCTCCCATTCCCGGGAGGACGTTTTCGACGCGGCCTTTGTAGATGGAGCCGATGACTTTTTCTTCGCGTTCGAAGTAGATCTCGGCCAGCGATCCTTCTTCGAGGACGGCGACGCGGTTCTCCCAATCGTCGCACGAGATGAGGAGCTCAGTGTTCAAGTAAGTCTGCCTTTTTCGGAAATGCAGAAGACGCTCATGTATAGGCCGAGCGAGGCTCGGCGGAAATTCCGCCGGCTCAAGGCCTGCGTTCTACATGAAGCGTTAAGGGTCGTCGTCAGCGCCTGACGGTGAGGTTCCGGGATAATCGTGCCCCCGTAGCGGTCGAGCTTTAGCTCGACCGGGTGCCGCGCTGGTCGGTTGAGCGACGGGCGCGCCGCCGGACTGCCGTCATCGGCTCGATGCGGGAGCGTACTGCGCGAAGCGGTTGGTTGCGGGTCGTTAAATCTTGGCTTCCGTGCGCTGCCGGCTTAGTGGGGCGAGCGGCTCGGCGTGCAACGTGGTCCGGTTCGTGGTACGGGCCTCCGGCATACTCATCCGGCTAGACCTGCAAGTTCGCCGCAAAGGCGGGGTCGGCCTTTTCGCAAAGGCTACCCACACGGATGCTTGCTATCATCGTTGTTCTCGCGGCTTTGAGCGCGACGCCGGCGCCGGCCGGCCCGCCATCCGCTTCGCCGCCGCCGCTGAGCGACGCGCAACGATCGGCCTACGAGCGCGGTCAGTCGTACGAGCGCGTCATCCTCGCTAACGGGGATAGGAAGTGGTTTGGGATCGCTTTACTGCACCCCGTTTTCGCCGCCGATCTCAGCGCCTTCGATAGCGGAAAGGACTTCCCGGCGGGCGACGACGCCCTCACCGGATCGCTGCGCTTGTATCTCGAGTCGGGCGACGCATCGGCATTGCCGGCGGAGCTCGCTGAGGTCAATTCATTCGACCCGTATGCCGACAAGCCACCCGCCGATAAACCGGACTGGTGGTTCACCGAAGCCGGCATGGCCGACGCAGACGTTCGCGGCGCGGCGGGAAACTACGCGCTCGAAGCGCTCGCGGCGTTTCACTCGGCTTGGTTGCGCGATCATTCGTCGCTCGGACCAGGCTATCGCAACGCCCTCGGCCTTGCCGTGCCGGACCCGACGAAGCTCAGCGTGATGGATCTCGAGCCGAGGATCGAGTCGGTGTTCGAGCACGCCGATTCCGCGAAGCCGTTCGTGGCCGTCACGTACCCGCGAGGAGCGATCGGCTTGGCGCGGTTCGGCGTTTCCACGGCGACGATAAGCGAGATGATCGACTCGCCGTCGCTGCTCGCGCAGCCTCAGGCCCAGGCGTTCGTCGATTCGTTCGTCGTCGAGATGCGTTCGGTCGCGGGAAGCAGCATCTCCGCCGCCCAGGTCGCCGGTTTCCGCAAGGCGCTCGTCGTCGATGACAAGTTCGACCACGACGCTGCGCTCGACGCCGCGACAAAGGCGATGGGTGCGACCCTAAGAGGGTTACCGTTGACGGATAAGCGCCGCTTCCTCGTAGGGTTGCTCGCCGCACAAGCGCCCTACAACGCGTTTTCACTCAAGGACATGAACGCGGCAGGTCAGCAGCTCGGAGCCCTAGGCCAGTTCGACGATCTCGACGCTGCCGATCCAGCTGTTCACGATCTCCGGATGAAGGTGGCGACGATACCTGGCGGGGATTGGCCATCTGTCATCAAACTCGGGCGAGCCCTCGTCGACGAAATCGAGACGCACTCATGATCCGGAAGGACTGAATACCATGGTCACACAGCTCGCACAGGAACGGACGGGACTCTTCAGCTGGAAGGGCGAGCCCATGACGCTCGTCGGCGCGACGATCGCCCCCGGCGACCGGGCGCCGGACTTCAACGTCCGAACCGTCGACTTGAAGCCGTTCCATCTGAGCGACGCGCTCGCCGGCGGGAAGCGCGCCGCGCTCTTCGTCGTCGTACCGTCGATCGACACCGGCATCTGTTCGAGAGAGACGAAGACGTTCAACGAGCGGGTAAGCGCGCTGCCGGCGGATCGCATCGGCTTCTTCACGGTGAGCATGGATCTGCCGTTCGCGCAGAAGCGCTGGTGCGGCGCCGAGGGCGTCGAGCGGATGACGATGCTCTCCGATTTCTACGACCACTCGTTCGGTCTTGCATACGGCATGTGGGTGAAAGAGCGTGGCCTGCTCGCGCGTTCGATCTTCGTCGTCGACCGCACGGGCATCGTTCGGACGGCGCAAATCATGTCCGATCTCACTCAGGAGCCGGATTACGAAGAAGTGATCGCGCTCGCGTCGGCGGTCATCTGATCGACTAGCCGCGCAGGTCCAACGTCATCCGCGTGCTCTGAAGATGGATGTTCAGCAGCACGCCGACGGACGCGAGGCTCGTGACGAGGCTCGACCCGCCGTACGAGATGAAAGGCAACGGAATGCCCGTCACGGGCATGATGCCGATCGTCATCCCGACGTTCACGAGGATATGGAAAGCGAACATCGCGACGATGCCGGCCGCGACGATCAGGCCGTAACGGTCGCGCGCCGCGTTGACGGCGAGCATCCCCATGAAGAGCAGCAGCGCATATAGGCCGAGGAGCAGCACCGAACCGACGAATCCGAACTCTTCGCCGATGACGGTGAAGATGAAGTCGGTCGTGTGCTCCGGCACGAAGCCGAGCTGCGTCTGCGTGCCGTTGAACAGCCCTTTTCCGAATAGCTCGCCCGAGCCCACCGCGATCTTCGACTGTATGAGGCTCCAGCCGGCGCCTTGCGGATCGTGGTTGGGGTCCAAGAACACGAGCAGACGCTCACGCTGATATCCATGGAGGAA
>JANWLL010000165.1 GCA_025450855.1 Vulcanimicrobiia bacterium
GAAAGGCGCTCGCGCAAATGCTCGGGCGCAGCGTGCCAATCGGCTCGAAAGCCGCCGACTTCGCTGAGATATGCGAGCGAGGCCGGCGGACTCATACGCGCGCACGCCGTCCGCCACACCTTCGAGCGCCCCCGGAATGTCACGAGCGAGGCGCGCGCATCTTCCGACAGCCGCTGGTCGGCGAGCCCGTAGAGGACGTTTTCGGCGAGCGTCGTCGAGGCGACCCCACGGCCGCCGCTCAAGCGCGCGTCGTCGAGTCCGACGTCGAGCGCAAGCTGGTCGGCGTCCTCCGGATCGCGGCACAAGCGCAGCAACGACAGGTCGGACAGCGCTACGACCGGCGACGAAAGAACGCGCAGCAGATGCGCGTGATCGTACGGGTCGTCGACGACGCACGCGAGCGCTAGCAGATCCGCGATATCGTCGGGCGCCTGCCACGAGTCGCGCGGCGCTGCGATCGGCACGCCGCGTTCGCTCAGCGCGCGGACGTAGATCGCGGCCGCATGCCGGTCGCGAGTCAACACGAGGACGTCTGACGGGGGGGCGCCTTGTTCGAGCAGCTCGCGGATATCGCTCGCGACGGCGTCCGCTTCGCCGCCTTCGTCTGAGAACCGCGCTGCGGTGGTCGCGCAGCGGCTCGCCGGCGGCGGCAACACGATCTTCTCGGCCGATACGTCGAGCGGAAGCGCGCGGCGCCCGCGGATGCCTTCGATCGCCGACGAAGGGCAGATCGCCGCAGCAAGCCGCACATCGCCGGCGTTGCCGAAGATATCGAGCAACGGCGCGAGCGCCGGTTCGGCGTCCTCCGCATCGTCGACGACGAAGCCGCCGGATCGCGCCGCGAGCCGCGCGACCGCGTCTGGATCGCGCTGCAGCCATGCGACGCCTTCGGCGATCACGTCTTCCGCGCACAACACGCTTCTGCCGGGCGCGAGGCCGGAGTACTCGGTATAGAGGAAGGCGAGCATCACGGCGAGGTCGCGTTCGGCGCGTCGCTGCACGCGCAGCTGGTCGACGGTCGCCGACATCGCTTCACGCCCGCGACGGCTCGCGTTCGATCGAACGCTGCCGTCGCCGCACAGCGCCCGCGCCCGCTCGACATCCGCGCCGTAGAACGCCTCGATGCCCGCGGCGCAACCCGCACTGAAGCTCTCGGGATCGACCAGCCGGCGCCTAAGTTGTTGGAACAAGCGTGCCGTCTCTTCGAAAAAGACGCCGGGCCGAGCCAAAAACGGCAGATCGAGGACGAACTCGGCGCTGCGAAAGCCCGGCCACGTCATATCGAGAATCGTGCGGCCCGCCTCGCGAGCGAGTACGATCGAATCTGCTTCTGCCCCGACGGCCAAGCGCGGCGACGCGCCCGACGCTGCGAACTCGCGCCGCATCCACGACGCCAGGTGTCCGGGAAGCGTATCGACCAGAATCCCACCGGTGACGCCGAGACGCGCCGCCGCCGTACGAAATGCGGCGCGCGACGCGTCGTTCGCGCAGATGACCGTCACTGGGCCGGCCTCGGCCCACCGCCCTGCGAGTGCGGCGAGTGCGGTCGTCTTGCCGGAGCCGGGCGGGCCGGTGACGAGCAACGGCGACGCACCCTCGAACGCCGCGACGCTCCGCTGAGCCTCGGAAAGCGTGACGCGCTGCTCAGCGAGCAAAGATCCGCTCCTCGTCATCGGGTCGCTCGCGACATGACGCGGCATAGGCGCAGTATGAGCACGGTGGATCGTCGCCGACCGTGAAGTGATCGAAGCCCGTGGTCGTGATCTCGTCGCACCGGCGCGTGAGCGCGGCGATCGACGCCTCGAGATCGGCCAGCGAGCACGTCGCGCGAAGGACGCCGGCGCGATCGCGCCTCGGCCTTACCGACTTGCCAGCTTCGCCGGCGACGTCGAGCGCGAGCACCCACGTGCGGTCGCGAGCGTCGCGGATCGATACGAGCGCGACGCGAGCTACTTCGTCCCCACGCGCGCGACGCATCGCGTAGTAGAGCGCGAGCTGGGCTTCGTCGCCCGAGCGCACTTGTCGGAGGTACTCCTCAGGATCTTCTTCGATGCGGCCGGTCTTGTAATCGAGGATCGTGACCGGACCGCCGCCGGGAGGGCGATCGACGCGATCGATGTACCCGACGAATCGATGGTCGCCCAGCAGCACGTCGTGGCGCTCTTCGACCTCCGAGATCTCGAGCGGCGCGTCCGCCGCCTCCTCGAAGAGCCAGCGGACGTAATGGCGAGCGACCTGACGCGCGCGCAGCCGGAGTACGGCGTACTCGAGCTCCGATTCGAAGTCGCGTCGCGCGATGCCGAATGCGGCGTCGAGCTGCATGCACAGCTTGTCGACCACTTCACCGCGCTGCCACGCGGACGGGATGCGGACCTCGCGATGAAGCGCCTCGAGCGCCGCGTGGAAGACCTTTCCGTAAACGGCGTTCGACGTCGAGCGCTCCTCGACCGCGTCGCACAGATACTCGAAGAAAAAGCGCCGCGGACATTTCACGAACATGTTGAGCCGCGACGCCGAGAACGTCATGGGCGGCGCGACGACCACGCCGCCGCCCTCGGGCAGCGGCCGGTCGAGCCGCACGCGCGCGCTCTCGGTTTCGGCCCGCTGCTGCAAAAAGCGCGCGACCGCTTCATTCGCGGGTCGCCGCACGCGTACGCTCGGCCCGAGGAACAAAGACGCGTCGCAGCCGATCGCGCTCGCGAACGCCGTGACGTCGACTGACCCTCCAGGTGCGTCGTCGAAGACGACCCGAGCTGGACGGCGTTCGTCGGCGCCGACGGGCACGAGCCGAAAGTCATCGGAGATGCGAGTCGACGAAACCGCATCGCACAGGAGCGCCGCTCGAACGCCGAACGACGGCGGATCGTCGAGCGAGTCCCACACCGTGTCCGCCGATGTGGCGTGCGTCGCGACTTCCGCGTCGCAGACGCCCGTCGCCTCGACCGCGGCGCGGAGCGCGCCCCGGCGCTTTCGACCGCTACGGCGGACCTCTTCGAGACGATCGGACCACTCGACAGCGCGCTCGCGCGAACCGATTCCGCGAAACGCCGCGCCCGTCGTGCGCAAACCCGCGCGCAACGACCGCTGGCCCGCAAGCCTTTCCGCCGCTTTGAGCTCCGCGACGTCGAAATCGTCAGCGAGCGCTTCGACGAGCGACCTGTCATCGCTCGAAAACGCGGCTCGCAGAATGCGGATCGCCGGCGCATCGTCGACACCGAGGGCTGCGACGAGGTCGCGGGGCACCTCGGCGCGCACGAAACCCCGGCGCGCAACGATGTCGATCGCTTCTGAAAGCGAGCTCGCACCGGTTTCGGAAAGATCCTCGGTCCCTGGAGTAACAGCCGGCACGGCGATGGCGGGAGACGCTCCGCGCAGCGTCGCGCGCATCGCGAGCAGCACGCGAGCGACGGTTGCGATCGATTGTTCGGCGTCTGCGCACGCGGCGGCAAGCGCCGCATCAGAGACGCCGGCGTTTTCGATGGCGTCGCTCAGCGAGCAGAATTCATCGAGGGCACCGCGGTCGGACGCGAGTGCCGCGAGCAACGGCTCGGCGACCAGACCGCGATACGCCGCCGCCCTCCGCGCTGCGGACAACGGTTATTTCAGCGCGGCTTCGAGCCGCGCGAGCGAAGCGCCGACGCAATCGATCGTCAGCGCGAGCATGGCGCTCAAATCGCCGGCGTCGGATTGACGCAGGCCGTCGTAGTAGCGGTCGGCGTCTTCTGTCCGCACGATAGCCGGCGGATAGCCCGAGCCGCTCAGGACCATGCTCGAGAGCAGGCGTCCGACGCGGCCGTTGCCGTCGAGGAACGGCGAGACGTTCTGGATCTTCGCTTGCGCCGCCGCCGCTTTCGCGAGCGTCGCCGCGCTCGTCTCGTCGAGCCATTCGGTGAACTCGCGCACGAGCGCCGGCACGAGCACCGATTCCGGCGGCAGATAATCCGAGCCGACGATGCGCGTGTCGATCCTGCGATATGCGCCGGCATTCTCGTCGTCGATCGCGGCGAACAGCAGCATGTGGAGCTCGCGGATCGCGCGCTCCGTCAACGGCGCCTGGCTCTTCGCGAGCACGTCGACGTGGCCGAGCGCTCGGTGCAGATTGACCGCCTCCAGATGTTCGCGCAGCGTCAGCCCGCCGACCGTTTCGCCGCGCAGCACGAGCGCTTCCGTCTGCGCGCGGTCGAGCCGGTTGCCGCGCATCGCGTTCGAGTGGTAGATCTCGTCGAGATGCAGCTCGGCACGTGTCGTCCCCGCGGATGCGATCGCCGCGGCACCGCGCCGCCATAACGCCTTGACCCGTTCGTCGACTTCACGCATCCGCGCCTCGAGCGCCCCGTCGAAGCGCAGACCGATCGCTTCTTCCTCCGTTCGCGGAGCCTTGTCCAGGCCAAGGCGCTGGAGATCGACGTTCTGGCCGCGAAGCCAGTCGAGCGCGGTCGCCTCGAGCCGGCGCTGGCGATACGACAACCACGATCGCCGGGCGCGCGGGAATGCGCCGATGACTTGAAGGAAGCGTGCGGGCGACGGGCCGGCGGCAGCAGAATGAAGACGTTCGGCAAGTTCGCCGTCCGCGAGCGTCGCGATGAAATCGCGGATCATCTCATGCGCGTCCGCGTGCGAGAGCGGATGTACGGCGACGGCGTCGTTGCGAGAGGAGCAGCCGTGCGCGCCCGGGTCATCGGCTGCGTACGGCTCGAGCCGGCAATCGGAGAGGATGAAAAAGTAGCGGAACTGGCCGCTGCGGTCGTCGAGAGCGTCGGCCAGCTCTTCTAATATGAAGTTTCGCACGCAAACGCGGTTTTCGAGCGGCCGTCCCGCAAAGCCTCGCAACGATCGGCGGCCGTCGTGTCGAGCATCAAAGTTTGACGTTATAATAAGGAATCAAGCCGCCAATCCCGATTATATTAGCACGAGCTATGTGTCCCGTAACCTTGCGGGCACAGCCCGAGGACGACAAGACCGATCATGCTGCCAATCTTTTTCGGTGTAACAATTCCGGGGGCGGTCCGGTCGTATCACCTAGAACCAGTCTCGCTGGGCAAAGACCTTGCCCTGATGCAGCGCATCGCCAACGGCGATGGCGAAGCGTTCGCAGAGCTGGTGAGGCGATACACACGGATGCTCTACAACGTCGCGTACCGATACAACGCTTCCTCGGCCGAGGACCTCGTCCAGGAATCGTTCCTGCGCGCCTACCAGCATGCCAACACGTTTTCGGGGCGCAGCAAAGTATCGTCTTGGCTCTACCGCATCTGCGTGAACGTCTGCCTCACCCATCAAGGGAAGTCGGGCGTGCCGATGGCCGACATCGACGATGTGAACGAAGCGGAGCTCGTCAGCCGGACCGAGGATCGGCCGGACGCGACGGCGGTCCGCGGCGAGACATTCCGCGAGCTCGAGGATGGCTTGCGAGCGTTGCCTAGCCAACAGCGCATGGTCTTCATCCTCCGGGAGCTTCAGGGACTCTCGTACGGCGAGATCGCCGACATCCTGGGCATGAACGAGCAGGCGGCTCGCACCAACCTGTGTCGCGCCAAACGGCGCCTCCAGGTCTGGCTCGACCCGCTGATCAGTTAGGGAAGGAAAGCGCACGTATATGGAATGCTCTGAAGCGCTCGATCTTCTCTACTCGTCGTTCGACGGGCAGATCACGCCTACCCAACAGTCTCTCCTCGACGGCCATCGCCGGACATGCTTCGCGTGCGCGAGCAGCATGATCAAGGCGGAGCGCTTCCAAGAGCTCATCCGGCACGTGCCGCAGCTCACGGTACCGCGCGGCCTCGAGCAACGCATCATCAACCGCGTCGTCCACGGCAGCTCGTCATCGACGCCGTCCGACAAGGTCCGCTCGATCACGACCGCCGCCCGTCAGAACTGGCGCCAGGCCTCAGCCTTCGGCGGCGTCCTCGCAGCCGCTCTCGCCGTCGGCGTATACGTCCACAACGCGAGTTTGCCGATCAGCGGTCCGCCGCTCGTCGCCGCCGTCCAAGGCGCGCTCGAGACGATCGACAACGGCACGACGCAGAACGTCGCTAACGGCACGATGGATATCACCGGCGGCTCGACCGTCGCGAACACGTCGATCAATCCGGCGATCGTCGCTCTCACCGCGCACCTCAATATGACGCTCCAGGGCGGCTCACAGGTGCACTTCGAGCGCGTCGCGACCGACCCGAAGACCGGCAACGTCAACGAGATCGACGTCCACATCGACCGCGGCGGCGTCCAGGTCCACGAAGATCTCCATCATGAGGCATCGCCGATCAAGATCGCGACCGATCAGGCGACCGTCGTACCGACCGGCACGACCTTCTCCGTCGACCAGCGGCTGACCGGAACGCACGTCACCGTGAACAAGGGCAGCGTCGCGGTCTACACGGCGGGTCGCGTGATGAACCTGCTCGCCGGTCAAGGCATGATGATCGCCGCGAACGGCGGCGTCCTGCGCGACAAGCCCGTGAAGCCGTCGACGACGACTACGCCCACGAAAGACATCGTGACCAAGCAGCACTCGTAACCTCAAGCAGCCCGTATCGGATCAGGGGGCGGCGCAAGCCGCCCCCTATTTCTTTGGTTCTTGATCCGACTTCTCGAGAACGGATGTAGCGGTCGAGATGAATCTCGACCGCTCCCTAAAGTCGTACCGCGGCGGTTCCCATTAGCCGGCGAGGGCGAGGCCGTCGCTGCGGGGGTCGGTGCCGGCGAGGATGATGCCGCGATCTCGATCTATGACGATCGCGCCGGCATGGCCCAGCGCTTCATCCCAATCGTCGGTTACCCCGACGCTGTGTCCGCGCGCGCGAAGTCCTTCGACGCACGCCGCGCCCGCGCGGCGTTCGATAAGGAGTGCGGGATCGGTCCCGCTCGACCATCGCCAGCGCGGACGCTCGATCGCGGCTTGCGGTTCCATGTCGCGCTCACCGATGCGTATCGAAAGCGACAGGCCCGTCTGCGGCTGCGCATCGCCGCCCATCGAACCGTAGACGACCCGCGGCCTGCCCTCTCGCAGCAACATGTTCGCGATGAGCGTGTGGAACGGACGGCGCCCAGGCGCAAGCGAACGCGGTCGTCCTTCATCGAGCGTGAACCAGCAGCCGCGATTGTGCAGGGCGATCCCCAGGTCGGGCACGACGACGCAAGAGCCGAAGTGCTGATAAATCGACTGGATCACGGACACCGCGTTGCCGTGAACGTCGACGCATGCGTAGTACGTCGTGCCGCCGAGATCGGCCGCGCCTATCGGCGGATGGTCGACGGTGCGATCGGCGTCGATTCGCGATCCCAGTTCCCGGATCCGATCGCGCGCGAGCAGGCGTTTGATCGGCGCCGGCCGGTAGCTCGGATCGCACACGTGCTCATCGCGGTCGGCGTACGCGAACCGCGTCGCTTCGACCGCCGCGTGGACGAACGAGGCGGAAACATCGTCGGCCGCACACGCACCCGCGAACTCTTCGTAGATCGACTGCGCGATGAGGAGCGCGAGGCCTTGGCTCGGCGGCGCCGTCGTCACCGAATCGAAGCCGAAGAAGCCGGCCCGGATCGGCTCTACCC
>JANWLL010000166.1 GCA_025450855.1 Vulcanimicrobiia bacterium
GCGCTTCGAATTCGACGGCACGGCGCTCGAGCAACCGGCGCCCGCGTACACCGCGGACACGCTCGCGTTGCTGCGCGTGAAGCGCCCGCACGATCGCTTTTGCTTCATCGCGGGCATCGATTCTCTCGCGCGCAGCCGATGGCGGCGGCTCGATGAGGTCGCTGAGGCGCTCGAGAAGTTCTACGTCGCCCGGCGTGAGGGCGTCGACGTCGCGGAGCTCGCGCCGATGCTCGCGGATCTCGCTCCGGAATCGCGCTCGCGTTTCGAGATCGTCGACGTTTCGCTCGTGGACGTGTCGTCGACGGAGATCCGTGCGCTCGTCAAAGCCGGAAGGTCGATACGCTATCTCGTGCCTGACGTCGTCGCCGGGTACATCGCGGATCGCTCGCTATATCGGTGACGTCGACTCAGTTCGTGCCCAAAGCGGGGAATGAGAACGTACCCGTCGCAACGGGACGCGTCGGCTTGCGGGCGCCGGCGCGCCCGACGAGGCCGAGCAGCAGCACGCGGATGTTGCCCGCGGCACGCACTTGATGTTTGCCGGCGTTCAGCGCTTTGAGGAAGTCGGACGGCGACGAGAAGTCTGGAATTGGACTCACGGGGCCTTTCGCACGAGCGCGAGGCGCTCAGGCATTTGAGGTCTCATCCCACATTATACAAGGACGTATGACGACCCACAATTCCGAACGTGTGGGCGAACGGTTGGGCGGTTGTGATGCTTCGACGCTCGCAGCCGAATTCGGCACGCCGCTGCTCGCGATCGACGAAGTGTGGCTTCGCGCACGCATGCAGCGCTTTCGAGCGGCGTTCGAGCGCGAAGGACGGGACGCTTGCGTCACCTATGCCGGAAAAGCGCTGCTCATCGCCGCTATCGCTCGCATCGCGAACGAGGAGGGGCTGTACGTCGACGTCTGCTCGCTCGGCGAGCTCGAGACCGCGCTTCGCGGCGGCGTTCCGGCGGAGCGTTGCATCGTGCACGGCTGCTACAAGACGCGCGACGAGCTGGCGGCCGCGGTCCATCATGGCGTCCGTCACGTCGTCATCGACCACGAGAGCGAGATCGCAGCGCTCGCCGATCTCGCGCGCGACGCGTCGCGGCGAGTCGACGTCCTGCTTCGGCTCAATCCTTCGATCGCAGCGCGCACACACGAACTGATCCAGACCGCCGCGCCCGCATCGAAGTTCGGCTTCTCGCTCGCGGACACGCAAGCGATCGACGCAGTGCGTGCGACGCTGGCTCGAAAAGAATTGCGGTTGTCCGGCATCCATTGCCATCTCGGTTCTCAGATCCACGAATTGCAGGCATACGCGGACGCGATCGACGTCATGATCAGTTTTTCCGAAATCGCGCACCGCCAAACCGGCGTGCGGTTCGAGATCGTCGACGTCGGCGGCGGTCTCGCCGTCGGAGACGCTGACGGCAGGGCCGAGCCATCTCCCGAGGCGTGGGCTGATGCGCTCTTCGCCGCGCTCGACCGCCGGCTTGCCGGCTCTCCGCTCGGTCGCCCGCGCCTTTACGTCGAACCCGGCCGCTCGCTCGTCGCAGCGGCGGGCACGACGCTGTATCGCATCGGCGTCCGTAAGCGATTGCCGGACGGGCGCGACGCGCTCATCGTCGACGGCGGCATGAGCGACAATCCACGGCCTGCGCTGTACGGCGCGCGTTACGGCGTATCGATCGTGGGCAGAGAATCCGACGCGCCGACCGGATCGTTCACGATCTTCGGCCGTCACTGCGAGACCGATCGGCTCTTCCCAGATGTCGAGTTGCCGGATCCACGCGAAGGCGAATTCCTCGCCGTCGCCGACACCGGCGCGTACACGTACGCGATGGCGAGCAACTACAACCGTTTCGTCCGGCCGGCCGTCATCCTCGCCAGCAGCGGTTCGGCGCGCGTGATCGCGCGGCGTGAGTCGCTCGATCGCGTGCTCGATCTCGACGTCGCGGAGGACGCGTGATGCCCTTGCAGCTGCGAGCCATCGCATTCGCTGCCGCGATCGCCGCCGGCGCCTGCGGTTCCGGCGTTCGCCCGGACAATGCGCGCGCGCTCGACGACATCCAAAACGGCCGCAGCGGCGACGAGGTCATCGTCGAAGGCGTCGTGACGCACGTCGGGCATACGTCGCGCGGTGAGTCGGGTGTCCACGAGCATTTCGACATGCGCATCTCGTCCGGCGCGGCCGAGCAAGACATCCTCGTCGCGGACAATATCACCGTCGGCGTGCAGGCGCCGGTGAAGCGAGGCGACGACGTCGTCGTCAAGGGCGTGCTCGAGGTCGACCCGAGCGGCCCTGTCATCCATTGGACGCACCACGACCCTGCGAACCGGCACACTGCCGGTTTTGTGATGCTAGGCGGGCGCATGTATGAGTGAGCGCGTGAGCGAGGTCACGCTCGCTTCGGCGTCGCCGCGCCGCCTCCAGCTGCTCGAGAGTCTTGGCCTCCGCGTCGTCGTCGTCCGAAGCTCGTACGAAGAGCGTGACGATATGGCATCCGACAGCCTCGCGGATCTCGCGCTGCGTCACGCGCTCGGCAAAGCCGCCGGTGCCGGCACCGCCGGACCCCCGCTGCTCGTCGCGGCCGACACGGTCGTCGACGTCGACGGCACGGGGCTCGCGAAGCCGCGCGATGACGCCGACGCCATGCGCATGCTCCGCGTCCTTTCGGGCAGATGGCACGTCGTCCACACGGGATTCACACTCGTCGACAGGTCGAACGGGAAGAGCGTCTCGGGCGTCGAGTCGTCGCGTGTCAAGTTCGCGGCGCTCGATGATGCGGCGATCGCACGTTACGTCGCGACGGGCGAGCCGCGCGACAAAGCCGGAGCGTACGGGATCCAGGGCAACGGTGCGCTTCTCGTCGAGCGCGTCGACGGCGATTTTTACACCGTCATGGGTCTGCCGCTCGCTCGCGTCAACGCCGCCGCACGCGAACTCGGCCGCGAGATCGGCTGACGCGATGGCTTCTTGGTACGAGCGCTTGTATGCGAAGGTCGCACCCGAGATCGGCATCGATCTCGGGACGGCGAACACGCCCGTCTTCGTCCGCGGCCATGGCATCCGGTTCGTCGAGCCGACCGTCGTCGCGGTGAATGCCGACACGGGCGACATCATCACGGTCGGCGAGGGCGCGAAACAGATGCTCGGCCGGACGCCGCGCAACATCCAAGTCATCCGGCCGATGCGCAACGGGGTCGTTTCGAATTTCGCGTACACCGAGGCGCTCGTCCGCCAGCTCATGGAGCGTGCGATGCGCGGCCGCCCGCTCTTCCCGCCGCGCGTCATGGTCGGCGTGCCGGGGTCGGCGACCGAGGTCGAGCGCAAAGCCGTGCGCGAGGCGCTCATGGGAGCGGGCGCGGGCCGCGTCTACTTCATCGCCCAAGCGGTCGCGGCGGCGGTCGGCGCCCAGCTGCCGATCCTCGAACCGGGCGCGAGCATGATCGTCGACATCGGCGGCGGCACGACGGAGATCGCGGTGCTGTCGCTCGGCGGTCTCGTCACCGGACGATCGCTCAAGCTCGGCGGCGATCGTCTCGACGAAGCGATCGTCACGTACTTGCGCTCCAACCGCGGCTTTCTCATCGGTGAACGGACGGCAGAAGCGCTCAAGATATCGCACGGATATTACGGCAGACCGCTCGGTCGTCCGCCGGCGACGGTGCTCGGGCAAGACCTGCGCCGGCTCAGGCCGGGAACGGTGCAAGTTCGCGAGGAAGACATCGGCGCCGCGATCGCAGAGCCCGTCGGTCAGATCGTCGACGCGGTGCGCGCTGTCATCGAGCAGACGCCCCCGGAATTGGTTCGCGATATCGGGGAGCGCGGGCTCGTGCTCGCCGGAGGCGGCGCGGCGATCGCCGGGTTCGCTGCGACGCTGAGCGTCGTCTTGTCGATCCCGACGCGCATCGCCGAGTCGCCGCTCCTTTGCGTGGCGATGGGTGCCGGCGCGATCCTCGGCGATCAGCGCCTTTTCGATGCGCTCTATCCGGCGCCCGAGTCGATGATCGGTAGGTGGTGGCGATTCCTTCGTTCTGGGATGAGAGAAAGCTCTTCGTATTCATCACGCTGATCATCCTCGCCGCGATCGCGACGCTGCTCGAGATCGACGCCGCGCGCAACGGGCGGCAATCCATCGCCGATGAGGTCGCGAGTTCCGTCTTCGCGCCGGTCGAAGCCGCGCTCACCGGGGCCGGCAATGCGATAGGCGGCGAGCTCTTCGCTCTTTCGAACGCAGGCAGAGTCGCTTCCGAGAACGCAGCGCTCCGCGACAAGGTCCACCAGCTGTCCGCCGATGACGACGCCCTCCACGCCGCCGCGGTCGAGAACGCCGACTTACGCAAGCTCCTTGCCTTACGCGCGACCTACGGCGCGAACGCCGTCGCCGCCGACGTCGTCGGCTACGCGCCGGAGGCGGCACGCAAAGAGATCACGATCGACCGCGGCTGGCGCGACGGCGTCAAGCGCGATTGCGTCGTCGTCGGCGGCGCGGGCCTCGTCGGCCACGTCATCGATGCGGGCTCGCACGAAGCCCACGTCCTCCTCATCATCGATCCGACAAGCTCGGTGCCGGCCTATCTGCAGCGTTCGCGCTCCTGGGGGATCGTCGTCGGCACGTCGGTTCACGTCAAGATGAAGTACATCGGGCAAGACAAGAAGATCATCGCGGGCGATATGGTCGTCACCGGCCAAGGTCAGGTGTATCCGGGCGGCATCTCGATCGGCCGCGTCCGCGAGGTCGATCGCAAGGACAGCGCGCTCTATCAGAGCGCTGTGCTCGATACCGACATCGACTTCGCATCGCTGACGCACGTCCTCGTGCTCCCGCTGAGGTGAGCGTGCACGATCCGGCGTCCTCTTCTCTCCGGCTGCGCGGCGGCCCGGCGCGCGCGCGCCGAGCTCCCGTCGACGCCGAGGTGTCGGTCCCGCCGCGCTTCTCCGCCCTGCTCGTGCTCGGGCTGGTCGCGTTGCTGCTCCAGTCGACGCTGCTCCATGGGGTCACGCTGCGCGGCGCTCACGTCAGCATCGTCACCGTGCTCGTCGTATGGACGGGACTTCGCTGCGGCGTCGTCGCAGGCGGTTGGATCGGGCTCATCCTCGGCGTTCTCGAAGACGCGCTCGGCGGCGGCGGCGCGAACACGATCGCCGCGACGCTCGTCGGTTTCGGGTCCGGCATGCTCGCCAACCGCTTCTTCTCGGATTCGCTGCCCGTCTTCTTGGGCGCGCTCACCGTCGCGACGGCGATCCGCTACGCCGCGTACTACATCTTCTTCGAGTTCATCGACGCTGAACGCGGACTGTTCATCCCGCTTTCGCACGAATTCGTATGGAGCGTTTTGCTCAACGCGATCGTCGGCACCGTCGTCCTCCTCGCGCTTCGCGCATATTCGCATCGGAGCACGAGCCTGCGATGAAGCGGCGCATCGTCGCGCTCGCCTTGGCGGTCGCCGCCATCTTCGTCGTCCTCGTGTGGCGTCTCGCCGACACGCAGCTGCGAAGCGGTGCGTATTACGAATATCTGGCCAACCTCAACCAGCTCCGGACCATCCCGGTGACCGCGCCGCGCGGTCTGCTCTACGACCGCAACGGCATCGTCGTCGCGCGCAACCGGCCGTCGTTCGTCGTCGAGGTCGTGCCGATGCAACTCCACGATCCGAATGCGGAGATGCGCGAGCTGGCGTCGATCCTCATGGTTCCTCAAGCGCAGCTCTGGCAGCGGATGCTCCATCAGAACGGCGTCACGTACAAGACCTTCGACGACCTGGCGGCCGCCATACCGCTTGGACCGGTGACGATCGCCGCCGATCTGAACACCGCGACGGTCGGCCGCTTTTCGGAGCGAGCCGACGAGCTGGCGGGCATGTCGGTCGAACTCGTGCCCGTCCGCCAATACCCGTACGGCACGCTCGCGAGCCATGCGATCGGCTACGTCGGGCAGATCTCGCAGTCGCAGTACGAGCAGCTCAAGAGCAAGGGCTACACGCCGAACGACACGATCGGCGAAGACGGGCTCGAGATGACGTACGATTCGCTCTTGCGCGGCAGGCCCGGCGGCAGGCAGATCAAGGTCAACTCCGCGGGTCAAGCGGTCGCGAGCGTCGGCGATTTCGCGGCCACGCCCGGCGACGATCTCGATCTCACGCTCGACTGGCCGTTGCAGCGCGCCGCAGAGACGGCGATGGCGACGCAGATCAAGGTCATCTCCGGTGTGATCGGCCATCGCATCGGCGGATCGGCGATCGTCGAGGACCCGAACACGGGCGCGGTGCTCGCGCTCGTCAGCCAACCGAACTTCGATCCCGACGATTTCGCCGCCGGCATCAGCGGGAAGCGCTACTCGGGGTACCTGAACGACCCGCTCCTCCCGCTCTTCAACCGTGCCGTCTCGGGCGCGTACCCGACGGGCTCGACCTTCAAGATGATCACGAGCTCAGCGGCGCTGCAGAGCGGGCTGCTCGATGAGGAATCGACACGCTACTGCGGCGGGGCGTACGATATCAACGGCTTCATCTTCAACGACGACAACGCCGGCGGGCATGGCACGTTGACGATCCGGCCGGCGATCGCTCGTTCGTGCGACGTCTTCTTCTTCCAGGTCGGCAACGAGCTCGGCATCGCACGGCTCGACAAGTACGCCGCGGCATATGGCATCGGCAAGAAGACCGGCATCGACGTCCCTGGTGAGACGGACGGCACGCTGCCGACGCCGGCGTGGAAGAAAAAGGTCGTCAAGGATGACTGGTACACCGGCGACACGGTCAACCTTTCGATCGGTCAGGGTTTCCTCGAGGCATCACCGATCCAGTTGCTGCGCGTCGTCTCGGCGGTCGCGAACGGCGGCGAGCTGTACGCGCCGTATCTCGTCGCCGACGCGCGCGATCCGCAAGGCCGCATCGTCAAGCGCTTCGGGCCGCATCCGCAGGGCGACGTCGGCGTGTCCGCCTCGAATCTCGCGATCGTCCGCGAGGGTATGCTCGGCGCGATCGAAGATCCTTACGGCACCGCGCACAACGTGTACATGCCGGGCTTCCATTACGCCGGCAAGACCGGAACGGCCGAGAACTTCCCGACCATCGACAACCCGCAAGGCCGCAATCACGCGTGGTTCGTCTGCTTTGCACCGTACGATCATCCGAAGATAGCCGTCGTCGTCTTCATGGACCAGAGCGGCGGTTTTGGCGCCGTGAACGCGGCGCCGGTCGCGCAGGCGATCGTGACGGCGTACTTCCATCTGAAGACGACGGGCCCGAACGGCGCCGGCATCCGCGACTGACGACGCTACGACCGCTTGCTTGAAGACAGGGAGCGGTCGAGATTCATCTCGACCGGCGCGGCGTCCTGATTGTGCCTATCGCCGCTCTTGGCCGCACGTGTGAGCGGCCTCGTTCACGCCGTCACCCCTGGCCAAGGACCCGTCGGAAGCGGCGCCAAAACCACAAGACTATCCCACCGGAAACGCTTTAGGAGCCGACGTCAAAGATGCCGACCACCACGTTCGCCCTCGCCGATTCGATGCGGCGTCTGGGTACGGAGAGCGCCTTCGTCGTACTGGCGCGCGCCCGCGCGCTCGAGGCGCAGGGCCGCAACATCATCCACCTCGAGATCGGCGAACCCGACTTCGACACTCCAGAACATGTGAAGAACGCGGGCATCGATTCGCTCAAGCGCAACCGTACGCACTACTCGCCGGCGAGCGGCATCATGGAGCTGCGCGACGCGATCGCGAAGCACGTGACGAAATCGCGCGGCGTGCCGGTGACGGCCGATCAAGTCGTCGTCAGTCCGGGAGCGAAGCCGATCATCGCGCTGACGCTCATGGCGCTGCTCAATCCGGGCGACGAAGTCGTCATCCCGGATCCTGCGTATCCGGCCTATCGTTCGATCGTGACGTACGTCGCCGCAGTACCCGTGTCCGTGCCGCTGCTCGAGCGCAAGAATTTCCGCCTCGAGCTCGACGCGCTCGAGAACGCGATCACGCCGCGGACGAAAGCCATCGTCATCAATTCGCCGCACAATCCGACCGGCGGCATCCTCACTCCCGACGACATCGCGGGCATCGCAGCGATCGCGAAACGTCACGACGTGCTCGTCATCACCGACGAGATCTACAACCGGCATTGCTACGACGCGCCCTTCGCGTCGTTTTACGGCCTCGGCGGCATCCCGGATCAGACGATCCTCATCGACGGTTTCTCGAAAGCGTGGGCGATGACGGGCTGGCGGCTCGGCTTCGGCGTCTTCCCGAAGTACATCGCCGATGCGGTCGGCGCTCTCATGCTCAACACGGTGTCGTGCACGGCGACGTTCGTGCAGGACGCCGGCATCGCAGCGCTTACCGGCGACGACAAGCCTGTCCAGGCGATGCACGACGAGTTCTTGCGCCGGCGCGACATGCTCGTCGAAGGGCTCAATCAAGTACCCGGCGTCACATGTAAACTACCGGGCGGCGCGTTCTACGTCTTCCCGAACTTCTCTGCGATCGACAGCGACGATATCCGGCTCGCGGCGCATATCCTCGACGATGGCAACGTCGCGGTGCTCGGCGGTTCGACGTTCGGCCCGAACGGCCGCGGCTTCATCCGACTGTCGTACGCGAACTCGGAAGAGAACCTGCGCGAAGCGCTCTCGCGGATCCGAAAGGCGCTCGCTTCGTACCGCCGCGCCTGA
>JANWLL010000167.1 GCA_025450855.1 Vulcanimicrobiia bacterium
ACCGCGAGCGGCGACGTCGACGTGCGCGGGATCGCGGGGCCGGTGCATATCGACGCGTCGAGCGGAGACTTGAAGATCCACGATATCGGCGGTCCGGTCTATGCCAAGACGCGGAGCGGAGACATCGGCATGTCGAACGTCGCGTCATCGGTCGCTGCGTACGATTCGTCCGGCGACATCAGTGCGGAGAATCTTACGAACGACACGTCGCTCGTGTCGGATTCCGGCAGCGTCGACGCCGCCTTCGACAGCATGGCGCACGTCCACCAGGTGCGGATCAAGAGCGCAAGCGGCGACGTCTCGATCTCGGTCCCGCGCGCCGCCGGCTTCTCGATCGACGCGTCGACGAGCTCGGGCTCGATGGACAGCAATCTCCGGCTGCCGATCCAAGAGCGGGATTCCGGCGCGACCGTGCACGCGCAAGTCGGCAACGGCGGCGCGACGGTGCAACTCGAGACCGCGAGCGGCGACATCCAAGTCACGATGCGCTAGGCGCCAACGCGTAGTACTGCATCACATCGCGCCGCTGCGTCCCACAAAAGGAAGCACGCGTAGGCACGCGAACATCGCAAGTATTATGGAGACCCCTCTCACCGCGTAGCGCTATCCGCGCACGCATCAGATCATCGGTCGGCCTGATCGGGTCGGCCTTTCGCATCCGCACAACCGAGGGGTTTTCTCCGATGTCAACCGTCGCCCGCGCACAGGGCATCTTCGCGTCTCGCAGTTTCAGCCTGTACTATGCCGGCCAAGCGCTCAGCTACGTCGGCTCCAGCATGCTCACGCTCGCGATCCCGTTGCTCGTCTACCACATGACCGGCTCCGCGATATCGCTCGGCGTCACGTACGCGCTCGAGTTCCTGCCGTTCGCGCTTTTCGGACCGATCGGCGGCGCGCTCGCCGATCGGCTCGACCGACGCCGGCTCATGCTGCTGTGCGATTTCATCCGCTTCTTGGTCATCGCGCTGTTCGCGCTGGCATACGCGCGCGGCGTTCTGACGCTGCCGTGGCTGTTCGCAGGCATCGCGATCATCGCGACGTGCGCCGCATTCTTCATCGGCGGACAGTCGCCGAGCATCCCTTATCTGCTGGGCAAGGATCGCATAGGGCCGGGCGTCGCAGCGCTCATCGCGGCCGAGCAGGGCGCGAACCTCATCGTGCCGCCGATCGGCGGCGCGCTGTTCGCTCTCGTCGGCCCGCTGCCGGCGCTCGCGATCAACGCGCTCACCTATCTGACGTCGCAGGTGTCGCTCTACGTGCTGCCGACGCTCGGTCCCGACATGCCGGGCCGAATGCCGACCATGCGCGAGCTGGTCGCGGACGTGAGTGACGGTTTCCGCATCGTGCTCGCCGACGACGCGATGCGCGCAGTCGCCATGCTCAGCGGGGCGCTCAACTTCTTCGGCATCATGGCGTTCGCCGCGATCATCCCGTTCTTGGAGCGCGACTTGGGCGCTTCGACGACGCAGGTGGGCCTCTCATTCGGCGTCATCGCCGCCGGCTCGATGCTCGGGTCGCTTATCGCCGGTCGTTTCGGCAGGCGTTGGCCTTTCGGCAAGGCGCTCATCGTCGCGTACGCGATCGACGCGTTCATATTCTTGCCAGTCGTCTTCGCGCACGAGCTGTGGTTCGGCGTGATGTTCTTCTCGCTCGCGAGCGCGTGCGGCTCGTTCGAGATCGCGCAGATCGTCGCGTGGCGCATGCGCGTCGCGCCCGAGGACAAGGTCGGCAGCGTCTCGGCGGCCGTGCGTCTCATCGCGCTCATCGGCCTTGTGCCGGGTACGCTCATCGGCGGATCGATCGCGCAGGTGTACGGTGCGCGCGACGCGATGATCGTCTCGGCCATCGGCTGGACGATCGCCGCGCTCTACGCGGCGGCTATCAAGGCGCTCCGGCGAGAGGCACGATAGGCTAGCGATCGCGGCGGGGAGCGAGCGCGCGGACCCGCGCGACGGTGCCGCGCGCTACGATGACGAGGAGGACGACGAACGCAAGCGCGATGACCGCCGCGACGATCGGCTTGAAGAACGCGAGGAACAATCCGCCGGCCGTCACGCCGTCTTCGAGGAAACTGAGCGCGGTGTTGCCGAGCCCGGCCGTCGTCACGGTCGAGGCGACGCGCGCGGTCGACGCCGATCCATGCACGATGAGCGCGTTGAGGCCGCCGGCTGCCATCATCGCGTAGAGCTCAGCGCTGTTCGACGCATGGACCGTCGCCCCGACGAGGATCGCGGCGGCGACGGGTCGAGCGACGAAGTACACCGCCTGCATCGCGTGATCGACGCCGGGGAACTTGTCCGCGAGCATTTCGAGAGCGGCGAAGACCGCGAGGACGATGGTCGCCGCGTCAGACCCGAGCCACGCGAAGGTCGCGCTCGGATGTATCCAGCCGAGATGGACGGCGACCGAAGCGACGAGCAGCGTCAGGAATCCGCGCAATCCGGCGGTCGTCGTCAGCGCATACGCGAGCGCGTATTGCGCGGTCGGGTCAAGCGACATGTGAGGCTCTCCTGCGCAGGATCAGGGCGGCCCTAGCGAGGTCGTGCTGACGACCCGCGTGCCGTCGTAGCCGATCGCGGTCACCTGGATGTAGAGCGAGCCGCGATACTTGCGGGGGAGCGAGAGCAGTGCTGCCTCGCGGCGGCCGACGATGGTCTGCGCGACGAGCGTGCTCCGGTCGTCGAGCAGCTGGACTTGCGCGCGCGCTTGTGCGTACGAGCTCCAAAAGACATGCACCTGACGTCCGCCGCGCATATACTCGGCACCGACGTCGCCCAGCTGGACCAACGCGGATCGATCGACTGGCGAGACGCCTGCGGCAGAGGCGTGTTGCCTCTGCGCGGGCTGCGCGTGCGACTGGGGAGCGCTCGTCGCGCTCGATGTCGTCGCAGCGCTTTGCGAAGGCACGGTCGCGGACGAATCGGTTTGTACGTCACCGGCGACGGAAGCGGCCGCATGCGAAGATCTCTTCTTCGGCGGGGCTTTCCGTCTATGCGCGACCGGCGGTCCGCTCGGGATCGCCTTCGACGCGATCGGCACCGGAGCGGTCGAGACCGCCGACGTGCCGGGTGACGTTCGCATGATCCAGACGAGTGCGATGGCGATCGCACTCACCGCGAGCGCGATGAGGAGCAGCGTGCTCGGCGAGATGGCGATGGTCTCGCGATCAACGGGCCGCGCGGGCGGCGGTGGAACCTGGACGGGCTGCGGCGGATGCGGGTCTTGACCGGCGGGCGGCGCGACGCGCGGTGTGACGACGACCCCCGCCTCCATCTCCGCCTGCTCGATGCGAGCGTTGTGCGATCCGGCCGCCGACGTGGCAGGCACCGGCTCGGGTATCTGCGTCGCGGCAAGCGGCGACATCGCCGGCGCTCCGCCGGGTTGCGTGAATTGCGGCGGCGGTGGCCGGCGCGTGATGACCGGCGATTTGTCCGCATCGGTGAGATACGGCTCGATGTGGTGTTGGACGAGATCCCAAGGCGCGGTCGCAGAGCGGCGTCCGTGCGTCACCGGCACGACGACTTCTATCGAGCGCGGATGGTTCCAACCTTCCGGATCGCGCGACGATCGGTTCCAGATGATCGGCACGTCGAACGTCGACGATTCACCGGGTCCGAGCGTGATGCGCTGTTGCTCGGGAAAGTGGAGCGACGGATGCGGCGTGAACTCCGGTTCGAAGACGCCGGGCATGGAGCTGATGCTGCGCACCGCGCACGAAAGCATGAAGCCGCGAAGGCCGCCATCGCCGCCGATCTCATCTTTCCACGCGAGCGATACGCTACAGTCGGTCGCGGTCGCCGCGACGAGATCGTTGACGAAGGTCGCGAGGACCGTACCCGCGGCATCGCGCGCGGTGACGACCACCCTGCGATCGCGCAGCGTCAACCACTCCGGTTTGAACGCGACCGAGACGTTGCGAGTCTCGCCGCCCTTGAGCGTGAGCGACGACGGTGAGACGGCGCCGGCGTCGCCCGGCTCGTCAAGCGTCAGCTTGCACAGCACCGCGTGATCCGACTCGTTCGCGACGGTCAAATCGTACGAATTGGAAGACCCCGGCACGAGATACCACCTGCCGGTCCGATCGGCCGCCGTGATCACGAGGCTCGAACTCATGCAACTCTCCTGATACGGTATATCGACCCGGTCAGGGTGCACCACCATCGCAGCTGCAGCACGGTTGAGAAATGATTAAGAAAACCACCTCGCCAAGGAGTGGCGCCCGTCACGCGCCCAAGACAACGGGTCCCGTGAACAATTTTTTGAATCGCGAGCTGTCGTGGTTGGACTTCAACTGCCGCGTCCTCGCGCTCGCGGAAGACCCGGGCGTGCCGCTGCTCGAGCGCGTCAATTTCCTCGCGATCTTCAGCCGAAACCTCGACGAGTTCTTCCAGATCCGCGTCGCGGGCCTCAAAGAGCAACTCGGAGCCGGACTGGCGTCGACCGCACCGGACGGCCTCGCGACCTCAGAGGTCCTCGACACCATCCGCGTCCGCGTGCAGGACATGGTCGCCCGCCAAATGCGGGCCTTCGCCACGGATGTCGTCCCAAGCCTGCGGGCCGAGGGTATCCGTCTGGTCGACTACGACGCGCTATCGCACGAAGAGGTCGCGTACCTCGACGGGTTTTTCGAAGAGCGGCTCTTCCCCGTGCTCACCCCGCTCGCCGTCGATCCGGCGCATCCGTTCCCGTTCATCTCGAATCTCTCGCTCAATCTCGCGGCCGTCGTGGGCGATCCGTCGAGCGACGAACCGCGCATCGCGCGCGTGAAGGTACCGCCGCTGCTGCCGCGATTCGTCGCGATCCCCGACTCCGGCGCATTCGTCGCTCTCGAACAGATCATCGCGGCGCATCTCGCGACGCTCTTCCCCGGGATGAAGGTATTCTCGCGCCACGCGTTCCGCGTCACGCGCAACACCGACTTCACGCTCAACGAAGACGACATCGAAGATCTGCTCGTCGCTGTGGAGACCGCGCTCCGCCTGCGCCGTCGATCGCCGCGTGCGGTCCGCCTCGAAACGGACGCGGCTATGCCCGCGGACGTCCGCACGCTGCTGCTCGACGAGCTCGAGCTCGCAAGCGACGACGTCTACGAGATCGACGGGCTGCTCGACCTGACCGGTGTTGCGGAACTGATCAAACTGCGCCGTCCGGATCTCAAGTACGAGCCGTGGACGCCGATGACGCAGACGCGCCTCGCTCCGCCGGAAGTCGGCGCGCGAACGGATATCTTCCGCGCGCTTCGCGCCGGGGATATCCTCGTCCACCACCCATACGATTCGTTCTCGACATCCGTCGAGGCGTTCATCGAGCAGGCGTCGATGGACCCCGCGGTCCTCGCGATAAAACAGACCGTCTATCGCACGTCGACACCGGATAGCGCGATCGCGCGCTCGCTCATGCGCGCGGCCGAGTCGGGCAAGCAAGTCGTCGCCGTCGTCGAGGTGACGGCGCGCTTCGACGAAGAGACGAACATCGCGTGGGCCCGCGCGCTCGAAGAAGCGGGCGTCCACGTCGTCTACGGCATCGTCGGCCTCAAGACGCACGCCAAGTGCGCGCTCGTCGTTCGCCGCGACGAAGAGGGGATCCGGCGCTACAGCCACGTCGGCACGGGCAACTACAATCCGACGACGGCGGCCCTATACGAAGACGTCGGCTTGCTCTCGTGCGATGCCGAGATCGGCTCTGATCTGACGGACCTCTTCAACTTCCTCACCGGCTACAGCAAGCAGAGCGCCTACCGCAAGCTGGTCGTCGCGCCCGTCGGCATGCGGACGGCGGTCCTGAGCCTCATCCGGTCGCAGATGGAAAAACGCGAGGGCGGCCGGATCACGATGAAGGTGAACAACCTCGTCGATGCCGAGATCATCAACGCGCTCTACGCCGCGAGCAACGCCGGCGTCGATGTCGACCTCATCGTCCGCAGCATCTGCTGCCTTCAGCCCGGGGTGCCGAACCTTTCCGAACGCATCAAAGTGCGGTCGATCGTCGGACGGTACCTCGAGCATTCGCGGATCTTGCGCTTCGGTAAGGACTCGCGAGAAGCGGCGTACCTCATCGGCTCGGCCGACCTCATGCCGCGCAATCTCGATCGACGCGTCGAAGCCGCTGCCCCCGTCACCGACCCGGCCCTGCAGCGGCGCCTGAGTGAAGTGCTCGATATCGAGCTGAGCGACGACTGCGAGGCGTGGCACCTCGGGCCCGACGGCACGTGGCGCTACGACGGCACGGGCGGTGCGCATCGCCACCCGCAGCGCGTGCTCCAAGAGCTCGCGCTCGCGCGGGCGCAGGCGCACGTTGAAGCCGCAGGCTGAACCGTCGCCCCGTACGCCGATGGCGGGTCTCGCCGTCCGGCGCGCGATTTCGGCTTCGGTGAAGCGTTTGCTCGACAACGAGTCAGGAGCGATCGCCGGTCGTGGCGTCGAGCCGCTCCACAAAGCTCGAGTCGCAGTCCGGCGGCTGCGCTCCGACCTGCGGACCTTTCGCGAACTCGTCGACGCCCGGTGGAGCGGCAAGCTCCGGCAGGAGCTTCGATGGCTTGGGAGCGAGTTGGGTGCGGTGCGCGACTATGACGTCTTCCTTTCGAGAATCCGTGCTGCAGCTGCACGGTCGGGCGCCGCCGGCGACCCGAATGTCGCTGCCCTGATCGCCGCCGCCCGCGACGCGCGCTCGGCGTCCCGCGCTCGTATGGTGGAGGCGCTGCGATCGGCGCGTTACGCGCGTCTGCGCGCGCGGCTCGAACTTGCTGCGCGATCTCCGCGTCTCACCCTTGCCGCGCGCCTGACGGCATCGCAAGCGCTTCCGCCCATCATGAAGCGCCGCAAGAAGCGGATCAGAAATGCGGTCGAAGGGTTGCCGACTCGGCCGACCTTCGCGTCGCTGCACCGGATCCGGATCCTCGCGAAGCGCTTGCGATATGCGGCGGAGGCGGTCGCGTTCGTCGCGGGCTCGCAAACGACGACCGTCGCGAAAGCGGCAGAGCGTCTGCAAGACGTGCTCGGCGAGCTGAACGACGCGGTCTGCGCGTGCAGACTGCTGCGGCGCCTTCGCACCCGACGCGACCTGGCATTGGCGGCGAACGCGCTGCTCGCGCTCGAGATCGAAGCGGTCTCCCGTGCTCGCGCCGGATGGGCGCCCGCGTGGCAAGGCCTCGCAGCGGCGGAGATGCCGGCATGGCGGTGAACGGCGTCGTCAGAGCGGCGGGCGGCGTCGTCGTGCGCTCGCGACCCGACGGTTCGCTCGAGGTCGCCGTCGTGCATCGGCCTTCTTATGACGACTGGACGCTGCCGAAAGGGAAACTCCAAGCCGGCGAACGCGAAGAGCACACCGCGCTTCGTGAAGTCGAGGAAGAGACCGGCATGCGCTGCCGGCTCGAGCGTGCGCTCGGCTCGACGAAATATAGGGATCACAAGGGTCGTCAGAAGATCGTCCACTACTGGGTGATGCGCGCCCTCGACGGCCACTTCAAGCCGACGAAAGAAGTCGACCAGCTCCGCTGGGTGCACGTCGCCGAGGCAGGCGACATCCTCTCATACCATCACGATCGGCAGCTGCTGCTCGAAGGCCTCGAAGGTCACGGGGAAGACGCCGCGCCCGGCGGACGTGAGGGGAAAGTGACGATGCGCGGCCGCACCACGGGAGCGATCTATCTCGTGCGCCACGCGAAGGCCGGCAGCCGAGCGCAGTGGGAAGGTCCGGATGAATCGCGGCCGCTCTCGAAGAGCGGCAAGCGCCAGGCGGACGCGCTCGTCGACCGGCTCGCCGCTTTCTCGATCGCTCGGATCGCGTCGAGCCCGGCGGCGAGATGCATCGAGACGGTCGAACCGCTCGCAAAGCAGCGCGGCCTGACGGTCGAGAGCGTCGATGCGCTCGTCGAAGGCAGCGACGGCGATGACGTGCTCGACTACATCTCGACGCATGCGGACCCGCCGACGGTCGTCTGCACGCACGGCGACGTCGTCGGCGACGTCTTGAC
>JANWLL010000168.1 GCA_025450855.1 Vulcanimicrobiia bacterium
CTCGAGCTGACCTGGTAGGCGTACGCCGCACCATCGAACCACTGGACATTGTCATCGATGCCCTGCGGCATCCACTGCGCCGTGTCGTCGACCGTGAATGTCAGCGAGCCGCGGCTCCCGACTTTCAAGGTCGAGTTTCGGAACCACGTATCGAGCGTGCCAATTCCGTAGCGGCCCGTATACCATTGGATCGAAGTCGGCGTCGACGATGCGCCATGCGTCGGGAAATTGTTCAAGTTGTTCTGCATGCCGCTGTGGTACGTGATACTGACGCCGCCGCTTTGCGAGATCGGCGCGAGCACGGACGTCGGCCCGGTCCCGAAGCGCCAGTAGTCGGAGCCGGAGGAAAACTGGATGTCGATCGTGTTCTTCGTCAAGATGTCGAGCAGTGCGCTGTTGTCGCTCTGCGCTTGGCCGTCGGTGACGCCTTGGTAGCGGTCTCCGAACACGCTCACGCCCGCGGACGACAGGACATCCTGCGGCGCGAACGACCAGACGCGCGCCGAATAGAGCGCGTAGCCCGCGATGCCCGGATGGGAATCGAAGCCGTCGACAGGATTGAACTGGTTGCCAAGCTTTCGGACCGCTCCGAACAGGGCGAACGTCTGCGACCCCCAACCCGTGCCGGCGTCTATCCAATTCGCCTGCGATGCGTCGGTGACGAGAGTGCCGGATTCCGTCGCGTAGTTCGCATACGCGCTCAGATTCTTGCCGTTGAACCAGGCCATGCCGGCCTCGTTCGAATCGTCGACGATGCCGGGCAAGTCCGTCGACACGTGTTGAAAAGCGCCGTTCCAATGCGTGTCATCCGACGTGTAGTTCAATGCACCGGCGGCATCCGTGCGGCCCGAGCCGATCGAGTCGAAGCCGGCGAGGCCGAATAACCCTTGACGGCCTTCGAACGCATAACCATCGAGCGGCGTCGGGATCGCCGGCGTGTAGAGCGTCGTGTGGAACCCGCCGCAAACGTCGCAATTGAAATTGTTGTAGTAGCCGGCGGATTGTGTGAAGAACGGCCGGACCTCGCCGAAGACGCGGGCGTACACGGTCGGTGAGATCGACTGCTGGTCGAGCTCGACGTTCGAAAAATCAGGATGGATCGTGCCGAACACGGACGCGGTCTGGGTGACCGGAACCGAGAAATCACCGCCGAAGTGCGACCCCGAACCGCCGGCCGAACCGCTCGCGACTCGATCGAGCCCGTAGAGCCCGATGCGCGGGCTCGGCAATGGCGGACGCACGACGAGCGGCACGGTGACGTTGCCGGCGCGCGCCACGTCGTCTGGGCTCGTCTGCGTCGCGTCGTACGACCACACGTCGAGCTCGCCCGTCGACCGCACGTAGCGCGCGAATTCCATGCGCCAAACGCCCGCGTGTGCCCCGTGGACGACGGCAAGCGGGATCGCCATCGTGACCGTGTATCCGCTCGAAGTCGTCCACCCATGCGATTCCCAATGTGGTGCGAACGCGGTGTTCTCGCTCGACGCCTCATTGTGCGACCCGTTCGGACCCGCTTCGAACTGATACTGGAAGCCGCCCGGCCCCGTTGGCCAGAGATCGACCCAGACCGCATCGTCGCTCCACGCGATGCCCCCGCCGATGTTGCTGCCGCCGGTCACCACGTCGTCGCTGTGCTGCGCCGCGATGATCGGCTCGTGCTGCACTGCGTCGAAGCGCACGTACAGATACTTGCCGTCGGTGAGAACGCTGACGGCGGTCGCATCGGTCGCGGTGCGCGCGTGCGCGACGTTCCAGGGCAAGCTTATGGTCGTCGTGACCGGCCAAGCGGCAGCGCCGTGGCTCGCATCGAGCGGCGGCGGCGCCTGGACGGTGGGAACGAGAAGTGAAAGCACGTCCTTTGCTCTCCCTACAGCCTCACGAAAACAATATCAAATGATGCGTCCGCTTGTCAACTATAAATATAGTAGTAGCCTGGCACGCGCGGCTGCACCACGGCGATACTGACCGCTACTCGCCTCGGGCTAGAAGTGTGTCAGGGTCGGACTGCGAAAAACGCAGGCATCAAAATTCAGGGTCGAATGGTATAATCTCGCAAGTCTTCAAGGTGCCGCACGCTCGTTTGCGAGGACGGATTGATGAACCGGTTCAGGGTCTTCTGCTTGGCGATGGCCGCGTCGGCCGCTGTGCTCGCCTTCGTCGTCACCACGAGCGCCGCGGTCGCACGTGAAACAGCGATATACCGTTTCGCAAACGTCGCCGACGGCTTCGGGCCGCTCGGGCTCGTCGCCGACGAAGAGGGTGATCTCTACGGCACGACCTACCTCGGCGGCCCGAACACGAATTGTTATCAGGGCTGCGGCACGATCTTCGAACTGTCGCCGCCTTCGACGCCGGGCGGCAAGTGGACGAAGACGATCATCCACGCGTTCAATGCGGATGGAGTCGACGGTTACCAGCCGACGCCGTCGATCTTCCTCGATGATGTTGAGGGCAACATCTTCGGCACGACGTACTCCGGCGGCGCGCACAACGCCGGCGCCGTCTATGAACTCGTGCCGCCGATCGAGCAGAACGAGCCGTGGAACGAGTACATCCTCTTCTCGTTCCAATACGGCGGCACGAGTCCCGACATCGGCGGCGCGCTATTCCCGACCGCAGGTGGCGGATTCTACGCCACGACGATCGGGGGTGGATCGGCCGGAGGCGGCACGCTTTCGAGCCTAACGCCGAGAGGCGCTTCGCTCGATCTAAAAGTTCTTCACTCGTTCGATCGGCAGCGTAACGCTCGTCCGCCCGGACCATCGCTCGTCTTGGATCGTAGCGGCAACATCTATGGGATCAGGTTCGGCATGAACGGCGTGTGCACGCCCGACTTCCCCTCGTACTGCGGCACCGTTTATCGCTTCATGCCAGGCACGTCGAAGTACGACGTTCTCCATCGCTTCGAAGGCGCGAGCGATGGGTGGTTCCCGAACAACGAGTTGACGCTCGGTGCGAACGGACATCTCTTCGGAACGACGCGAGCCGGCGGGGGCTACACGCAAGGCATCATCTTCGAGCTTGAGCCGAACAAGAGCGGTCCGCCATGGATAGAGAATCTTATTTTGAGCTTCGGCGCCGACGGCGACTTCGAGCCGCTGGGGGGCGTCGTCTTGGGGAACGGTGGCTCTCTCTTCGGCACGACATCGGGCAACAACATCAATGCGGGCACCGTCTACCGCTTATCGCCGCCCAGCATGCACGGCGGATCTTGGACGGAGTCGATTCTCTACCGCTTTAGCGGCGGTGCTGATGGCGACATGCCCAACGACCAACTGATCCGTGGCCGCGACGGCTTCCTATATGGCACGACGTACGCCGGCGGCAAAGGAGATTGCACGTATTACGGTGCCGGTTGCGGCGTCATCTACCTTATCACGCCCTAGCACGTTTATAGGGTGGGGTCGACATTTACGTTCGACCGCCGCGGCCTCGCATTGAAGACGCTGGGGGAGCGGTCGACCTTTACGGTCGACCGCCGCGGCCTGATCATTTCAGCCGCTCGAGGATGCGGACGACGACCCTGTCGCCCGCTTCCTTGCCGATCGCCTTTCGCAGGTCGGCCCGGATCGGCAGCTTGTGGCGCCCGTCGCCCAGCGCCATGAACGACGCCCGGAACGGCCTGCCGTCAACAGTGCCACGCATTCGCACGAGTCCTCGCGTGCCGAAGAACTTGGCTGAACCTGGCATGACAACGTATGTCCAGCCGCCCTTCGCTGGCGATCTGCGCAACATCGCAGTGAATCGCTTGTCCATAAGACCTCGTTAGCCGGGATGTGGGCCGTCTAGATTTCTGCCTGAAACGCTCGAGACCTAGGCCATTGGTCGCAAGTGCCTTCCTCCTCGCTTCATTAAGTTACGCTCAACTGGGCGTCGCCTAGTCGCTCGTATTCTTGAGGAGGAACGAACTTGATGAAGCCCTTGAGCTTCTTCTGTCGCATCGCGCTCCCGCTCGTTTTCGTCGTTGCAATTTTTACCGGCGCGCCGCATGCCGCGCTCGCGTTTAATCCGACCGTCACGGCGCAGCCTGTCATCGGACGGCTCGTCTACATGCATCAGGTCGATATGCGCTTCGCCCCGCAGTCGAAGTACATCCCGATGACTCGCGAAGGCGAGATGCCGTTCCTCGTCGGCGTCAGTCCGTCGTTGTGGTATTTGCGCAAACAGGCTGCGCGACACAATCCGATGGCGCCCTACGATGCGCACGCATTCCCCGGCAACTACGATCTGAGCCCGAATACGCCGAGGGCGAGCGTGATGTTCGACGGCATGGCCAACTCAGCGAGCATCTGTCAATATTTCGGCGGATGCGAGCCGCCCGACATGGCGGTCGCGGCGTCGTCGAGTTTCGAAGTCCAAGCGGTCAACACGTCGGTCGCCGTGTACGATCCGACCGGCGCGATCCAGCCCGGTTGGCCGAAGAACTCGCAAGTGTTCTTCAACGTCCCGAACCCGGGCTCGTGCGATCCGAACGGTCCGTTCAACAGCGATCCGCGCGCCATCTACGATCCGACCGACGGCCACTACTGGGTGACCATGCTCCAAGTCGAAGGCGCGTTCGGCATCAACAGCTGCCCGCTTCAATCGCTCTACTGGGTGGCGGTCACCCAGACGACCGATCCGAACGGCACGTGGAACGTCTACGCGTTCGACATGACCTTCGGCGCGCACAATGCGGCCGACTACACGCAGATCGGCCTCGACAAGCGCGCGTTCTATTTCGGCGGCAATATGTTCAACAGCGGCGGATCGGCCTATTTGTACGACGAGATATTCGCCGCGAGCAAGGCGGGCATGGAAGCAGGTTCGACCGTCACCGCTCACGGCCTGAAGAATATCAAGGTCGGTTCGACGCTTCTTGACACCGTCCAACCGGTCGTCGCGGAGGGTCGCTCGGCTCCAGCCGGCTTGTTCGTCAGCGCTTTCAACATGAACTCTGATTGCTCGAACGCATGCACCGGCATCAACGTGCTCGCGATGGCGCACGCGTTGACGAGCCCGACGCTCACCGTGCAGACGGCGACGTCGATGAACTACTCGGTTCCGCCGAACGCGGACGAACCCGGCTGTTCGCAGTGCGTCGAGACGCTCGATACCCGCATCTCGGCGACGCCGGTCTACTCGAAGGGCAACATCTGGTTCGCTCTCGGCACCGGTGCGAATAACGGTTCCGGCGGCACCGTTCCCGGAGTCATGTGGGGAGAGATCGCGCCGACGTTCAGCGGCACCTCGTTGACCGCTGCGACGATGGTGCAGAACGGCGTGTTATCGTTCACGGGCGACCGCGACGCGTCGTTCGGCGCGCCGATGCCCGACAAGGCCGGCAACATGATCATGGTCTTCGACTCGATGAGCAGCACGCTCAACCCGTCGATCTACTTCGCAGGCCGCAAACACACGGACGCGCTCGGCATGCTGCAAAATCCCCGACTCCTTCGGATGGGCATCACGGCAACATTCGACGGCCGCTGGGGCGACTATGAAGCGTCTGGCTACGAAGGACCTACGACGAATCGTATCTGGATGGCGTCGGAATATTCGCCGTCCAACGGCGATTGGGCGTCGGAACTCGGCGCGACCAAGTTCTAAAACGAGGTCGGAGCGGGCGACCGTTACGGGCGACCGCTTTTTTTACCCGAACAGAAACCCGCTGACGAGGTTGTATACCTCGTCGAAATTGATGTCGGAATGACTTCCGCTAAGCCCGCCCCCGGTGTACGCCCCCGAAGTCATGCGGGCTTGATGAACCGGCGATAAGTCTGCTACCACGAGCCGCTTCGGGAACTTCGCGGCCGCCATCGCGGTGAAACCTGGCATGATGCTTACCGCCGAGGCACCACCGAAAGCTGCGACCGTCGCGTCGGTCGGCCCGACTGCTCCAAGAGCCTGCCGCGGCGACCTGAACAGGTTCGCGATCTTACCCGCGGCGACGAACCACTCGGTCAGCGCGCGATCGAGCGACGACTTCGTCATGAGGACCCGAAGGCCGGCGATCTGGCACACGCTTCCATAGATATCGCCGATTTCGAGGTTGTTGTTGTCCGTCGCCGGCTCGAGCAGAACCGCGTGGAACGTCGTTCCCGGCTCGACGGCGATCGTGCCCCCCGCGATGTCGGTCTGCAGATCTTGCAGCGCCGAACAGATGACCTTGCACCCGAAGCTATGTCCGAGCAAGGCGAAACGCAGCGGCCGCCCGGTCCCGGCGCGCGCCTGAAGCATCAAGCGGATCATCGTGTAGACCGCGTTGCGGCCGACCTGATCCGCGCGATGCTCCATCGTATAGAACGTGAAGAGCTGGAGCGCGTTCAACAGGCTCGTGGTGTCTTCGGTGATCTCCGAAGGCCAATGGATACCGACGCTGAGCGAGTCGCGCGGCGGCTGCGTGAAGACCGGCGGCAGCGACGGCGCGAGCAGCAATAGCCTCTTCGCGAAATCGACGCTGAAGCGGTTGTATTCGTCCAAAGCGCGATTTGCGTCGGTCGACCAACCGTGCGAATAGATGTAGACGTCGTCGAACCCGAACGGCTGGACCGCGATCGCCTCTTGGACGACCGAGTCCATGTCCGTATCGAAGATGATGCCGTTCTCGTTGATCGGGATCGTCAAGAAATGCGCCATGGCGATGCTCCTCCGGGGCTAATCGCCGACCTATTGGAGGAGAGACTCGTCGAACACTTCTATTGCCCGCGGTGACGTTCGAGCACATGAGGCCTGGCCGCACGCCTCACGTCGACCATCGGCAGCCGCCCCGCATGCACGCCGTATTTCTTCGCCACGATTCGATAGGCGAAGCCGACGTTTGAGCGTCCGTCGTGGATCTCGCGCACGATAAAGCCCGATGGTGTCCTGTTCGTCACGTATAAGCCGTCGCAATCACCTTCCGGCGTCACCGTCACGAGGTACGCCGACGTCGTGTCGATGACGTTCGCGAACTTCGGATCGAGTGCGACGTACGCGCGCCCCGAGACGAGCTGTGCCTCGCCGTTGTCCTCGATCGTGGGCTCCGCTTCGGACGGTGTGTATTCGCCGACGCTTCGCACGCGCTTGCCCCCCACGACGCATCCGCTTCCACAGCTCCCGCCGGTGTGGATGAGGCCGACCGTCCATATGTCTCCGGTGTCGGTGACCCGCGTTTCGAGGTCGCCGCTGTCATCCATGATGTCGAGAACGTCGTCACCCGAAGCGATGTTGTCGCCGAAGAGATCGAGCGCCTCGTTGCCGGACTCTCCCTTGGCGATGAACGTTCCGGCGACGCCACCGGAAACTATTGGAAACCCGATGAAGTTGCCGGCGGAGAAGACTTCAGCCGTGTTCGTTATCGCGAAGATGTCGTCACCGACCGGGGTTTTCGCATCCATCAAATCGTGCGACACGGCAGTGCCCGGGCTTTGCAATAGCAGTTCCGGCTGCGATGAGTTCGCTCCCTGACTCACGACGATCGACGGTCCGTTTTGAGCGGCCGCGAAGATCGCTGTCGCGCCGGACCCTGTCGCAACGGCATGCAGACCATCGTCGTGACTGCCGCCGTCGGCGAGCACACCGCTCCCGGATTGATTGAACGTCGTCCCCGTATTGCGCCCCGCGAGGCCGAATCCGCTTGCGTTGCTGTTCTGACCGTAGACACCGCTCGTGCCGGCGCCCGACGTGAGGCCCTCCATCCCGTTCAACGATGTCGACGTGCCGATGACGCCCGCGCCGCTCGTCGACGAACCAAGCACGCCGGCGTTGAGATTGCCGCTCGTGCTGAGGTCCTCGCCGAACACGCCCGCCTTGCCCGCGGTCTTGCCGGCGCTCTTGAACTTCGTCTGACCGTGGAGCGCGTTGCCCTTCGTGGACACGCCCTTGATCGCATCGCCGCTCGATGAGTTATCCCACTCGAGACAAGGAGTCAAGAGCGCGCACGACATCGCACCCTCGATCGCCGCGCGCGCCGGCGGAACGAAGAAAACAGCACATGCGATCGCGACAACGCCCACCGCACCCGAGAATAATTTGATTTTTTCCACGGTTCTTATGCCTCCTATTTGTGTGACAGAGGGCGCGGCACGACAGCGCGCTCGACAGTCATCATCGGCAAACGCTGCACGTGGACGCCGAATCTTCTGGCGACGATCCGATACGCGAAGCCGACATTTGACCGGCCACTATGGATCTCTCGAACGATGAACCCCGCGCGAGTCCGGCCGGTGACATACAAGCCGGAGCAGTCGCCCTCCGGCGTCAGCGTCACGAGGTACGCTTTTGTCGTGTCGATGACGTTCGCGAATTTCGAATCGAGCGCGACATAAGCGTGGCCATCTACGAGCGTGGCTTCACCGTTGTCCTCGATTGTCGGCTCGGCCTCGACCGCCCCATACTCCTCGACGCGGGTCGCGCGCCGGCTTCCCTCGACGCAACCGCTCTGGCATTGGCCCGACGAGTAGAGCAATCCGCGAATCGTGATATTCCCGGAGCTGTCAAGGCTCATTAGTTGCGCGTCGTTGGCGTCGAAGGCCCAGATCACGGGCACGGTTCCTCCAACGTAGCCGGTTTGGGTGATGAGCGGAACATCGGTTTGAGAATAGATGAACGCACCGCCTCCGTTGACGCTGGTGGCACGCAGGCCGTAGCCGTCCGACCCGCCATCAGCGAGCACGCCGGCGCCGCTGGACAAGGACGACCCGACGTTACGGCCCGCGACGCCGTAGCCGGTTGAATCGCTGTTCTGTCCGTAGACACCGCTCGTGTTAGGGCCCGCGGTCAGACCCTCTACGCCGTTCCAAGCCATCGACGTGCCGACGACGCCACTGCCGTTCGTCGACACGCCGCTAACGCCGGCATCAAGATTGCCCGACGTGCTCAGGTCCTCGCCCAGGATGCCCGACTTGCCGCTCGTTTTGCCGGCGCTTTTGAATTTCGTCTGACCGTGCAGCGCATTGCCCTTCGTCGAGACGCCTTTGATAGCGTCGCCGGTCGAGCTGTTATCCCACTCGAGACACGGAGTCAAGAGTGCGCACGACATCGCATCTTCGATCGCCCCGCGCGCCGGTGGGATAGAAGCAGCAGCGACGACGCCGGCGGTGACGGCGAAAAGAAAGCCGCAGAAGAACGCCCGTGATCCAGTCATCGCTCTATCGCTCCATTCGAGACGTTTCGGCGCGTGATGTGGGGTTTTGCACCATGATGTACAGTCATGAACGGCAGACGAGATGCATGAACGCCGAACCGCTTGGCGACGATCCTATATTCGAAAGCGACGTTGGCGCGCCCACCCCCGAGTTCGCGGACCGTGAATCCATCCGACGAACGATCCGCGACGTACAATCCTCGGCAATCGCCCTCCGGCGTGACGGACACCAAGTATTGCGATGTCTGATCGATGACGTTTGCGAATTGCGGGTCGAGCTTGACGTATGCTCTCCCTTCCGCGAGCTGCGCCTCGCCGTTGTCCTCGATCGTCGGTTCCGTCCCGACCGCTCCGAATTCCCCGACCGAAGCGACGCGCTTGTTCCCGACGAGGCACCCGGCATGACACGACCCCGACGAATAGAGCAATCCATTGATATACGCATTGCCCTCGTCATCGAGGATGGCTTGCGCGTTGCCGCTCGAGTCGAAGAGGACGAATCCGGCACTTGCGTTGCCGGTGGAGCCTCCGTACAGATCCATCGCCTCGTTCCGGTTGCCGGGCGCGGCGACGAACGTCGCCGGCACCTGGCTGATGGACAAGTCGCGCACCGAACCGGACGAATTGAGGTTGAACCCCGCGCCGCCATCGCCGAACGCGTCGAAGAGGTCGTGTGATGTGCCGTTCCCTTGCAGCAAGAGCTCCGCGGATTGGTCTCCAGCCCCCTGATTACCGACGAACGAGAGGCCGCTCGCCGAGAACGCATAGATGGCGTTAGCTCCGGAACCGTTTGCGAACGCGTGGATCGCATCGTCCTGCGGCCCGCCGTCCGCGAGGACGCCCGCGCCGTTGTCGT
This sequence comes from Vulcanimicrobiia bacterium, assembly GCA_025450855.1. Taxonomy (GTDB): domain Bacteria; phylum Vulcanimicrobiota; class Vulcanimicrobiia; order Eremiobacterales; family Eremiobacteraceae; genus JANWLL01. Next base: position 9,963 of record JANWLL010000168.1, read on the forward strand.
CGTGCGTCGACGACGTGTTGCGACCGGCGGCTCCGAAGCCCGCCGCCGCGCCCGTCTGACCGTAGACACCGGTCGAGCCGGCCGACAGCCCCTGCACGGCATTGTAGGTCGACGATATGCCCGTCACGCCCGCGCCGTTCGTCGACGAGCCGAGGACGCCGGAATCCAAATTACCCGACGTGCTTAGGTCCTCGCCGAGGACGCCCGACTTACCGCTCGTCTTGCCCGCGCTCTTGAACTTCGTCTGACCGTGCAGCGCGTTACCCTTCGTCGATACGCCCTTGATCGCATCGCCGCTCGATGAGTTATCCCATTCCAAGCACGGCGTCGAGAGCGAACACGACATCGCACCCTCGATCAGCGCCCTCGCCGGCCCGGCGCATACGGCGCCTCCAAGGCTCGCCGCTATCGCGACAACGACGATGATAGGCCACGACACTCGCGCTGGTCTCATGTCTTTTCTCCTCTCACCGCACCGGCGGTACGCCGGCCGCGCGCGGACGTCGCATAGGATGCGGCGAAGCCTGGTGCGTCATGATGTCCGTCATCGGCAACCGCGGTGCGTCGACGCCGCTTCGTTTCGCCACGATTCTGTACTCGAAGCTCAACGAGTGGTGCCCGTGACGTAGCTCGCGCACGACGAACCCGTTCGGCCCGCGAGATGCGACGAACAAGCCCTCGCAATCGCCCTCCGGCGTCACTGAGACCAGATACTCTTTCGCAGGGTCGATGACGTTGACGAACTTCTGATCCATCTCGACGTTTGCGACCCCGTCGACGAGGGCAGCCTCGCCGTTGTCCTCGATCGTCGGCTCGGTCTCCGTCGGCGCGTACTCGCCGACGCTGTGAACTTGCTTGTTCCCGACGACACAACCGGAGTTGCAGAAACCTTGGCTGAAGTACAATCCCGAGACGAAGACGTCGCCTTTGTCGGTGGCGGTAAGCGTCTGGACGCCGGACGAGTTGTTGATGGTGAACACACTCGACTCCGTGTCCGAGGTCCCGGAGGTCACATTCAATGCGACCGAGGCGCCCAAAGCGGCCTTGATGTCCGCACCGCCGGAGGCTACTCGCAGGGACCCGGCCGACTCTATCGACTGAGCTACGAGAGAACCCTGATCGCTGATATGGCCGACGAAGAGGTTTCCGGCAAGTGACGCACTGCCGTCGCTCGACACGTCGAAGACGTCCCCCGATGGGCCTACTGCCTGGATGATGTCGCCCGCCGTCGTCTGCGTGTGCTGAAGGTAAAGCTCCGGCGCGGCGCTCGCTCCTTGGTTCGCGAACAGCGAGGTGCCAGCCGCTGAGAACGCATAGACCGCGTTCACACCCGTGCCGTTGGCGAACGCATGGAGTCCGTCGTCCGCCGGACCACCGTCTGCGAGCACGCCCGCGCCGTTGTTGCTGTGCGTCGTCGAGATGTTCCGGCCGGCGACGCCCAAGCCACCGCTGCCGGCGCTTTGTCCGTAGACACCCGTCGAGATCGCCGACAATCCTTGCACGGCATTGTAGGTCGTTGACGTACCGATGACGCCGGTGCCGTTCGTCGACGAACCGAGCACGCCGGCGTTGAGATTTCCGGTCGAGCTCAGATCCTCACCGAACACGCCCGCTTTGCCGGCGGGCTTACCGGCGCTCTTGAATTTCGTCTGACCGTGAACCGCGTTGCCCTTCGACACGCCCTTCAGCGCGTCGCCAGAGCCGCTATTATCCCATTCGAGGCATGGCGTCGACTGCGCGCACGACATCGCATCCTCGATAGCCGCCCTCGCCTGCGGCATCGACACGACCGCGATAGAAACCGCCGCCATCGCCGCAGCGAGCCAGACTAGTCGGAGTTTCCACATGACTCGATAACCCCCGATCGATTTCAGTGATGGGTAGGCTGGCGGGGCACCGCTACGCGCCTCACATCGGTCATCTGCAACCCGCGAGCTTGAACGCCATAGCGCTTCGCCAAGATCCGATACGCGAACCCGACGTTCGACCGTCCGCCCTCGAGCTCGCGCACGATGAAGCCTGAAGGCGTCCGGTCGGTCACGTAAAGACCGCGGCAGTCCCCCTCGGGAGTTAGTGTGACGATGTAGGTAGAGCTTCGATCGATGACATTGGCGAACTTCGGATCGAGCGCGACTTCAGCAGTGCCGTTCGACAACGCGGACTCGCCCTCGTCCTCGATCGTCGGCTCGCTGTCGACGGCGGCGTAGCCGGAGACGCTGTGCACGCGTCGATTCCCCTGGACGCAGCCGCTGTTGCAGTCCAATCCTTGGAAGAGCGTGCCGAGGATGATCAGATTGCCCGTGTTGTTCAACAGCATCAGATTGACGCCGTTGCTGTCGAAAGCCGCGATCACGTTGGACGTCGGAGTCGGACTCGTCGGCTCTCCCCCGAACAGGTCGAGGGTGTCGTTCTTGTTGCCGGGTTGATTGACGATGCGCGCAGCTTCGCCCGCCGACAGGTCGGAGGTGATCGTGAACTGGCCGTTGAGCGAGCTCGATCCGCTCGCCACGTCGAGCACGTCGCCGCCGGTGCCGACCGCCTGGATGATCAGATTGAGGTTGGCCGTATCTTGCAGATACAGCTCGGGCGCGAAATCGCCGGTTCCCTGGTTAGCGAATAGCGACGTGCCGGACTGCGAGAACGCGTAGACTCCATTCGCGCCCGATCCGTTGCCGAACGCGTGCAACCCATCATCCGCCGGTCCGCCGTCGGCAAGGACGCCGGCACCGTTGCTGCCGTGCGTCGTCGAGATGTCGCGCCCCGCCACGCCAAACCCGCCAGCGCCGGCGCTTTGACCGTACACGCCGGTCGATATCGCGGACAAACCCTGCACCGCGTTGTACGTCGATGAGGTTCCGCTGACGCCGGTACCGTTGGTCGACGAACCAAGCACGCCGGCGTTCAAGTTGCCCGCGGTGCTCAGGTCCTCGCCGAAAACGCCTGCCTTGCCCGCGGTCTTCCCGGCGCTTTTGAACTTCGTCTGGCCGTGCAGCGCGTTGCCCTTCGTAGAGACACCTTTCACCGCGTCGCCCGAGCCCGTGTTATCCCACTCGAGACACGGCGTCGAGAGCGCGCACGACATCGCATCCTCGATCGCAGCTCGTGCGGGCGGTACCGAGCCGATCCCTATAGCGACGACCGCAAGGGCCGCGCCGCCGAGAACGAGTGGCGATCTCCAGATCTGCATCACCCACCTATTTTCAGACGATGCGACTGCCGCGGACGCGGCGGCGTCGCGAACGGCCGGACATCCGACATCGGGAGCCTCGACGCGCTCACGCCGAAGCGCTTCGCGACGATGCGATAGGCGAATCCGACAGAGGCTCGCCCGCCTTCCAGTTCGCGGACGTCGAAGCTCACCGGCGTCCGATTCGTCACGTAAAGCCCTCGGCAATCGCCTTCGGGAGTGACGAGGACGACGTAGTCGGATTTCGTATCGATGACATTCGCGAACTTCGGATCGAGCTGGACGTGCGCCATGCCGCCGACAAGCGCAGCCTCACCGGTGTCCTCGATGGTCGGCTCTGCTTCGGACGGCGTATAAGCGTTGACGGACCGTACTTGTCGTGCGCCTTGAGCACACCCCGTATGGCAGGATCCGCCGGTGTAGAGCAAGCCACGTAGATACATGTTGCCGTACGTCGTGACGCTCAGGATCGCGGCGCCGCCTTGGACTTCTAAAATCCCCTGTTCGAGGCCGTTTCCACCCTCCTGCCCTTGGACGTAGAGGGTCGGATACGTCGTGTTGTCGGAGCTGTACAAACCGGCGGCATTGCCGTTCGGGGTCGTCGCATACAGCGCGACGCTATTGGACGCACTATTGTCGACCAACTCACCGGAGTTCGTGATCGCGCTGCTCTGCAAAGATGACGCGATCACGTTGCCGGAGAACGCGGCGGTTCCCGAGTTCTGAAGATAGAAGATGTTCCCCGACGTTCCTTGGACGGATATCGCATCGTTGAGGACCTGGCCCGTGTCGTTGATCGAAAGCGTCGGCGCCCCGTCCGTCGAGCCGACGTTGGCGACCAAGGCTGAGCCGGTCGCCGAGAACGCGTACACGCCGTTCGCATTCGCACCGTTGCCGAACGCGTGCAACCCGTCATCCGCCGGTCCGCCGTCGGCAAGGACGCCGGCACCGTTGCTGCCGTGGATCGTCGAGATGTCGCGCCCCGCAACGCCGAATCCGCCGGCGCCGGCGCTTTGCCCGTACACACCGGTCGAGATCGCCGACAACCCTTGCACCGCGTTGTAGAACGTCGACGTGCCGATGACCCCCGTGCCGTTCGTCGACGTACCGAGCACGCCGGCGTTGAGATTGCCGCTCGAGCTCAAATCCTCGCCGAAAACGCCCGCCTTACCGGCGGTCTTGCCGGCACTTTTGAACTTCGTCTGACCGTGTATCGCGTTGCCTTTCGACGACAAGCCCTTCAGCGCGTCGCCGGAACCTGTGTTATCCCATTCGAGGCATGGCGTCGACTGCGCGCACGACATCGCATCCTCGATCGCCGCCCTCGCCGGCGGAACGAAGAAAAGGGCACCACCGATCGCGAGCAATGCCAAACCGCTGACGACCCCGATTCTCTTCTTCATGTTCGGCACTCCTCAATGCGCCGGCGCAGGCGCGGGGATGGTGAAGCGGATCGCGTTGAAATTGGCCCCGGTTCCGCAGGTCGCGCATCGGACGATGAGCTTGACCGGCGCGAAATCTTTGTCGACGAGGAACAGCGCCGACTGACGGGCTGCACCCGCCGGCAAGATGTGGGGGTTGATGCCTTTGATGAGATTTGAGGGAATCTCGAACGTCACGCCGTCTCGATCGGCCAGCGTATAGGTGAGCAGGTCGGTGAAATCGGCGTGAGTACCGTTGCGCAGGAGCACTTTCATCACCATGACCTTCTGATCGGCCTGCGGAAGCATGCTCGCCGGATTGTCGGCGGCCGTCGCATCGCGCAGTTCCTGGATTTGGATGCGCAGTACGCCGTTGAAGAGCACGTCCCCGACCTTACCGGACAGCGCGTTCACCTGGTTGGCACCTCCGGGCACGGGCGTCGGAGCCGCTGCCGATGTCGGTGTCGCGGCCGTCCCGACCGCCAGGGCCACGGCTGCGAATGCAGCGGCTGAAAGCGCAAGAGCGCGTTGACGATGCAGCGCACCTCCTTTGGTGGAGGACATCCCATCCTCGATCGCCGCCCTCGCCGGACCGATGCATGAGGCCCCGACGCCGGCGATGAGGGACGCGGCCGTAATGGCGGCCAGGCGCTTTGTATTGTGTTTCATGGAC
>JANWLL010000169.1 GCA_025450855.1 Vulcanimicrobiia bacterium
ACGTTCGAGTAGTCCGGATGCAGCGTTGCGACGAACGAAGTGCCGGTGACGATCGGGATCGAGATGTCGGCGCCGACACGCGACGTGTCGCCGCCGTTAGACTTCGGCGCGACCTCGCCGAGACCGTAGACGCCCACGCGCGATCTGCCGCGCTGCACCGACAGACGCGGCAGTCCGCTGAGCGATCCCGAATACGTGACGTCGTTGAAGTTCTGTTGTGACGCGCCCCAGCTCCAGACGAAGACGTCGTTCGTCACCGCGAGGTAGCGGATGAACTGGACCCGCCAGCTGCCCGAGCCGGTGCCGTGCATGACGGAGAGCGGGATCTTCTCGGTGATGACGTACCCGCCGTCGACGACGCGGCCGGCCGTCCACCACTCCGGTTCGAACGAGTTGTTCTCGGTCGAGAACTGGTAATGCGTGCCGATCGGCGTCGACGTGAACTTGTAGCGGAAGCCGCTCGTGCCGTTCGGCCACAGATCGACCTGGACTTCGTCGTCGGTGTCGAGACCGACGCCGTTCGTGTGCTCGGTCGCGCGGATCGGCGTGCTCTGGCGCGCATCTATGCCTACATATAGAAAGGGTCCGTCGGTGATGAGATAGAGCGTCGTCGATTGCGCCGCGGTGGCGTGGTAACGAAGGTCGTAACCGAGGTGGGCGACGGCGGCCGATTTCCACACCGGGCTATCGAGCGTTCCGTCGATCGGCGGCGCGGTCGTCGTCGATGGTATCGCTATCGAATCGAGGTGGAGCGTCTCGACGGCGGCGGCGGCCGGCGCCGCGGCGATCACACAGCACGCGATCGCGATGAGGCAGACGAACGAGAGCGCTGTTACAAGCCGGCGGTGCACCATCGACCCTCTCACAAGCCGGACGCGCCGGCCGTCAGTCATACAACTAATTCAATAGTTGAAATTTCAGGCAAACGGGTTCGTGGTCCTGCCCCAATGATAAGAGGCGCCGGGACCGACTAGTCCCGACGCCTCGCCTACTCACCCGGTGGCATCAATGGTTACCTCACCGACCGTTTTCCCACGCGCTCGCGCGCTCAAACGCCTGCTCCCTGACTCATCCGGAGCGCCCGCAGGGCTTCGAGCGCTTCGGGCAGGCAGAACTGCTCGCCGACGTACGACGAGACGAAGCGGCCCCCGCGGATAACTCCCTGCAGTTCCATGCGCCGAAGCTCGACGAGGAGATCGCGCCACGGCGGCGCGAGCGATTCGCGCTGGACGATGTCGCGGAAAACGACGCCCCACCGTGCGAGCAGCTGACGGGTGAACGCGACGACGTCGCGACTTGCGCTCTCCTGCTCCAGGAGCGCCCAACGGCCCGGAGCATTGCGTGGACGGCCGCGCTCGCGCCGATTCGTCGCTAACCGACGTCGCGGATCGACGAGGGCACGCAAGTTATCGAAACCGTCCGCGGTGACGATCCCCGCCGCCACGAGTTCCCACAGACCGTCCTCGACCTCGCTCGGCAGACGTCCGGTCGCGCGCACGATGTCTATGAAGAACGAGGCCCCACGCCGCTCGAGCGCGCCGCGCACGTCGCGCGCGCTCGCCGATAACGCCGCGTCGTCGCGATGCGATGCACCGAACAACCAGCCCGCATCTTCGCGCGAGAAGATCGCGACCGGTGCGACACGCGTCGGCCGGACGCGCCGACGTCTTGGACCGGCGTCCGCCTCGAACGCGGGATGCTGCGACAAGCGCCCCCATGCGACCTCGCCTGACATGCACAACTTGTCGAGGTACTCGCGGTGGTAGCGAGCGATTCGCCGCGGCAAGACCTCGGTCTCCCAGGCGACGGCCGGGAACTCGAGGCCTTGCAGCTGTTTGATCACTTGGAGCGTCCCTGCGACGCCGTGGAGCTGCGTGCCGGGCGCAAGATGCTGCCAGACGTCGAGGAAGCGCTCGTGCACTGCGACGCTGACCGGTTCGATCTCACGGCGCAGCGTTGCGAGCATCGCGCGATGGATGCGCGCGAGGACGCGCCGATTGCACCACTCGTCCTTCGTATCCAGGCCCGGCGTGAACGAGCCGCGGAAGACCTGGCCGTGCATCTCGAGCCGGGCGAACGAATCCTCGATCGCATTTGCGGAAAACGCGAGCCGGTCGGCGAGTGCCGCGGCCGTCGTGGGGCCGGTCGACTCCATCCAGCCTCTGACGACCTCATCCACTGCGGCGTCGTCGCCGGCTCGCCCACCCTCGGCGACGGCGCGCTTCTCGGTCGGAACCCACAGCCAGCGGCCGTCGACCGTCGACTCGGATGCGCGGCCGGCTGCCTCGAGCTCCGCGAACCAGCCGCGCCACTGCGGCTGCGGGGGCAGTACCACGAGCGTTAACAGCGCGTCGTGGAGCTCGTCGGCGTCGCGGACGGTCGGCCAAGCCTGATCGGCGACGGCTGCGATGGCCGCGGCGTCGAGCACGCCGACACCGTCGGAGACGTCGATGCGCGTCGTGCTGCGCAGATGGACCGCACGAGCGCGACGCTCTTCGAGCGGCGCATCGTCCAAGAACGCGAACGGATTCGCGTTGAGGATCTCGTGCGAGAACTTCGACGGTTCCGCCGTTTCGACCGCGACGGTCGCGACCGACCCGTCCGCGATGCCGAGCAGCACGGTCTTGAGCCCTTCGAGATCCATCGCCTCGTGGAGGCAGTCGCCGACGGTCTCGTTGACGAGCGGGTGGTCCGGGATGCGCACCTCCTCCCCGCCGAGGTTTTCCGGACACGCCGCTCGATCGGGGAAGACCGCGGCGAGGAGATCGTCTGCGCGCATGCGCTGGATGTTCGCCGGCACCCGCCTGCCGCCGAAGAACCGCTGCAGCGCGAGGAAGCGCTGGCCGTTCCATCGCCAGCGCGCCGCGAACATCGGCGACGGAAGCATCGCCTGCGTCAGTACGTCCTCTACGGTTGCGGCTTTCAAGAATCCGAAAATCGTCGCGAGCGGGAACGCGTGCTGTTCGCTCAGCGAGATGACGATGCCGTTGTCGGTGGCGGCGGCCTGCAGCTCGAGATTGAACGTCCGACAGAAGCGCTTGCGAAGCGCGAGACCCCACGCCCGGTTGATCCGTGCTCCAAACGGCGCGTGGACGATGAGCTGCATGCCGCCCGCCTCGTCGAAGAAGCGCTCCGCGATGACGCGCGCGCATGTCGGTACCGCGCCGAGGATCGAGCGACCATCGTCGACGTATGCGACGGCCTGTTCGGCGCCGAGGCGGTCGAGGCCGCACTCGCGCTGCAGATAATCCGCTGCCGGCGCGGCACCTTCGGCGTCGACGATCTGCGCGATCCGTTCGCGCAATCGCCCGACCTCTTGCGACAATTCGAGCGTGCGCGCGGGCGCCTCGCCGTTCCAAAACGGTATCGACGGCGGTGCGCCGTGCGCGTCGAAGACTCGCACGCGGCCGGGCTCGACGCGCCTGATCCGCCACGACTGCATGCCGAGAAGGAAGATGTCGCCGGCCATGCTTTCGATGGCGAAGTCTTCGTCGACGGTGCCGACCGGCGTGTCGTCGGGATCCGCCACGACGGAGTACGTCGTCGTGTCGGCGATCGCGCCGCCCGATGTGATGGCGGCAAGACGCGCGCCGCGCCGGCCGCGGACGCGACCGTTGACCCGATCGCGGTGGAGCAGCGCGCCCGCTCGGCCTCGCGAGGTCGAGATCCCGTCGGCGAGCACGGTGACGACGTCGTCGAAGTCGTCGCGCGTCAGCGTCTGGTAAGGATACGTCGAGCGTACGAGCTCGAAAAGCGCGTCCTCATCCCAGTCTTGAGCGGCGCACTCCGCGACCAGCTGCTGCGCGAGGATGTCGAGCGCGTTGCGAGACGGCTCGAGCCGATCCATCGCGCCCGTGCGGATCGCTTTGACGACGGCGGCGCTTTCGACCAGCTCGTCGCGCGTCGATGCGATGAGGATTCCTTTCGGACGCGCCCCGACCCAGTGGCCCGAGCGGCCGATGCGCTGCAGGGCGACCGCGATCGATCGCGGCGAGCCGATCTGGATGACGAGGTCGACCGAGCCGATGTCGATACCGAGCTCGAGCGAAGCGGTCGCGACGACGGCGCGCAGTTCGCCCCGCTTGAGGCGCTGTTCGGTATCGAGCCGGAGATGTCGAGCAAGACTGCCATGGTGCGGCATGACCGCGCCTTCGCCGAGCCGCGCCGTCAAATGGTGCGACACGCGCTCGGCGAGTCGCCGCGTGCTGACGAAGACAAGTGTCGTCCGGTGGTTCCCGATGTGCGCGGCGAGACGGTCGTAGATATCGGACCAGGCTTCGTTGCTCGCGACGGGACCGAGCTCGTCTTGCGGCACCTCGACGGCGAGGTCGAGTTCGCGGCGGTGACCGATGTTGACGATGGCGGCTTCGGGACTCAAGAAGCGCGCGACCTCTTCGACGGGCTTGACCGTCGCAGACAGGCCGATGCGCTGCGGCCGCTTTCCGGTCGTCTCTTCCGCAAGCCGGTCGAGCCGCGCGAGCGATAGCGCCAGGTGCGGTCCTCGCTTGTTGGCGATCAGCGCGTGGATCTCGTCGACGATGACGGTCGAAACCGTACGGAAGATCTCGCGCGAGCGTGCCGCCGTCAAAAGGATGAAGAGCGACTCGGGCGTCGTGACGAGTATGTGGGGCGGGGTGCCGACCATGCGCGCGCGGTCCTTCACCGGCGTGTCGCCCGTCCGCAACGCGACCGTGATCGGCGCGAGCGACACGTCTCGCGCGCACGCGAGCGACCGTATCTCGGCGAGCGGCTGCTGAAGGTTCGCGTGGACGTCGTTGACGAGCGCCTTGAGCGGCGACACGTAAAGGACGTGCGTCTGGTCGTTCAGACCGTTGCGCGCCTCACGCAGCAGCCGGTCGATCGCGACCATGAAGGCGGCGAGCGTCTTGCCGGAACCCGTCGGCGCGGAGATGAGGACGTCGCGCCCGGCGGTGATATGCGGCCAGCCGCCGACCTGCGGCGCGGTCGGCGAACCGAACCGTTCTTTGAACCACTCTTCGACGAGCGGATCGAACGCGACGTCGACGCGGCCGGGTTCGAGCAACATTCGACGATGGTTCGCCGACAGCCCGTGGCACCCCCGCGGACAACGAAAAACGGAGTGCTTTGGAGGCACTCCGTTTCCCGCCTTGAGGAGGTCTTTATGGTATATCTATCGGTTACATCTTACCCGAACAACACGGTGGTTTGGATGAGAATTCGGCATGATTTGCCGCACGGTTTCACCGCTTTTTCATGCGGTTTTCTTCGTCCACCCGCCGACGATCGCGCCGATGATCGCAAAACCGACGACCACGTAGCCCGTGTTGATGATCCAGAGCATGAGCGGCGAGTGCGAGTAGAGCGCCGTGTTCAACGTCTGCGTCGCGTAGAGCGCGATGCCCATGAAAAGCGCAAAGCTGACGCCCTGCGAGACCGTCAGATCTTCGGGTCTGCGCGACAAAGCGATCGCCGCCGCGTACGACAAGATGAGTCCGAGCACGAACGACTCGATGTAGAGCGCTGGACCTCCCGGCGCCATCGCGCCGCCCATGAGCGCGGTCCACATCGAGGTGAAGATCAATCCATACCAAAGGTAACCGAACAGGAAATAGACGATCGCGGCTACCCAAACAGCGAGATGATTGACGCGGTCAGGCATACGACCTCCCCACACAAATGGAAATTCGCGCGAGCGATTAGCCGAAGTCCGGCTTGCCACGAGCGCTGTACGCGGACGATGTGCGCTCGACCTTTCGGTGTCGCGAAACGGTCACGCTGAAAATCCGCTGACCGGAAAGCGCCGCGCTTAGCGGAGCTCTTTCTCGGCGTAGGCCGCTATCGCCGTGTGCCCAGCGTCGTCGGGATGCAACGAATCGCTCGACAGCTGCCCGGCGACGTTGTGGCTATCGGTGAACGAGAAGAGGTCGACGAAATCCGATTGCGACTCTTTTGCCGCGTCGGCGGCGGCCGCGTTATCTGCGGACGCCATATCGTGGAACTGGGCGACACCTGGTAGGAACGGCGTCCGCGTGACGTCGGGCACCCCGAAGACGATGATGTGCGCTTGCGGCCAGCTCGACCGTATCCGTGCGACCAGCGAATGCTCCGTCGTGGAAAACGCGTCCGCCGCCGTGCCATGGAAGACGTCGTTGGCGCCGACGCACAGCCAGATGTCGGTCGCGTCAATGCCGCGCGCCTCGGCGTCCGGAAGCTGCGTGTCGAGCACATCGGCGACGGTGGAACCGCCGATCGCGAAATCGTCGAACTTGCTCGCCGCGTCGCCGCTCGACAACTGTGCGAACATGAGCGCGGCGAATCCGTGGTCCGGGGTCGACGCACCGACGCCCGCCGCCAAGCTGTCGCCGAAGACGATGACCGTCCGATGGGTCGCGGCGTTGTGCACGACCGCCCAGCGTTCGCCGCCGCAACCGCAAAGGATGGCGGCCGCGATCGCCAGGACGGATGTGAAGCTCGCGCGGTGCCTCATACTGCGTCCCTCGTCCGCCGTGATGTACGGTCAGCCCTCTTGCCTGACCTCTCGGAGCGCCGACGGCTCGATGCATGAGTCTGCAAGGCGCGGCATCGGGGCGAGCCGAATGGCGCGTATAACGTCGCTTCTTACGTGGGGAGGCTTCAATGCGTATCGCCGGACCGTTGACCAGGATATTTTTGTCCGTGCTGTTGTTGGGCGCTCTTATCCTCGCGAGCGCGCCTTCGAGCACGATCGCTGCGAGCGGGGGCGTCCAGTACGATCAGCTGACGCGCTTCGGCGTTCCCGGCGTTCCGACGCCGCTGCCCGACAACTTCGCGGCGAACTTCAAGTCGGCGGTCGACGCCGCCGCCGCATTCAACAACCGGCCGCAGGGTCACGGCATTTTTTCGATGCTGACGAACGCGGCTTCGTTGGCCAAGGCATCGATGGGCATGATGAGGGCCGGGGTGCCGATGACGTACTATTATCTCGGCGATTGGGAGCGCGAGGACGACCCGGGCAAACTGACCGCCACGATCTACCGTCCGGATCGAAAGCAGATCATACACCTCGATCTGGCGAAGAAGACGTATACGATCGAGGACATGGGCGCCCACACGCCGATGCCGCAAGCACCCCAGCCACCTTCGCAACCGAACCAACCGCAGCCGTCGCCACAGCCTGGAACTGCCAAGCAAGACATCACGATCTCGTCGAGCGTGATCGGGCCGAAGGCGATCGACGGCGTCGCGACGACCGGCTACGGCACGGACTTGAAGATCGTCACGACACAGGCGACCGGTTCGTGCCAGAACGGCTCGAGCGAGGTAAGCGTTGACGATTATGTCTCGGGCATCGTGCCGCCGAACGCGCACACGAGCGATTGGCTGAAGCGCAATTTGACCGTGTCGCCGATGATGTACGCCTCGCAAGGAGGATGCACGCCGACGGTGACGATGCACAAGTCGGGCGGCGCAACGGCTCCGCAAGATCGCCTCTCGTTGTGGGAAGTATTCACATTGAAGGGCGGACAACAGGCGGGTCAGGGGCAGCAGGGCTTCTCGACATACCTCGAGCGGGGCAACGTCAAGATACTCGGACCCGTCGACGCCGGACTTTTCGACGTGCCGGCGGGCTTCACGAAAGGATAACGACGCGGGCGCGATCGATCGGCGGACACGCGAACTCGAGATCCTCAACGCGATCGCGCAGGCGCTCAACGAGACGAATGACGTGCGCTCGGCGCTCGAGCGTACGCTCGCGCTCGTCACCGACCTCGTCGGTCTTCGGTCGGGCTGGGTGTGGTTGCTCGATCCCGAGACGAGCCAGTTCTACAGCGCCGCGAGCTACCAGCTTCCACCGTATCTCCAAGAGCCGATCCGCATGTCCGGCTCATGGTGCATTTGCACGGAGGACCTGCGCTCCGGTGATCTCATGACCAAGAACGTCGACGTCATCGAGTGCAGCAGGCTTAGCCCCGCGGTGCGGGGCGCGACCGCGCTGACGGCCGGGCTGCGATTTCACGCGAGCGTGCCGCTGCGCTTCCAAGACAAGCCGCTCGGCGTCATGAATGTCACCGGTCCGCAGTGGCGCAAGCTCACGAAGAACGAGCTTGGTTTGCTCTCGACGATAGCGCTCCAAGTCGGCGCGATGATCGAGCGCGCGCGGCTGTCGGAATCGCAGGCCCGCCTCGCGCGGGCCGAGGAGCGGACACGAGTCGCCCGCGAGCTGCACGACACGCTCCTGCAAAGTCTCACCGCGATCGCGCTTCAGCTCGAAGGCGCGAGCCGCGATCGGCGCGCACCGCGCGAACTGCGCGCAAAACTCGAGCGCTCGATCGAGAGCGCGCGGGCGTCGGCGGCCGATGCGAGACGCGCGATCGCCGATCTGCGCGCGAGCCCATCCGCGGACAAGCCGCTCGCGCACGCGCTCTCGGCGCTGGCCCGTAGCTTCATGTCGGAGACGGGCGTCGCCGTCAGAGTCAACGCGACTTCCGATCTCGTGCTCGACCGGCAGACAGAGACGGAGCTCTATCGCATCGCGCAAGAAGCGCTCACCAATGTGGGAAAGCACGCTCGAGCGAAGAGCGTGACGCTAGCGCTGCGGCGCGTCAGAAATTCGGTCCGTCTCGTCATCGCGGATGACGGCGTCGGCATGAAGGCCGCCAAGATGGGCGGCGAAGGCCATGGATTGCGCGGGATGTCAGAACGGACCGCCCTCATCGGCGGGTCCCTCGCAGTCGCGTCGCGCCGCGGCGGCGGAACGACGGTGACCGTGATCGTGCCTTCGGACGTCAGATGATCCGCGTCATCATCGTCGACGACCATCCGATCGTCCGCGACGGCATCGCCTCGGTGCTCGAAACGGAAGCCGACATCGTGGTCGCCGCTTCGGTTGGAAGCGCGGAGGAGATGCTCGACGCGGTCACGCGCGAGCGCCCGGATGCCATCCTCCTCGATCTCGCTTTGCCGGGCATGGGCGGCATCGAGGCGATCTCTCGTCTTCGTCAAGTGGGGTCACCGCGAGTCGTCATCTTCTCCGCTCACGATGAAGCCGAAGCGATGGTGGAGGCTGTTCGCGCAGGCGCGCGAGGCTACGTCGTCAAGGGTGCTCCCGGCGCTGAGATCATCGCCGCGATCCGCGAAGTCGCCGCCGGCGGATCGTACTTCCGCGGCGCCGCCGCGAATGCGATCGCGAGTGAGGTCCGCAGTCCGCGCGATCCTGACGGGTTGACGCCGCGCGAGCGCGAGGTCATCCGCCTCGTGAGTGAAGGCCTTTCGAACAAACAGATCGCCCAGCGACTCGGCATCGCCGAGCGAACCGCGAAGTTCCACGTCCGGCAGATAATGGCAAAGCTGGGTGCGGACAACCGCGCGCAAGCGGTCGCGCTCGCGACCCGCCGCCGACTGTTGTAGCGGTCGACAAAGTGATAGGTGGAGCGGTCGAGATTCATCTCGACCACTGCGGTCTCACCTTGCGCCTGTCCGAACGGTCAGGCGCTGACTGACCCGGAGCCCGTGGTGACCGCAGCGCATGCGCGTCATACTCTGAGCATGGACTTCAAAGGAAAGACCGCACTTATCACGGGCGCTTCGCGCGGGCTCGGTTTTGCGGTTGCCGATTTGCTCGCCCGCGCCGGCACGAATCTCGTCATCGCAGCACGGGAGCCCGAACCGCTCGAAGGTGTGAGAGCGCTTCTCGCCGAGCGGACAGTCGTTGTCGCCGTCGCAGCCGACGTTTCCGAAGATGCTGAAGGCATCGTCGAAGCCGGTATGCGCCGCTTCGGCGCGATCGACATTCTCATCCACAATGCGTCGGAGCTCGGACCGAGCCCGATGCCGGCGCTCTCCGATCTTGCGTGGCAAGATCTAGAGCGGATCCTGCGCGTGAACGTGACCGCGCCTTTGCACCTCACGCAACTCGTCCTTCCGGGTATGATCGCGCGCCGGTCAGGCACGATCGTCGCGATCTCGTCCGACGCCGGCGTCAACGCCTATCCAGGATGGGGCGGATACGGCGCGAGCAAGGCGGCGCTCGAGCATCTTACGCGGACGTTCGCGGCGGAACTCGGTGACGACAGCGGCATCCGCGTCCTCATCATCGACCCGGGCGACATGGACACGCACTTGCACCGGCTTGCGGAACCCGGCGTCGACCTGTCTGCTCTCGCGAAACCCGAATGGGTAGCGCCAGCGATCGTCGGCCTCATCGGCGACGACGGCGTACGCGGAGGTCGCTTCGAAGCGCAAGCACTGCTCGCGCAGGCGAGCCGATAATATGGCTGTCAACTACAAAACCGTCTCGCGAACCGTCGCGCCCTTCGTCGTGCCGCCGGAACTCGAGGCGCGCGAACCGGCCGAGATCCGCGGACGCGGAAGGGACGACGTCCGTCTGCTCGTGACGCGAGGTCCGCACGGCGTCGCGACGCACGCGGCATTCTATGAGCTGCCGAATTTTCTCGAGCGCGGCGATCTCGTCGTCGTCAATGTCTCCGCGACGGTGCCATCGGCTCTCAGCGTGCGGACGCGCGGTGCGAGTCAAAACGACACATTCACGCTCAGCGTTTCGACGAGGCTGCCTTCCGGGAAGTGCGTTGTCGAGCCGCGACGCCACGAGTCGAAACCGGGTGAGATCCTCGAGCTGCCGTCCGGCGCGAGCGCGACCTTGCATGCTCCATATCGTACTTCGCGCCGTCTTTGGGAGTCGACGCTCGCCGGCACGGGAGACATCATCGCGTATCTGTTCGCGCATGGCAAGCCGATCTCGTACCAGCATATGCGGCGCGAGTGGCCGATCGAGGCCTATCAGACGGTCTATGCGGCGGAAGCCGGCTCCGCTGAGATGCCGTCGGCCGGCAGGCCGTTCACGCATGAGCTGCTCCGCAGGCTTGCGTCCGATGGCGTCGGCGTCGCGCCGATCGTCCTCCACTCCGGCGTGAGCAGCCCGGAGCGCGATGAGCCTCCTTACGACGAGCAGTTCAAGGTGAGCGAGGAGCCGGCAGCTCGCGTACGCATGACGCGCGCGCGAGGGGGCCGCGTCATCGCGGTCGGCACGACGGTCGTGCGCGCTCTCGAATCAGCCTCGACCGAAGCGTCTCGCGTCGAAGCAGCGAACGGATGGACAGATCTGATCGTGTCGCCCGCATCGCCGCTGCGTGTCGTCGACGGCATCATCACCGGACTCCACGAGCCTCGTTCGACGCACCTCGCGATGCTCGAAGCGCTTGCCGGCTCGGAACACGTCGACGCCGCGTATCGCGCGGCGCTTGAAGGCCGCTATCTCTGGCACGAATTCGGCGACTCGCACCTTATCTTGCCTTAGCGCGACCTCGTCCTAGGCTAGGCCGCGGCGGTCGAGATAAATCTCGACCGCTCCCCATTTCTTAGGGTAAATCTCGACCGCTCCCCATTTCTTAGGGTAAATCTCGACCGCTCCCCATTTCTTAGGGTAAATCTCGACCGCTCCCAATCAATTGCTAGGCCGGCGGACCGCTACATGGCGGCGCCGTCGAACGTCTCGGATTGAAGCTCGTCGAGCTCGCGCTTCAGCTCGGCCGCGCGCTGCGCGCCGATGGACCTCGCGGTCTTCGTGATGAGGCGCGGCGGGATATCGTGGAGGAACGAACGCAGGGCGGTGACGCCCGAACGGAAGCTCGCGGCGCTCTCACCGGTAAGCGAGATCATGCGCGCTTCGCCGATGGTGCCGAGGAAGTCGAGCGAATCGGCGTCGTGCAATACGATCGCTTCCGGGCGCGTGCCGGCGTCGCTGTAGTACATGTGGCCGCGCTCCGCCGCTTGGACCGCAGCGATCTTCGACATCGGGAAGCCGGCGGCGCGAAGCACCGCGACGCTCTCTTCGGCGGCGACCACTCCGTGTTCGCCTTTTTTCTCATACGGCGGAAACGCCGCCATGTCGTGGAGGAATGACGCGGCGAACAACACGTCGGTGTCGACCTCGAGGCGGTCGCCCTTGGCGAGGCGCAACGCGATACGGTAATTGCGTTCGGAATGCTGCCAGCCCCACGCGGGATGCTTGAATGTCGTCGTCGCGAGATGATAGATCGCGACTTTCCACGGCGCGTCGAGCGGGATACCCGTCGCCGTCTGCAGCACGGGCTTGGCGGATGCCAACGCTGGCGAGGCGGTAGTGACGATTCCCGCGAGGACGCACGATACGAGTAGCATCGTGGTGGTGAAGTAGCGCATTGGGCTCATCCTCCGAGAGTTTGGACGGCGACGAGCGGCGGGCGGACGTGCAGCCAGCCATCGTCGTTCGTTCGCCGGGCGGTCGCTGCTTTGAGCGCCGGGATCACCGGTGCGCTTTCGTAGGCGTCGCGCGCAAGCGTCGCACGCTCTTGCGCCGCTTCAGTAGGATCGTCAAAAAGAGCACGGATGATAGGTGCGTGCACGTTGGCGGTCGCGGAGATACAGCCGACCGCCCCACACTCGAGCGCGCGCTTGAGGAAACGCTCGGTGCCGACGAGCACGTCGAGCCGCGAGCCGAACCGGTTGCAGAGCGCCTCGATCGACTCGCGGTCGCCAGAGCTGTCCTTCAAGCCCGAGATCACGGGGCCGAAGCGTTCGATGAGCGCGTCGACGACGGCGGCCGTGATGTCGACCCCTGAGAGCTGTGGTATCCGATAGAAGTAGAAGCGCAAACGGTCGTCGGCGGTCGCCTCGATTTCTCGTGAGTAAGCGTCAATCGTGCCCTGCTCGGAAACGCCCTTATAGTAGAAGGGCGGCAACACGAGGACGCGGGGGCACCCGCTCGCGATCGCATGCTTCGTAAGAGAGGCGGTATCGCCGGCCGAACAGCAGCCGGTACCGACGATGAGCCGATCGGGCGAGAAGCCCGCGGCGAGGACGCCCTCGAGGACGCGCCGACGCTCGTCGACCGTGAACGAGTTCGCCTCCCCTGTCGTGCCGAACAAGACGATGCCGTGACAGCCTTGATCGACGAGCCAACAGAGATGCGCGCTCAGCAGGCGAAGGTCGGGGTCGAGCGCGTTGTCGAGCGGCGTCAGCGTCGGACACCAGACGCCGGTCGTGACGTGCGCGGTCATCCGCGCCACATCGACGAGAGGAAGAACGCGACATTCGCCGGTCGCTCGGCGAGGCGGCGCATGAAATACGGGTACCATTGCGAACCGAACGGCACGGCGAGACGAAGCGCGTGCCCGCGCCGCGCGACATCCGCCTGAAGTCTCGGACGCACGCCGTAGAGCATCTGGAACTCGTACGTCCCTTCGCGCACGCGTTTGCTTCGGATGAACTCGATGCTGTGCTCGATGACGGCCGCGTCATGTGTCGCGATCGCGGTGAAGCCGCCGCGCAGCAAGCTCGTCTCGATGAGCCCGACGTAGGCCTTGTCGACGTCGCGCTTGTTTGGAAACGCGATCTCGACCGGTTCGAGGTACGCCCCTTTGACGAGGCGCAGATTAGGCGAGAGATCGAGGAGCGACTCGAGGTCCGCTGCGGTGCGATAGAGATATGCCTGCAGTACCGTGCCCGTCTTGTGCTGGCCGCGAGCGCGCAAGCTTCGGTAGATAGCGAGCGTCGCGTCGGTGTGCGCCGATTGTTCCATGTCGATGCGCACGAAGTTGCCCGACAGACCGGCGTGACGCGCGACCGCCTCGACATTCGACGACGCGAGGTCGCGGTCGATCGCGAGGCCGAGGTGCGTAAGCTTCAGCGCGACGTTCGCGTTGGCGCGGGATGCGGCGAAGCGATCGAGCACGGTTTCGTATTCGCGCGCGACCGCGACGGCGGCCGCGCGATCGGCCACGTCCTCGCCGAGCAGCCCGGCGGCCACGCGCATCCCGGCCGCATTCGTCGATGCGACGACTCGCATGAACTCGTCGAGCGTCTCGCCGGCCACGAAGCGGTAGGCGCCCAGGCGTCGTCCGTGCTTGGTGACGAAACGCGCGAGCCCGCGGTTTCCCGCTGCGCTCAGCAACGCGGCGCGCAACATGGCGCCATGTTCACGACGCCCCAGGTGCGACCTTCCAGGTCAACTCTGCATCGCTTCGAGACCGTCGATGAGCAGCTGCTGCGCGGCGACGAACGGCGACACGCTCGCCGGCCGGCCCTTCATCGTCGCGACGAGCTCCCAGAAGCGCTGGATGCGAGGGTCGTTCGTCCGTCGGGAATAGTCGACCAGCCAACGTCGAAAGGCCGCATCGTCGCGGCGACCGACTCCGCGAGCGAACTCGCTCACCCACCTGACGACGAGCGCTCTTACGCGCTCGCAATTCGGATCGCAACCATCATGTAACGCCGACGCCGCCTCCGCGATGATCGGCCCGACGGCTTCGGCAAATGCAGCACGCGATGCAGCGGCGGCCGGATCGTCAGACTTGAACGGCTCGTGTTGCGCGTGCAGGACCCCGACGAACGAATCGTCCTCGATGAGCCCGGACAACTCGAGCCACGCTTCGAGCTGGTCATCAGTCAACTCGTCGGGGATATCCATCGCGACGATCTGACGGATCTTTGAGTCAGACCCGAGCGGAGCACCTTTGCGGACGCGATCCATGAAGCGCTCGATCGCGGCATCGCGCTCCATCGCGCCTAGGGACGCGGCGGCCTGCGCGAGCTGGAGGCGTCGTCGGACGTCCGGGTCAGCGTCTGACGAGATCGCCGCCGCGATGGCCGCACGCTGGCGACGCAGAGCACGCAGCTGTGCGTCTACGAGTTCGAGCTGAAACTGCGCGGTCGAGCGTGGGTCGGCAGATCCTGCGAGCATGCCGCGAATGGCCTCGAGCGAGAAGCCGAGCGCTCGGAGGCTTCTGATCGCGCGCAGATCGGCGACGTCGTCTTCCGTGAACAAACGATAACCTGCCTCCGTAGAACCGCCTCGCGCCTGCAGCAGCCCTTCCTCGGCATAGAATTGCACGGTCTTCACCGCGACGCGGCAGCGATTCGCCAGCTGCCCGACGGTCAATAGTTTGCGCTCCATACGCTTCGCATTCTAAACCGCCGACCTGGTGGGCGGTCAAGCGTCGAAATCGCTCTGGCGCACTGCGCCGCTGTGACGTCAGTCATCGTGACCGCTCGAAACCGAGTCGGACGCGCATTCGTCCAAGTGACTCGAACCACATCGACCGGATCGGGCGGCCCTAGAGTGCGCGGCCGCATATTGCCGTGGCCTCGTCGCCTCGTATCATGACCGTGATTCATATGTGGGGGGCGCTGCCCTGTGGGCAGCGTGAAGGTCATTGATGCCGGTTCACAGATCCATCGCGTACGTGGTCATGGGAATCATTCTCATGGCCGTCGTCCTTTTCGTCGGCGGATGCGGCGGGGGCGGGGGAAGCAGCGTCGTGGGGCCGGTCTTGATCCCTCTCAAAAAGCCGTCGCCGGACCCGAGCGCGACCCCATCCCCCTCGCCGTCTCCGTCGGCGACCGTTCATCCATCACCCACGCCTAAGGGCTCGCCGACACCGACGCCGACGCCTACGGTTTCACCGTCCCCGACACCGACGCCGAGCGACACGCCGACCCCATCGCCGACCGACACGCCGACCCCGACGCCAACGCCGTCGCCGAGCGACACCCCGACCCCGACGCCAACGCCGTCGCCGAGCGACACGCCGACCCCGACGCCGACCCCGACGCCAAAACCGACGCCGACACCGACGGCGACCCCCAAACCGACGCCGACGCCGACGGCGACCCCAACTCCGACGCCGACACCCTCGCCGACGCCCCCGCCGATCGGTATGACGCACGTGCTGACGTGGGATGATCTCGGCGGCGGTGACGGCATCACCTTGAACCCATGGACCTTGGCGACGCCGTGGCTCAACTATGCGTCGACGACTTTCGCCCTTTCGCCCGACATCAATGCCGCACTTATAACACCCGTCATCTACACGAATCCGAACCGGCAAGGGCCCGGCGATCCAATGTACACGACCGACGAGAGCACGTTCGCCCACGATTGCTCGGGGCATCGCATCCAGTCGCTCGGCGTCGGCGCGGGCAAATTCCTCATGGATCCTCACTCGGCCGACCTAGGCTCGCTCTGGCACGACTACGTCCAAACGGAAGTCAACAGCGGTGCCGTGTTCAACTACATATTCGAAGACAAAGCGGACACGATCAACAAGACGTCGGCGACGCCGTGCAATTTCAACCAGCAAGATTGGACGAACGCCTCGAACAATTTGAATCTCGCTCTCGGCTGGACGATCATCTACAATTCGTTGGGCGACACGGCGGGGCAGCAGATCGCCCCCTCCTTCGCGCTCAACGCGACGAGCGCGGGCGGTATGTCCGAGGACTGCTACGTCACGTATAACAACCCGCCGTATCAGTACGAACCATCGTGGCAGGTCAAAGAAGATACGGAGATCGCCATGGCCGCGGCCGGCAAGTACTTCGTGTGCGACGGCACTGACGTGAGCAACGCTGCCAACTCTGTCGGCGCCCGGCTGTACTATCTCGCGTCAGCGCTGCTCACGTACGATCCGCACACGACGATCTTCGAAACCGTGTTCACGACGCCGGCGGGCTTGCACGTGCTGCCCGAGACGCAGCTCGTGCCGCTAGCGCCGCTCGTGCAGCAGCCGTCGTCGATCGACGCACTGGCCCAATCGGGCGGCGGCTACGGTCGCGAATACGCGCGATGCTATTTCGCCACGTTCTACGTCGGGCCGTGCGCAGCGTTCGTCAATTCGAATAAACCGCCCGGCGCAGCCGTGCCATTCCCATGGTCGTCGAAATACCACCACACGTTAGCGCTCTGGGGCGCGGGCGTGCTCGACGGCGGCACGGCATCGCCGACCGGTAACGCACCACCGACGATGATCAGCGCGGGGACCGCAGTGGTCGCGTTTCCCTGATCCTCGATCCTCGCGACCCCGTGTGAGCGCCTCGGCAACAGCTGAGGCGCCTTTCATTTGAGGCATGCAAGCGTGCGCATACACGCACTACGCAAGCGGCGAGCCGCATAAAGTGAGCCGCTCACAGACGGATCTTTTTTCGAAAAGCCGGTTTGGCTCGAACGGCGTTGGGTAGGAGGCACCCGAGCGAAAATCGCCCCGCAAGCTTTTATTGTGCGGACAGCGGTGAGATTTGCGCGATTCGTCCCATGAGATCGTTCGAGGAAGCAGACGGTCGGTTATGTACGTTCCAACGCAGCAGCGTTTCGTTCTCATCCTATTCGTGATCTTTGCAGCCGGTTGTGCGCAGCGCGGCTCGATAGTCCCAGTAATGCCATCGCCTGGAGGCGGCGCCGGGAAGGCGTCGATCAACAGGACCATTCCGGTGCACGTGCAGACGTGGGATAACCTCGGCGGGGGAGACGGAATCACGCTCAATCCGTGGTCCCTCGCGACGCCGTGGTTGACGTATGCATCGACGACGTTCGGCGATTCGGCCGCGATCGCCGCGGCGCAGATCATCCCGGCTATTTATACGAATCCGAACCGCCAAGGCCCCGGCGATCCGATGTTCACGACCGACGAGAGCACGTTCGCCCACGACTGCTCGGGGAAGCGCATCCAGTCGCTCGGCGTCGGCGTGGGCAAATTCCTGATGGATCCACATTCGTCTCATCTGGGCACCCTTTGGCACGACTACGTGCGCGGAGGATTTATCGACGGCGCCGTTTTCACATACATCTTCGAAGACAAGGCGGACACCATAAACAAGACATCAGCGACGCCGTGCAACTTCAACCAGAAGGACTGGACGAGCGCGTCCAACGAGATGGATAGGGCCCTCGGCTTCACCATCGTCTACAATTCTTTGGGCGACACGGGCGGGCAGAACGGGCAGCCCCAGATCGCCCCCTCGTTCGCCCTCAACGCGACGAGCGCGGGCGGCATGTCCGAAGATTGCTACGTCACGATGAACGTGCAGCCGTACCAGCGCGATTTGGGTTGGCAAGTCAAAGAAGATACTGAGATCGACATGGCGGCTGCGGGGAAATATTTCATCTGCGACGCGAGCGATCCAAGCCCCGCCGCGCTGTCCGACGCCGAGCGCATCTACTACCTCGCATCGGCGTTGCTCACGTACGATCCGAACACGACGATTTTCGAGACGTGCTTTCGGACGGCAAAAGGCCTGCACGTGCTCCCTGAGACGCAACTCGTGCCGACGGCGCCGCTTGTCGGCCAGCCGACGTCGATCGCCGGGCTCTACCAATCGGGTGGCGGCTACGGGCGTGAATATGCGCATTGCTACTACGCCGGCGTCGACCTCGGCGCGTGCGCTGCGTTCGTGAACCCGAACAAACCGGGGACGGCCGCGGTTCCGTTCCCGTGGCCGACGAAATATCTGCACACGCTTAAGTTATCCGGAGGCGGGGTTCTCGACGGCGGCACCGCGACGCCGATCGGCGCGCCGCCGCCGGCGACGTTTGGCCCGACGACGGCGACGATCGCCTTTCCATGAAAAGCAGACAAGCCCGGCTGACACCGGGCTTGTCCGACTTTCAGCCTTGCGCCATCACTTGAATGCGACGACTCCGGTCACCGCGGACAGCGTTGACGGCGGAGGCGGTCCGTTGAGGCTGATCGTTCCTCCGTCCAAGACGCCGCTGCCTTTGATGACGAGCGTGCGGCGATAGCCCGACAGCGGGAACGGCGCGGATGCGCGTTCGTCGGAGTTCACGACCGCAGCACATGGTCCGACGGAAGCGCCGTTGACATAGCACGCGCGGTACTCGCGAGCATACGCGCCGCCCGACGTCCGCAGCGAGTCGATGCTCGAAGGCGTGGCGCTGATGGGGTCCATCGCCACGAGCCCGACCTCAGGACCGAGCTTCACACCCGAGTTCGTCTGCATCGCCTGGTGCACCATCGTCGTGGCCGGATCGTAGGTGAGCAGCAGCGACGCTTCGGCATACGTGCGCGGATCGATCAGATCGTCCATATTGCCGTTGCCGGGCATCTCCTCGCACATGAAGAGCTTGCCGCGCTTGGCCATCGCTAACTGGGTGTTCTCCGTCTGTTGCCAGTACGATCCGAACGTCTTTTGATCTTGGCTCTTCGTCGAGCTGCCTGTGACGTAGCAATCTTCGAACGAACCGCCGAGGACGTTCGACGGAGCGCTGAGCGCGATCGCCGGGCTCAGTCCGTACGTCGCGTCGCGTCCGCGTCCGTTCCTGACGAGGTCGCCGTCACCAAGGCCGTTGAAAATGACGGGGATCCCCAGTTGCGAAAGCAGCCGTGCGTGCGACTGCTCCCAGGTCGCGGAATCGAAGTGACACGGCATAGACGAGAGCGAGTTCGTCGACGACGCCGTATCGTCGTAGACGGCGTCGAAGTGTCCGCCCGACAAGTTCTGCTGGTTGAAGGCCTTCCATTGCGCGAGGAGCGACGGCGACGAAGGATCGGTGAGATCCTTTTGGCTGCCTTGTTTCAAGACGCGGATGCGCTGATTCGAGCAGTCGTGGGCGAACATCGAATCGTCATCCTTGTACATAGCATCCTTCGGCGCCACTCGATTCGGATTTGAGTAGAACATCGTCTTCATGCCGGCGGCCGCGACAGCGGACGCGTCGCGGGGCTTTGCCATCACCCAGGTCGCCCAAGGCGCGACTTGATGCGGATCGACGCCCGGAAGACCCCAGTCGCGGTCGCTTCTCCCCCAGTCCACGTAAGTGATCATGTGCTTCGGCACGGCCTCAGCGCCGGCTGCCGCGCCGCCCTGCTGCGAAGCGAGCAACGCGAGCAATCCCGCGCCTGCCAACCCGACCACTGTGCCGCCGATCCATCTTTTCATCTTCATCCGCCGCCTTTCAATTCCGACCGTCATATGTAACGAGAATTCTCGATTGACGACGCTCTCTAATGGCGTGTTCGCAAGGTTTAATCCAATCCTAACCGACCTGCGCGGCGCGGCGGCCCAAAGGACGGCCCTACGGCATACGTGAAAGCCTTCGCGAACGCCGCTCGGACGCGGGGAAATGAAACATGCTGAGGCGACTGATACCGCTGGCCCTCCTCCTCGCCGGTTGCGCGCATCAAACCGGCGCGGTCGTCGCACCTATTCCGCGCGTGGCGACGACACATAACGGATCGACCCCCTCACCCATCCAACACGTCATCATCATCACCATGGAGAACCGCAGCTTCGACCATCTTTTCGGCACATTCCCTGGCGCGAACGGTATCCCGACCTCGCCGCCATGCGCCCCGGATCCGGCCACCGGCCAATGCGTGTATCCGTTCCACGATCCCAACCCGTCCAACCATGGCGGTCCGCACGACTCGAAAGCCGAGCAGACGGACCTCGACGGCGGCAAGATGGACGGCTTCATCGTGTCGGCGGAGCGCTCGAAATTCAAAGATCCAAACCCCGACGAGGTGATGGCGTATCACACGCAGTCGGACATCCCGACGTATTGGTCACTCGCGCAGCAATACACCCTGGCTGACAACTTCTTCGCGGCGACGACGTCGTGGAGCAACATGGCGCACCTCTACTTGGTCTCCGCCTGGTCGGCGTCGTGCACGACCGGCCCGCTGACGTGCAAGTCGAACAACGGCGTTTCGTACAAGAACAACCCGACCTACTGGTGGACCGACATCACGTACATCTTGCACAAGCACGGCGTATCGTGGGGATACTTCGTCTACCCGAAGTACGGTGCCGGTATCGGACCACGATCGGATATGGACGATGACGACGAGGGAGCGTACATTCCGAACTCATCCTTTGACACGCTCGACGATTGGAATCCCCTGCCTGCATTTCCCGATGTGAAGGAAGACGGCGAGTTCGCGAACATCCAAGACGGCTCGACGTTTTTGGCCGACGCCCAAGCAGGGACTCTCCCCACGGTGTCCTGGCTCATCCCGCCATATCATTCTTCCGACCACCCCACGGTGACGCTTCTCGCCGGGCAAGCGTGGGTGCAGCAGCAGATAAGCGCCGTTGAGAACGGACCGGACTGGTCGTCGAGCGTCATCTTCTTGAATTGGGATGAATGGGGCGGTTTTTACGACCACGTCGTGCCTCCCGTCGTCGACGGGCTCGGATACGGTTTCCGTACGCCTCTCATAATCATCTCGCCGCATGCGAAGACCGGGTACATCGATCATCAGCTGCTTTCGACCGACGCGATCCTGAAATTCATCGAGGATTCGTATTGCAACGGCGAGAGCATCAATTGGCTTGACGGGCGTCCGGACTCGAGGCCGGATGTGCGGGAACACTATCCCGGTCTCGGCGACTTGCGCAACGACCTGACGAACTGAGGTCCTGGGCCTTATGACTCCTTTTGCACCGTGACGAGGTGAAAGGGGCAAAAGCCGGGCCAATACAACTATGAACAACGGTCGCATTCCGCCGATTTTCCAGCGGCGGCTGCGGCGTTGACGGGGGAGGTCATCATGAATCGATGCGAGGTGAGCATCAGGCTCGCATTGATCGCGCTACTGCTCGCAGGCTGCTCTTCGGGCACTAACCCAGTCCTGACCAATTCAGTTTCCTCGTATTCGGCGCCCG
>JANWLL010000170.1 GCA_025450855.1 Vulcanimicrobiia bacterium
AAAGTTGGCAGGACATGATCGATGCGCGCCCTGCGCCGGATCTTTCACTCTTCCGGTTCTAGCGTCTTCCCGATTCTCTTAGGCGTTGTGCTTGTGCCAATTGTTCTTCCGTGGGGATACATCTGGAAGAACTACGTGACAGCGCCAAGCGACCGTTGGAGATAGGTCATGCTGAAGAAGAAAAAAGCAGATGCGCCGAAGAAAGGCGAGTCACCATCCCGGTTGATAGACGCGAGGATCGAGGAACTGAGCGACTGGCGCGGCAAGACGCTCGCCCGGATGCGCTCGCTGATCAAACAGGCCATTCCCAAGGTCACCGAAGAATGGAAGTGGAGAGGCGTGCCTGTGTGGTCTCTCGATGGGATCATCTGCACGGGCGAGACGTACAAGAGCGTGGTCAAGCTGACATTCGCAAAGGGTGCTCAGCTCAAGGACCCTAAAAAGCTTTTCAACTCGAGCCTTGAAGGCAACCTCAGGCGTGCCATCGACCTGCACGAAGACGAGAAGATCGACGAATCCGCCTTCAAGACCCTTATCCGCGACGCTGCGGCGCTGAACTCGGCTCGCCGAGGCTAGACCTAGGACAAAACATGAACGACCAGTTGCGAACCGACCTCCAGAGGACCAACGACCGCCTGCAGACGCTCCAGGTGAGGCTTTGACTACCGGGGCAAGCTCAAGCAGATAGACGAACTCGAACGGGAGTCGAACAGCCCATCTTTTTGGGATGACCCACAGTCGGCGCAAAAGCACATGAAGAAGCTCGCCGACGTCCGCTCCGAAATCGCCGTGCTCGAGCCGCTCATCGCGAAGGCGCGCGAGATCGGCGAATTCCTCGACCTCGGCGAATCCGACGGCGCGCTCGAAACCGAGTTGAGCGAGGAAATCGACTCGTTGCGCGCGCGCGTCGACGAGGCGGAGATGTCGGCGGTTCTCGACGGCGAGTACGACTCGCACGACGCGATCGTCAGCATCCACGCCGGTGCAGGCGGCACCGAGGCGTGCGACTGGACGCAGATGCTCGCGCGCATGTACCTGCGCTGGGCCGAGCGTCACGGGTATCGCACGGAGATCGTCGACTCGCTCGAAGGCGAAGAAGCCGGGATGAAGAGCGTCACGCTTCTCATCGAAGGGCGCAACGCGTACGGATATATGGAAAGCGAGCGCGGGGTCCATCGGCTCGTCCGTATATCACCGTTCGACGCCGCGAAGCGCCGCCACACGTCGTTCGCGTCGGTCGACGTGACGCCGGACATCGAAGAAGGCGAAGCGATAGAGATCAAACCCGACGAGATCGAGATCGAGACGTTCAAGAGCGGCGGAGCGGGCGGTCAGCACGTCAACAAGACGGAAAGCGCCATCCGGATCATCCACAAGCCGAGCGGTATCATCGTCGCCTGCCAGAACGAACGATCGCAGCTCGCCAATCGCAACCGAGCGATGAAGATGCTCGCCGCCCGCTTAGCGCAGCGCGACCGGGAGGAGCGGCAGGCAAAAATGGTGGCGCTCGCCGGTGACAAGAGCGCTATCGAGTGGGGAAGTCAGATCCGGTCGTATACCTTGCAGCCATATACGATGGTGAACGACCACCGGACCGAAGTGAAGCTCACGGACGCGCAAGGCGTGCTCGACGGCGACCTCGACCAGTTCATGTGGGCGTACTTGCAGCAGCGCCGCCGCTCGTAGGCTCGCGCTACTTCTTCTTGGATTTTTTCCGCTGATCGTGACGCGTCCAGTAATAGTAGCTCGGCTCCATCGCGTGCGGAAACGCCGTGATCTCGCCCGGGCGGCTCATGCCCGAGCTGATCCGATAGATGCGATGCGATGACTTCAGTCCGAACGGCTTGCGGATGACGGTCGGAACTTCGATCGAATTGGTGAGGTTGTCTACCGTCGTGTATGCGCCGTCAGCGAGTATGTCGTCCGCTATCGTCGCGTGGCCGGCGACGCTGCTGACCCCGGCGAAGTAAGCGTGAAGACCGGCGATCTCGGTCCTGTCGATGTACATCACGAGCGACGACCGCGTCGCTGAATTCGTGACCTGCGAAACGCAGCCGGTGGAGAAGAGGATCTTCGCTCGCGGCATGACCATGAATTCGACTCCTCTTACAAAGTCGAGGCGGGCTACCGAGGTGCGCCATGCTTGGTGGGTCGACGAGCGAACCCTGTCCGCCAGCACTTCGGCCTGCCTGTCGGGACGGTCAGACGCTGGACGCGCCGGTGATATACTTACGAAGCCATGCGAGACAGCGAAAATCGCACGACCGTGAGGTCGATCGTCCGGTTTGCGGTCGTCATCGTCATCGGTGCCTGGATGCTCGCGGATGCCGTGCCGAGCATCTCCCGAATTTGGGCGCCGCTGGGCACTTTCGGCTATACGGCGGATGCCGACGGCCGCGTCACGAGCGTCGCCGCATCATCGGCTGCCGCTAACGCCGGCCTACGAGTCGGCGATCGATTTGCCGTCGCATCGGTCCCGATAGACCAG
Source organism: Vulcanimicrobiia bacterium (assembly GCA_025450855.1). Lineage (GTDB taxonomy): Bacteria > Vulcanimicrobiota > Vulcanimicrobiia > Eremiobacterales > Eremiobacteraceae > JANWLL01. The sequence continues at coordinate 2,489 of JANWLL010000170.1, forward strand.
CGCCGATTCGTCCTCGGTCCGCTTTTTCTGACTTCCCGCCCTGGGATCGCGTTGACGCTCCCGGTCAGTACACCGAGCGGTTCGCGGCAGATCGCGATGACGTCGTCCGCCGAACGGCTGTCGGTCGCCGATAAGCTGCTCGTCTTCGCGCGGGCGTTCGGCGCGGTCTTCTTCGTCGTCGTCGGCGCAGCGCTCGTGCTCTTGCGCCCGAGCCCCATGACGTGGGCGCTGTTCTTTTTCACGATCGGTCTCAATCCGGGCTCCGACGCGACCTTCGACTCGTTCTTGCCGTCTGGTTGGTATCCGGTGAACTGGTTCCTCATCGTGTGGAGCATGGTCGCCGGTGCCGTCGGCTTCTTGACGTTCGCGCTACGCTTTCCGCATGTCGGCGCCGGCTGGCGGCGCGCCCTGTCGAGGATGACACCCGTGCTCTTCGCGGCGTTCGCGCTCTACGGCTCGTACTGCGTCATCGCGCCTTACCTGTACGCCCAGCCCGGAGAAACCGCGACGCGATGGCTCTACGGTTTCGCCGCCCTTTGCTTCGCCGCCGGACTCATCTCGCTCGGGGCGACATTCTTCAACGAGCATGGCGAGAACCGCCAGCGGATCAAGTGGGTGCTCGTCGGCTGCCTCATCGGATTGCCGGCCTATACCATCGGCGGCGTCTTCGACCTCACGTCCGTCTTCCCGATGCCGCCGTATTGGGTCATCTGTGCGCTGCTGTCGCTCAACCTCCTCATCCCGACCGCGCTCGCATACGCGGTGATCCGCCATCGGGTCATCGACGTGACGTTCGTGATCAGCCGCGCGCTCGTCTACGGCGTGCTCACGTCTATTCTCGTCGTCGCCTTCGCGCTCGTCGATTGGGTGCTCGGCCGTCAGCTGTCGAGCTCCGGCCTCGCGGTCGTCGTCGAAGTCGGGATCACGATCGCGTTCGCGTTCTGGCTCAATGCGATCCACCACCGCGTCGACCGTTTCGTCGACCGGACTCTTTTCCGAGCTCGTCACCTCGCCGAACGCAGGATCGAGCGAGTCGCACACGCGTTGCCCCACGCGCGCTCAAATGATCTCGTCGCGGAACTGCTCGTCAGGGAGCCTGCGGACGCCCTGGGACTCGCGTCCGCGGCGGTCTTCCGCCGCGCCGACGACGAGCGCTTCGTCCGCGAGATGGCCGTCGGTTGGTCGCCGGAGACGACGACCGAGATCTATGCGACCGACACGCTCGTGCTCCACCTGGAGTCGGAGCAAGCACCGATCGCCGTGCATGAATTGAGATGGCAACGCGACGATCTACCTCGCGGCGCCGCTCACCCACAACTCGCTGTGCCGATCGTCGTTCGCAAGCGACTGCTCGGCTTCGCGCTATACGGCGCGCATACAGGCGGCGTCGCACTGGATCCGGACGAGATCGCTATCATCGGCAGCTTGATGACCGGAGCAAGCGCAGCATATGATCATCTCGACGCTGAGGCGATGCGGCGCGAATCTGACGCCATGCGCGAGCAGGCGGCGTCGCTGGCTCGCCGCGTCGCCGAGCTCGAGACGGAGCTCGACAAAGCGCGAGCTAGCGCACAACATGCCGAACTATCGTGAGCGGCGCCAAAGGTCCGGGACAAGACGCGCCGAAATATAGGGGTGTATCGATCCCGCGGTCGTCGTCAGACATAGACGAAAAGACGACGCGCGACGGGAGAAAGGGGGTGGTCGCCGTCAGTACAGACAGTAGTAGATTTCATCCAGGTCTTACGGTCGGCGAAGCCTTCGCTCTCCACCCCGGTGCGAGAGCGGTCTTCGCCAACTTCCACCTCGGCGGATGCGCCCACTGCGCGATCTCGGAGTTCGAGACCATCGAGCAGGTGAGCGAGGGATATGGGATCCCGCTGGAGATGATCATGGACGCCCTCAACGGGCTCCCGGATCTAAGCCCCCAGATTCCGGTCGAGAAAGCCTCTTAGGAACTCCGGTAAACCCACCCCCGAGCGCCTGACACAGGCGCTCGTTTTTTTTACCGCGCGTTAGAAATGGCCGCATCCGCCGTCCGAGGAAGTCGCCGATGATGCCGAAGGTTTCGGTGATCGTCGTCAGTTACAATGCCGCCGATCAGCTCGAGTCGTGCCTGCGTTCGCTGGCGGCGCTGCCGGAAGTGCAGCGCGACGCGTCGTTCGCGCAGGTCATCGTCTCGGACAACGGCTCGGCCGACGACAGCGTCGCCCGCGCGAAGCTGGCGTTCCCGGGCGTCGAGGTCATCGAGAACAAAGCGAATCTCGGTTTTGCGAAGGGGTGCAACGCCGGCGCGCGGTCCGCGACAGCGCCGCTGCTGTTCTTCTTCAATCCGGATGCGGTCGCTCATCGAGCGCTGCTCGAAAACGCCGTCGCATACTTCGACGCGCATCCCGACGTCGCGATGGCCGGCACCAAGCTGCTCGATGAGGACGGCTCGGTCGCCGAGTCGTGCGGCGAGTTCGACACGTGGTGGCAGTCGTTTTTGCGAAGCTCCGCGTGGGGCGACTTGCCGATGTTCCGCACGCAGGCCAACGGCTACAAGCTCCGTCAGTGGGATTACTCGACCGAGCGCGACGTCGATCTCGTCGTCGGCGCGGCGATGTTCATCCGGCGCGACGTCTTCGAACAACAGGGCGGTTTCGACGAACGTTTCTTCCTCTATCACGAGGAGATCGACTTCGCGCATCGTCTGCGCGACGCGGGCAAGCGCGTCGTCTTCTTGCCGCAATGCGTCGTCACGCATTTGAGCGAGCAAGGCGGCTCGCGCAAGACCTGGGGCAAGGCCGGCGTGCTCAACTGGCGTCAGCGTAGCCGCCGCTTGTACTGGATCAAACGCCACGGCAGGTTGTGGTACTGGTCGCTCAGCGCCGCGCTGGCGGGGAGATACGTGCTCTACGTCGCAATCGTCGCCGGGGTGGTCGTGTGGATACGAAGCGTTCTGCGTTAGCGACCTTGCACGCGCAAGCGGATGCGTGCCGCCGCTGCGCGATCGCGACGACGCGCGACAAGATCGTCTGCGGCGTCGGCGATCCGGAGAGCACGCTCATGATCGTCGGCGAAGGACCGGGCGAGAACGAAGACCGCAAAGGCGAGCCCTTCGTCGGCCGCGCCGGCGAGCTGCTGACGAAGATGCTCGCCGCGATCGGCCTGAGCCGCGAGGACGTCTTCATCACCAACACGATCAAGTGCCGGGCGTCCACCGAAGAGAACGGGCGCGTCTTCAATCGTGCGCCGATGCTGGAAGAGATCGCGAACTGCCGCGAGTTCCTCGATCGCGAGATCGCGATCGTCAAGCCGAGGGTCATCCTCGCCGTGGGCGCCCCCGCAGCGAAATCGTTCCTCGGCGCCGGCTTCGGGATCACTCGCCAGCGGGGCATCTGGTATGCGGGGCCCGCCGGCACCGATCTCATCGTCACGTTCCACCCGGCATATATCCTGCGACTGACGGGCGGTCAGATCGACGCGGTGAAGCGCCTCGTCTGGAACGATTTGCAGGCAGTGCGGCGCAAGCTCGACGAATTGAAGCAGGCCGACGAGGTCGAGTCGGTCGACCGTGAAGGTCGACCGTTCCAACCTCGACCGCTCCAAGAACCTGAGCTCAAGCTATTTTGACGAAGACGCAAGAACGCGTTCCGCGCGACATCTGGTGGAGCGGGCGCGCCCGCGAAGCCGGATTCGATAGCGCCGAGGCCGCAGCCGCGGCGCTTGGCTTGCAGCGCTATCGCCTCGAACAGATATATCGCGCCGCGACGAAAGAGCTCGTCGACGATTTTTCGGCGATCTCCGTCTTATCGACCGATCTGCGCAAGCATCTCGCGGCGCGCTTCAAGCTGTCGAGCATTGCGCTCGAGCGCGAAGTGACGTCGAAAGACGTCCAGACGACGAAGTTCCTCTTCGCGCTCGCCGACGGCAAGGAAGTGGAAGCCGTCCTCATGCGGCACCGTGAAGGGCGAACGACGGCGTGCATCTCATCGCAAGCCGGCTGCGCGCTCAAATGCGACTTCTGCGCCACCGGCCAGGGCGGATTCTTCCGCAACATGACGGCGCTCGAGATCTTCGACCAAGCCGTGCACGTCGCACGACGTGCGAGGCAAGACAAGCTCGGGCTCACCAATCTCGTCTTCATGGGTATGGGTGAACCATTCCTCAACTACGACGCGGTGATGGATTCGGTCGCGCTGCTCAACGACGGACAAGGCTTCAACCTCGGCGCACGCCACATCACGATATCGACTGCCGGGGTCGTTCCGGGCATCGAGAAGTTCGCCAAGGAGGGCGTCCAGATCAATCTAGCGATCTCGCTCCACGCGCCTGATGACGTGTTGCGGACCGGGCTCATGCCCATCAACAAGAAATGGCCGATCGCAACGCTCATGGAAGCGGTCAAAGAGTATGTCGCGGCGACGAACCGCAAGGTCTTCTACGAGTACCTGATGCTCGCCGGCGTGAATGACAGGCCCGAAGATGCACGCCAACTCGCCGATCTTCTCGGCGGTCCGTTACACCACGTGAACCTCATCCCGTACAACGCGACCGACGCGCCGTACCGACGTGCGACGCCGGCCGCCATGCGGCGCTTTCAAGACATCCTTCGCGAGCGCGGCGTACCCTCGACCATCCGGCACACGATGGGCGACGATATCGCGGCAGCGTGCGGTCAGCTACGCGTGGACGCGTTAACGCAAGCGCACAAGGCGGGTTGAAAAGTACCTATGGCGATGTCGTGACCTCGCAAACGCGTTCGATCGAAGAACGGCTCGCCGGCAGGTAGGCAGTGGCGACGTGGCGCGATGTCCGCCGGCTTGCGCTGGCGCTGCCCGGTACGAGCGAATCCGCTTCGCGCGATCACGCGGCGTGGATCGTCAATGACAAGTTCTTCGTATGGGAGCGGCCGCTGCGCAAGTCGGATCTCGAAGCGCTCGGAGCGCGCGCCCCGAAGGGACCGATACTCGGCGTCCGCACCTCAGGCCTCGAGATGAAAGAGGTATTGCTCGCGAGCGATCCCGGCGTGTACTTCACGACGCCGCACTTCGACGGTTATCCGGCGGTGCTCGTCCGGCTCGACAAGGTCGCCGTCAAAGATCTCAAAGACGTGATACTCGAAGCGTGGCTCGCACGCGCTCCGAAGAAGTTGGTCGAAGCGTTCCTTAATAAGAGCGGCCGAAGGTGAAATCGAAAGGGCGAGGTAAGCATCGAGCATGCCCTCGCTCCTGCAGCGGACGATTCCCGTCCTGCGTATGTTCGACGTCGCAAAGGCTCGCGAGTTCTATATCGATTATCTCGGCTTCAAAGTGGAATTCGAGCACCGATTCCACGACGACGCTCCGCTGTTCATGGGGATCTCGCGCGACGGCCTCATGCTCTACCTGAGCGAGCACCACGGCGACGGCAGCCCGGGCGTCCACGTCGTCGTCGAGACGACGGGCGTCGACGACTTGCTCGAGGAGCTCAAATCCAAGCACTACCGCTACATGAACCCGGGCATCCAAGACCAGGAGTGGGGCACGCGCGAGTTAGGCGTCGTCGACCCGTCGGGCAACAAGATCTGCTTCAGCGAGCGCAAACGATCGTGACGCCTGAGGTGACGCTCGACGTCGACAACATCACGAAGACGTTCACGAATGTCCGCGCGGTCGATGGACTGTCGTTCTCGGCAAAATCGGGGACCGTGTTCGGCTTGCTAGGACCGAACGGCGCAGGCAAGACGACGACGATCCGTATGGTGCTCGATATCATCGTACCGGACTCGGGCGCGGTGCGCTGGCAAGGCAAGACGGTCGATGGAGACATCCGCCGGACGTTCGGCTACTTGCCCGAAGAGCGCGGGCTCTACCCGAAGATGAAGGTGCGTGACCAACTCATGTTCCTCGCGCAGCTCCACGGGCTCTCCGCGGTCGACGCGAAGAAGACCATCGAAGATCTCGCCACGCAGCTGAGCCTCACCGAACATCTCGAGAAAGCGCCGCAAGAGCTTTCGAAGGGCAACCAGCAAAAAGTTCAATTCATCGCGGCAGTCGTGCATGCGCCGCCGTTGCTCGTCCTCGACGAGCCGTTCTCGGGTTTCGATCCCGTGAACGTCGAAGTCGTGAAGAACTCGATCCGCCAGCTCGTGGCGGCGGAGACGACCGTCTTGCTCTCGAGCCACCGCATGGAACAGGTGGAAGAGCTCTGCGAGGACGTCTGCATCATCGACCGTTCGCGCGCGGTGCAGTCCGGCAACTTGCGGGAGATCAAACGCAACTGGCCCGATCGATTCATCCGGATGACGCAGCTGCCGAATACGGATTTTCTCAAAGACTTCCCCGGCGCGTCGGTCTTGCCGAGCCGCAACGGCTACCTCGATGTGAAGCTCCCCTCCGGACACGCACCCGCGGAATTGGCGCGCGCGGCGATCGCCAGCGGACCGCTCGACCATTTCGAAGTCGTCGAGCCGAGCCTCAACGACATCTATCTCGCCGCGGTCAAGCCGGAGCAGACGACATGAGCACGGTTTGGCTGCTCATCAAGCGCGAGTTCGTCGAGCGCGTCCGCCAACGCTCGTTCATCGTCGCTACGGTCCTCGGCGTCGTCCTCATCATCGGGCTGGCGCTCATCCCCTCGATGATCGCCGGCTTCGCGAGCTCAACGTCGACGAAGTTCGTCGTCGCCACACCGGATGCACTGACGACGATCGCGGTCGAAAAATCGCTCGAGACGACTGGCAACGTCGTCGAGGCGGATCCGACGATCCACCCGACGACCGGCGATCTTCCGCCCTCATTGAAGACGAAGCTCATGCGGGGGAGATATGACGCGGCGCTCATCGCGTATCGCGACAAGCAGCACCGGCTCGCCTTCGCGTATTATCCGAAGTCGGCGAGCGCGCTTCAGAACGCCGACGAGGTCCGGTCATCGCTCCAGCGGGCTGTCATACTCGCAGACATCAGCGCGTCGCAGCGCGATGCCGTTTCCCAAGCGCTCAAGTTCCCGTTCGACGTCCACAGCCTGAACGCGCGCTATAAGAACGCGGAAGATGAGTTCTTCTCCCAAGGCATCGTATATTTTCTGCTCATCATCTTGTATATCGCCGTCATCACGTATGGCATGCAGGTCGCCACGGGCGTCATCGAAGAGAAGGCGAACCGCATCATGGAGGTCATGATCGGCGCCGCTCGTCCAGACCAGTTGCTCGCAGGCAAGATCTTCGGCATCAGCGCCGTCGCACTGCTCCAGCTGACGATCAACGCCATCGCCGCGGCCGTCGCCGCGATCATCGCAGGCGTCCTCTACGGATCGTCGCCGAGCGGCGAGCAAGCTTTGACGCTCGCGCAGAAGACGCAAACCGCCCAGCAACAGCAGCTGTCGCACCTCATCGCGACGCAAGGCCTACCCCACGTGCCCTGGGTGACGCTCGCATTCTTGATCGTGTTCTTCTTCCTCGGGTTCTTCTCGTACGCCGCGATCTATGCCGGTATCGGGTCGCTGCTCAGCAAGCCGGAGGAAGTGCAGCAGTACTCTATGGTCTTCATGGCGCCGATCATCGCAGCATACGTGCTCGCTATCTTCGCGCTCCAGTTCCCGGACCTCACGGTGGTCGTCTGGGGTTCGATGATCCCACTCGTCAGCCCACTGCTCATGTTCACCCGCATCTCGACGACCGACGTCCCCGCATGGCAGATCGCGGTCTCGATCGGCGGGTCGCTGCTCGCGATATGGGGCCTTACGCTTCTCGCCGGCAAGCTCTATCGTGTCGGCGTGCTCATGTACGGCAAACCGCCGCGTCCGAGCGAGATCTGGCGCGCGCTGCGCGCTCACACCTAGCGCACATCGTCAAAGGAGAAACACACACGTGTTGAGCGAACGCGTCGCCATCGTCACGGGCGGCACACGCGGCATCGGTGCCGCGATCACCGCCGACCTCGCCTCGCGCGGCTGCCACGTCGCCGCCGGCTACAGCAAAGACCGCGCGAAGGCCGACGAGCTGCGGCAGAAGCTGCCGGACCATTCGGTCTCGATCCATCAAGGCCGCGTCGACGATCCGGCATCGTGCGAGCGCGTCGTCAAAGAAGTCTTGCGCGACTACGGCCGCGTCGACTTCCTCGTCAACAACGCGGGCATCACGCTCGATAAGACCGTCCGCAAGATGACACCGGACGAATGGCACCAAGTGCTCCAAGTCAACCTCTCGGGCGCCTTCCATATGACCAAAGCCGTGCTCGAGCACATGCTCGAGCGAGGATCGGGCCGCATCGTCAATATCAGCTCGGTCATCGGCGAGACCGGTAATGTCGGCCAGGCGAACTACGCTGCGTCAAAAGCCGGATTGGTCGGCCTCACGAAAAGTTTGGCGCTCGAGATGGCGCGAAAGGGCATCACCGTGAACTGCGTCGCGCCGGGCTTCATCGAGACCGAGATGGTCGGCGCAATGCCGAAGGCCGCGCTTGACACCGTGATCGAGCGCATCCCGCTGCGCCGGCTCGGCCGGCCCGAAGAGGTCGCGCGCGTCGTCCGGTTCTTGCTCGAAGACGAGGCCGGCTATATAACCGGCGCGATCTATAGCGTCAACGGCGGATTAGAGATGTAGTAGGCCGACCGAAGGTCGGCGCCGAGCTGCGCTCGGCCTACTACAACAAACGTAACACAGAAAAGGAAGATCTTGAACAACAGCACTCTTGACGGGCGCGTCGCGATCGTCACCGGCGGCGCGCGCGGCATCGGCGCGGCTATCGCACGCACGCTCGCGGCCGACGGCGCTCGCGTCGCGATCACCGGACTGGGCGGCGACGCCGCGGCGGGCGCAAAGCTCGCCGGCGAAATCGGCGCCGACCGCTGCCGTTTCTACGAAAGCGACGTCGGCGACTTCGACGGCTGTACGGGGCTGGTCGGCTCCGTCCTCCGAGACCTCGATCATCTCGACATCCTCGTCAACAACGCGGGCATCACCCGCGACCACACGGTGCGGAAGCTCACCGTCCAGGACTGGCTCGACGTCATCAAGACGAACCTCAACGGACCGTTCTTCATGATCAAGGCGGTGTTGGATCACATGATCGAACGCGGCTACGGCCGCATCGTCAGCATGAGCTCGGTGATCGCGCACACGGGAAACGTCGGTCAGGCGAACTACGCGGCCTCGAAGGCAGGCCTTCTCGGCCTCACCAAGAGCGTCGCGCTCGAGACGGCATCGCGCGGCATCACGGCGAACTGCGTCGCACCCGGCTTCATCGACACCGACATGGTCGCCGCGATGCCCGCCGCGGCGAAAGAGGCGAGCCTCGCGCATGTCCCCGAACACCGGCTCGGAAAGCCGGACGAGATCGCGCGCGTCGTCCGTTTCCTCGTCGACGAGAACGCGAGCTTCATCACCGGAACGGTCGTCAACGTCAACGGAGGTCTGTACATGTGATCGGGTCGATACCGGTCGAAGAACTCGGGTACGGCATGGATGTCGCCGGCGTCGATCCCGCGTCGCTCGGCGAAGCGGTCCGCGCCGTCGTCGCCGACGTCATGGCCGATCCGCTGCGCCTGACGACGTGGATGACGAAAGTGAGCCTCGGCGAGCAGACGCTCGGGCTCAACATGCTGCGCCGGCTCGCGGGCGAGAAACCCGATGCGGCCGCCGTTCCCGGCTCGGGCGACCGGAGATTCGCCGATGCCGCCTGGCAAGAAAACCCGATGCTCGCATCGATGGCCGAGGCGTATCTCGTACGCGCGCGAGCGGCCCTCGAGCTCGTCGACGCGTCGCGCGTTCCGGAGGCGACCCGCCGCAAAGCGCGCTTCGCGCTCGGCATGCTCATGGATTCGCTCGCGCCGACGAACGTGCCGTGGATCAATCCGGCGGTCGTACGCGAGGCGATGAACACCGGTGGCGCGTCGCTCGTCCGCGGCATGGAGAACTTCATCGAAGACGTCCGCACGAACGGCGGCCGTCCGCGCCAGGTCGACACGGCGCCCTTCCAGATCGGCAAGAACATCGCCGCGACGCCCGGACGCATCGTGCTCCGCAACGAGCTCATCGAGCTCATCGCGTACGAGCCGCAGACTAGGGCCGTGTTCGAGCAGCCGCTGCTGTTCAGCCCGCCGTGGATCAACAAGTACTACATCATGGATCTCGCGCCGAAACGCTCGTTCGCCGAGTGGGCGGTGACGCACGGCTTCACGACGTTCTGCATCAGCTATCGGAACCCGGACGAATCGATGGCGCGCTGGTCCATGGACGACTACTTCCGCCTCGGATTGCTCGCTGCGATCGATCGCGTCCAGGAATTGACCGGGGCTAAGACGGTGAACCTCGCAGCGCTATGCCTCGGCGGAACGATGGCCGCGCTCGCGCTCGCGTATTTCGCGCAGCGCGGCGAGTCGAAGCGCATCGGGTGGACGACGCTCACGAACGCGCTCGTCGATTTCTCGGAGCCCGGCGAACTCGGCATTTTCACCGACGAGCAGACGATCGAGCGGCTCGAAGGCAAGATGGCCCAGCGCGGTTTCCTCGAGTCGACCGAGATGTCGGGGACTTTCGACTGGCTGCGCGGCAACGATCTCGTCTGGAACTACGTCGTGACGAACTGGTACATGGGCCGCAAGCCGCCCGCGTTCGACATCCTCGCATGGAACAGCGACGGCACGAGGATGCCGGCCGCGATGCATTCGCAGTACCTGCGCTCGTGCTATCTGCAGAATTCGCTTGTCCACAAAGCCGCGTTCTCGCTGCTCGGTGCGCCGATCGACTTCTCGAAGGTGAAGACGCCGCTCTACGTGCTCGGCGCTGAGACGGACCACATCGCCCCATGGCGCGCGACGTATCGCACGACGCAGATCGTCGGCGGCGACGCGCGCTTCGTTCTGACGTCGAGCGGTCACGTCGCCGGCATCGTCAATCCGCCGGACAACCCGAAAGCGTCGTACTGGACGCTCGACGAACCG
>JANWLL010000171.1 GCA_025450855.1 Vulcanimicrobiia bacterium
CCCTTCGGCCCGGTAGCGACCCCGACAGCGCTCGGGTTAGGACCGCGCGGAACGTACGTCGTTATCGTCAGCGTCGTCGGATCGATCCGAGCGATGGCGCCTTTAGAGCTCGGACCGCCGTTGAGCTCGTCGACCCAGAGATCCCCATCTTTTCCCAGCGTCATGTACCACGGATTGACTGAGAACGGGCCGGTCGAGCCGGGGAGCGTGAGCCGCTGCAACACAGTTCCGGTGGTCGAGAGTTCGTCCACTTGATCGTTCAAGCTATCAGATGCCCAGACGTTTCCGGCTGCGTCGAGGGCGATCCCAGCGAGCACAGCTGGCCCGTTTAGTCCTGGGCTGATAGGATACTCGGTGAGCGTCTGCGTGGTCAGGTTGTAAACGCCCACCTTACGACCGACGCGCTCGGCGAACCAAATCGAATTGTTCGGCTTGTCCGCTACGAGCTGCTCTGGATGCGCGCTGACGGTCGGTATCGGCACGACGGTGATGCTGCCGTTGGTATTGACGCGCCCGAGAGCTTGAGCCGTCTGCGCGCCAAACCATGGACGTCCGTCAGGTCCAGTGATGATGTCGAACGGACCCGTCGCAGCACCCGCGGTGAACTCCGTCACGACGCCGGCCGTCGTGACGCGGCCGATCTGGTTGGCTGAGTTTTCGGTGAACCACAGATTCCCACCCGCGGAGGTTATGTAGGCCGGAAAACCATTTGGGGTCGTGATCGGAAATTCGGTCACGACTCCTGGTGGTACGGTCGGTATGACGTCGGGTTGCAGATTCGCTGTCGCGGGTGGGATCGGCTCGCCCATAACCGAGCGGGTCCCGCCCGAGCATGCGGCGATCACGATCGCCGCTGCGATCGCGGAGGCTGCTAATAGACCAACAAAACGTTTCATAGGCCCTCATTTCGACGCTTGGTAAGCCTGAATATGCGCACGCCAAAAAGCCGCGCGGATAAACCGGCGACAGAAACAGACGGCAGTACGAGGCATACCAAGTGTCGCTGTGTATGCTAGTATAGCACGTTCGGCGCTTGCGGTTAAGTCGTGACGGCCGGCTGGAGCACGTGACCGAGCTCTTTGCGGATCCTTTCGGTTATCACTCGGGCGTTGTTGGTGGACGCCCAAAAGCCGAAGGTGTAAGGCACGGGTTCACCGACCTCTGAAAACTTCAGGTCGATCGCGATGACGATCCCGTAGTATGAATCCTCGCCGTCAAGCGTCGCCCAAATAGCGGCGCTCCGCTTTTCTCGGTTGGTGATCTTGATCGACAGTTCGGATTCGCTCGGACCTCTGACGTGGTAGTCCTCGACAAGCAACGCCGCTATTTCCGTGAGAAATTCGACGACCTCGGCCTTGGTCTCTAGTCTGCCTTCCAAAGCGATCGCCTCATCCACGCCGCTTCGCAAAGCAGTCGCGGCAATATACCGGCCGGTCTCCGCTCGGTACGAAGGGGACTTCTGCCACGGCTCCGCAGTCGCTGCACGTCGCGGTATGCGTCTCGCGGTGCGCGCGGGCTGCAGGCGCCGAATAGCTTGATCCGGTGCTGTTGCCGGTGCCGTTGCGCGCTTGGCGGGCCTCGCGACATTCAGGGCAGCGCCCCGGATCGCTCGTGAATCCCCTTTTTGCGAAAATATCCTGCTCGGTTGCCGTGAAGGCGAATTGCTTCTTGCAATCGCGGCACACGAGCGTCTTATCTACCTTATCTGGGCTTAGCACTAAGAATTCTCCTTAGAAAAACAAAACCGCCCGCAGAGATGTACGCCGCTGGGGCATACGGGGCAGTCAATTTGGAAATTGCCTTGAGTCGCTGTTATGTCAGTATAGCACAATTTCGGGCTTAGCGCCACTACGTTCCCGGCACTGGCCGCGTTTGTAGGAAGTGGATCATGAGCGGCCAGGCGGCTTCAGCTGCTCGCTCGTTCGATGTCGGCGTGCCGCCGAGCGCGATGCCGGCATGCGCCAACTCGGCTATAGCGAACTGGAAGGGCAGACCGATCGGATGACCGGCGCGCGGATAGATATCGACCGCATCGGCATACGGATGCGCGTGCGCTTTGAGACGATCCGCTACGAGACGCGCCATGTGTGCGGACGGCCACAATCGGTCGGAGCCGCCCGCGACGACCATGACGGGCGCGTCGATGCGCTCGACGGCGATCGGCGCTTTCGCCTGTGTGTTCCCGTCGAGCTGCGCGAGATAGCTGTCCAGGAACGACGGTTTTTGTCCAGCCTTCATCTGAGCATCGAGCGCAGCCGAAACGGCCGGCGGAACTTTGCCGTTCGCGAACGGCAACGGTTTGCCGCCGTACGACCACGACGACGGGTCGGGATCCGATCTGTTCTCGCCGATGCCGCTGAACACGATCGACGAAGGCGCTGTCGCGACGACCGGGCCGATGCCGGAGAACGTCGACGCGGCGAGGAGCGCGAGTTCGGCGCCCTTCGATCCACCGAGGATCGCGATGCTCCGGCTCGTGCAAACTTCGCGCCGCGCGTGCATGAAAGTGACCGCGCGTTGAACCGTTTCGATCGGAATGTCCGTCAACGTCTGCGGCAAACCCGGTGCGCCGAAATATCCCAATGCGAGCGTCGTGAATCCATGCGCCGCGACGACCGCCGCGAGCTGTTCGGGTACGCCACCTTCGCTGCCGCCGAGGATCACGACGCCTCGCTCGCATCCGCCGCGCTTTGGCGCGAACAGCGTCGCGACGAATCGTCCGCGGTCGACGACTCGGCGTTCCACGGTTGAAGACAACGAGACGCGCGAGCCGGAGGCCGTCGCCGTCTTCGACCGGTCGACCGCAGTGATCGTGAAGGGGACGGCTAAGAGATCGGTGTCGCGGCCGAATTCGAACGGCTTCGGCGCTGTCCTATCGGGAACGACCGTCCAGAACAACCCCATCGGATCGACGCCGGCGTACGAGCCGCGCAGCGGCGCCTGCTTCGCGAGATCGATGACGCCGGCGGCAGGTGCGCGATACGTCGCCGACGACCGGAATGTCAGGCCGTATTTTTGTGCAGCGAGCGCGACATCGACCGTATCCCCCGGCGGCGCGCTTATCCTCACGGCGACGGCGGCGTCCGTCATCGACGCCGCAGGCGCGATCGAAACCGACATCGCTACGACGCGCGCCGGCGAAGACGCGATGAGAACGAACAGAGCTATCGCAGCAGACGATCGCACGATGTTCAAGAACTTACCCGGCGCTGGACCGCTGTTAAGCCTTACTAGTATGGGTTCTTGAAGCGCAAGACTTTTTTGAGGTCTTTGCCGCGGATGATGCCGGCGCTGTGGTATGCGAGTCCCCACGAGTCGATCGACGACATGTCGGGGAAGATGCACGCCTCGAGCGTCTCGTCGATCGCGCCTTTCAAATACCAGCCGCCGCCTGCGCCGGACGTACCGCCGAACTGGTCGGATCCGCCGAGCAGCGTGCAGTAGCACGACGCCGGATTGCCGTTGCAGCTTCCGAGCGCGACCTGCGCGTAATAGGCGAGCGCGGCGAGCGTGGGCTTTTGCGAGTAGAGCGTCGTCGTAAGGAGATGGATGCGCGAACCGTCGGGCCTCGTGTACTGACAGAACTGGCGCAAGCCGTCGAGGAACAGCAGCGTCGGGCCGTTCGAACCGTAGACGGCGACGCGCGTCTCGACCTGACCGCCGGTGTTCGTGCAATACGCAGCTGCGGCTTGATAGAATTGCGGGGAGTAGGATGCCTGCGGCGCCACCGCTCCGAGCGCGGCCGATCCGAACAACACGAAAGACGCGGCCGCGATAGCGGCGATGGCTGATGGCTTCACGAGATGCCTTCCTTTCGGCATTGGAGCCGGGTTGAGGAGAGACTGATTCCCGGCGCTCAGGTCGGCGACCTACTCTCGACGCTGGGTCCGGCGCGCCGGCTGCAGGCCGAATACTTCGACGCTGTTCGACGTGCCGACGAAGACTTTACCGTCGATGACGGTCGGCGTGAGGAACGGCGGGTTGTGGAGGTTCTGCCAGAACGCCACGTTGAGCTGGATCAGTTGGCGGCTCACATCGGTCGCATCGTAGGCGCGAAGCTGCACGGGATGCGTCGCCCGGTTCGCCGGCCGCGTCGTGATCCATACGATGCCGGTGCCGGGCGTCGCGCCGTTCGACGAGACGGCCGGGATCGCGCCGCCGCTGCCGCCGCACGCACTCGAAGCGGTGCTCGCGAGCGTGAGCTGCGGCGACGTGTCGAGGGCGAATGCTCTGAGCGGGTCGCCCGCGCCGCAATAGTAGACGAACGTTCCCGTCGGACCCGCGTAGTACGCCGGTCCGCCGACGAGCTTGTGGATCGCCTGCGGCATCTCTTGGACCACCGCGTCCGGACCGGATGGCGTAAAGCCGCCGAGCGAGTCGCGGTTCAAGAGATAGATGGTCCCTTCTTCGCCCGCGTCGACGGCGAGGTGCGGGAGCGCGCCCGGCTGGTCGGGCAAGAGCATGACGCCACCCGCGCCGAGGTCGTGGTTCAGCTGCGCGAGCTGCGCCTGGTCGGCGGGAGTGAACGAGTCGAGCACCGTCAGCCCGGGCGACATCTTCATCACCGAATCGCCCCAGTTGTTGCCGCCGGTGTTCGCGTCGAACGGTCCGTCGCCGGTCGAGAAAATCACGTCGCCTTGGGCATCGGCGTCCGGTCCAAAACCGCCGCCCCAGATGGTGCCGTTGTATTTGTTCGAGACGTCGAGCGTCGTGCAGAAGAACGACTGGAGCGCGAGCGTCGATTCGTCGTATTGGAAGATCCACCCGTGCGGCTTCGTGCTCGGAGTCTTCGTGTCGTCGTGATTGCCGAAGCTCACGTAGACGCTGCCGCTGCTGAGGAGCAACGAGGCGCGGTTCAGCTGCGACAGCGCGTCGAAGACGACGTGTCTGCCGTTGTTGAGCATCGCCGTCGCCGTGATGTCGACCGGCGTGAGGATGTCGGCGCCGTCGGTCCAATCGACGGCGTGGAGGAACTGGTGATACGTGTAGCCGCCGGATCCCGCTTGCTGTATGGCGGCCACGAAAAAGATCGTTCCCGTGTTGGGATCGATAGCGGGCGTCGACGTGATGCCGACTGCTGGGATGATGTTCTGGGCGTTCGTGAATTGGTAGGGGATCGGCACGGCGCCGGCGCCCGGATTCGCGTAGGTCTGCTGCCACAGCTGCGCGCCTGTGTCCGCGTCGAACGCGTAGAGCGAGTCGTTTTCGGTCGCGACGATCGCTATGTTGTGCGTCGCTTGCCCGATCGTGACGCCGGCGACGAAGAGCGGCTGCGCGTAGACGAACGCGTCGACCGGCAGCGAGAAGAGGTGGACGAAGCTGTTCGGGGCGACGTTCGTCGTCGTCAGCACGGTCTCGTACGGATTCCAGCCGGTCCGCCCCAGGTCGTAGTGGTACTGCAAGTAGTCGTTCTGGACGACGGTCGACGAGCGGACGAGGCCGCCCGCGGTGAGGTGCCCGACGACGGTGACGACCGTGCCGGGCCGCAGAGCCGAGCGAAGCCGGAACATCGTTCGCGAAGCGGTCGCCGTGCGCGCGTCCATCAGGCGTTCGCCCGCGTACACTTCGATGCGTTCTCCGGGTGCGAGCGAGCTGATGACGATGCCTCGCGTCGCCTCGTCGAGCCGCCCGATGCGGGGCGCCGCTTTGAGGCCGACGCTGCCGACGGGATGCGCGTCGGGCGTCAACGGGAGCATGGACAGCGCGATAAGGACCGCGGTGAGATATTGCATGGGCTCGAAACCTATTGTAATATGCGACCGCCTGCCCGGACGACGGCCATAAATCCCAATCTGCGACCGAACGATGCTATTAGGGTGGCTAGGCCTCGGCGTGCTCGAGGTCGAGGTCCGCGAACGAGGTGAATTTCTTGTCGAATCGCAGCTTCACCATGCCGGTCGGCCCGTTGCGCTGCTTGGCGATGTGGATCTCCGCGACGTTCTCCTGGTCGGTCCCCGGGTTATAATACTCGTCTCTATATATGAAGGCGACGACGTCGGCCTCTTGTTCGATGCCGCCCGACTCGCGCAAGTCGGAGAGCATCGGACGTTTGTCGGTCCGGACTTCTAGAGAACGGTTGAGCTGTGCGAGCGCGATGATCGGAACCCGCAGTTCCTTCGCGAGCGCCTTCAGTCCGCGACAGATCTCGTCGATGATCTCGACGCGGCTCATGACGCGCGGATTCGTCGAGCGCATGAGCTGGAGGTAGTCGACGACGATGAGGTCGAGACCCGAGCGCGACTGGAGGCGCCGCGAGCGCGAGCGCACCTCGGACGTCGACAGCGCGGGTGCGTCGTCGACGTAGATCGACATCTCGGCGAGACGTCCCATCGCTTGGGTGATCTTGCCCCAGTCCTCGTCTTGCATGTTGCCGGTGCGCAGCTTTTGCGCGTCGATGCGCGCGTCCGCGCTCAGCAGACGTTGGACGATCTGCTGGTCGCTCATCTCGAGCGAGAAGATCGCGACTGTCTTTCCGGCGGAGCGCGCCGCGAACGCAGCGGCGCCGAGTGCGAACGCCGTCTTGCCCATCGATGGGCGCGCGCCGACGACGATGAGCTCGCCCTTTTGCCAACCCGCGGTGTAGTGATCGAGCGACGCGAAGCCGGACGGTATGCCGGTGATGTTGCCGCTCTGATGGTAAAGCTTGTCGATCTGCTCGAACGTCGGCTTGAGCAGGTCCTTGACGAGCGTGAAGCCCGCGGTCTGGCGGCGCCCGATGTCGAAGATTATCTGCTCGCACTGGTCGAGCGTCTGGTCGACGTCTTCGGTCGGTTCGAAACCCATGACCGAGATGCGCGATCCCGCGGTGATGAGCGCCCTCAGGAGCGCTTTCTCCGCGACGATCTTCGCATAGTACTCGACCGATGCGGTCGTCGGCACCGCGTCGAGGAGCTGCGTCAACAGGTCGAGGCCGCCGACCTCGTCGAGGACCTTGCGCCGCCGAAGTTCTTCCGCGACCGACACCTTGTCGATGGGTTCGCCGCGTTCGTAGAGCGAGTGGAGCGCTTCGTAGATCGTCGCGTGGTGCGGCGCGTAGAAGTCCGATGTCAGGACGATTTCGGCGACGACCGGCATGAGCTCGCGGTCGACCATGAGCGCGCCGAGGACGGCTTGTTCAGCGTCGAGGTTTTGCGGCGGAATGCGATCGATCGCGGTGAGCGCCACGCGGCTAGCCTGCCGCCGGCGCGGTTCGCGCGGGAATGCTCATGTCGAGCGCGGCGAGCGCTTCGAAGACGTCGCCCGCGGTGACGACCTCCATGCCAGCCAAACCGGTGGGCACGTCTTTGAGATTCTCTCTCGGAACGACCACGCGACGGACGCCGGCCATGCGCGCCGCGAAGATCTTCTCGGGTATGCCCCCGACCGGACGGACGCGACCCTGGATGCCGACCTCGCCGGTGAGCGCGACGTCTTGCGGCACGGGCTCGCGCCGCAGCGCGGAGTAGAGCGCGGCGAAGACGGCAAGACCCGCGGACGGCCCGTCGACGGCGCCGCCGCCTATGACGTTGACGTGCAGATCGTAGTCGGCCGGGTCGACTCCGGCGAGCGTGCGGACGACCGACGTCGCGTTGAATACCGAGTCGCGCGCCATCGAGCCGGCGGTGTCGTTGAACCGCACGGTCCCTTTGCCCGGTTGCGACGCGCGAAATGCGACCGCCTCGAATTCGATGATCGAGCCGGTGAAGTGATAGACGCCGAGGCCGAACGCCTTGCCGACCTCGCAAGCCTTTGACGCCTTGACGCGCGTGTGCTGCGAAAGGCGGCGGCTGCGGACGACGTCGAGCACGTCGTTCGACGCGACGGGAATGCCGGAGTCGGCGACGCCTTGCGCGCGATAGAGAGCAAGGCCGAAGGCATCTGCCAGGATCTGCACGGCGAGCCGCCCCTCGAGCGTGTAGTCCGCGATGAGTTCCGCGACTCCGTCGTCGAGCGCGGCGTGGAGGCGCTGCGCGGCGTGGTGCACGATCGACGCGATCTGCTCCTGGTTGAGCGGCGTGAAGAACACTTCGGCACAACGCGAGCGGATCGCCGGATCGATCTCCTCGGGCTGCCGCGTCGTCGCGCCGATGAGGACGAAATCGGCCGGCGCACCGCCGTCGAACAGGCGCTTCACATAGGCTGGTACGTTCGGATCGTTCTCGTCGTAATACGACGACTCGAACGTGACGCGCTTGTCCTCGAGCACCTTGAGCAACTTCACCTGAAGCATGGGGTCGAGTTCGCCGATCTCGTCGATGAAAAGGACGCCGCCGTGCGCGCGCGTCACGAGCCCGAGTTTCGGCTCCGGTATGCCGCCCTCGGCGAAATCGCGCCTGCTTCCTTGATATATGGGATCGTGCACCGAACCGAGCAGCGGGTTCGTCGTCTCGCGCGGGTCCCAACGGATCGTCGATCCGCCGACCTCGACGAACGGGGCGTCTGCGCCGAACGGCGTGTACGTCGCGTGCTTAGCACGCTCGAGCGCGAGCCGCGCGACCGTCGTCTTGCCGACGCCCGGCGGTCCGTAAAGGATGACGTGCTGCGGGAACGGCGACGCGATCTTGCCGAGCAGCGCAAGGATGGCCGGGTCTTGACCGACGACTTCATCGAGTGACGCCGGCCGTAGGACGCTCAGCGCCGACGACGGCAGCCCGCGCCGCTCGAGCGCCTCGAGCTCCTCAAGCTTGTTCTGCGTCGAGGACGTCTCGGGACCGCCGGTCTCCTTGAGCGCTTCGAGCTTCAGGTCTTTGATGTACTCGAAGTGGCGCGCCGCCATCTTCGCGTTGACCTTCTTCTCGATGCTCTCTTCGACGGTGCGGTGTGCGATGAGCTCGGCGAGCTCCTCCTCGACCGCCGCAAGCGCGTCGGCGTAGCCGGAGCGCGACGGAGTCCGCACGAGCGTCGGATCTTCGAAGACGAGACGCCGGAGCGCGAGGACTCGATCCCCAAGGTCGCGGCTGCGCATGAGCTTGAGCGCGTCGAGCTTGCCCGCTTTGAGCACGAGTTTGTCGGCCCCGACGAGGTTCGAGAGCATGTCGAACAGCGCGGTGACTTGACGCCCGAGCGCCGCCTGCGCTGACGGCGGAGCGCCGGCCCGGCGGTTCCGGCGCGGGGCGGACTTGCCCACGATCAGCTCGTGACGACGCGGACGGCGATCTTCGCCGATACGCCGTGCGCGAGTTTGGCGACGCAGATGTGGTCGCCCGCCGATTTGATCGGCTCGGCGAGTTCGAGTTTGTGGCGGTCGAGCGCGACGCCGAACTCGGCGTGCACCGCATCGGCGATCTGCGTCGTCGTCACGGCGCCGAAGAGCTTGCCGTGCTCGCCGCCCTTTGCTCGAACGACGACCGGCTTCCCCGAGATCGTCGACGCGAGCGCCTTCGCTTCGGCGAGGCTCTTGTCGTCGCGCTTTTGCTTGGCGGCGCGGCGGCCTTCGAGCTGCTGGAGGTTCCCCACGGTCGCCTCTTCGGCCAATCCCTTCGGCAGCAGGTAGTTCCGCGCGTGACCGTCAGCCACGTCGAGGATGGAACCTGCTTTGCCGACGCCCCCGACGTCGGCTTTGAGGATGACCTTCACCGCAATCCCGTCAGTCCGAGGCGAAGGGCAAAAGCGCGATGACGCGCGCGCGCTTCACCGCCGCCGTCACCGCGCGCTGGTGCCGCGCGCAGCTGCCGGAGATGCGGCGCGGCAAGATCTTGCCGCGCTCGGACACGTACTTGCGCAAGCGCGGCGCGTCTTTGTAGTCGATGTGATCGACTTTGTCGACGCAGAACGAACAGACCTTACGCTTCGGCTTTCGATCTTTAGCGGCGCGCTTCTTCAGCTTTAGTTTTGGCCTTGGTGGCATCGGTCTTCCTTATCGGTCTTCGATCAGAATGGGACTTCTTCGTCGGCGTCGCTGTGGAACTCGTACTCCGGCAGATCCGACGATGGGGTCGATGCCGCTTGGCGCGGCGCGCCGCCGTTGTCGCCGGCTGGCTTGCTGTCCATGAATTGAAAGTCGTCCGCGCTCACCTCGACCGCGGTGCGTTTGTTGCCCTCGCGATCGGTGTACTCGCGGATCTGCAGGCGGCCCGAGACGAGAACGGGCCTGCCTTTTTGGAGATACTTCGCCGCAGCTTCAGCGCGTTGACGCCAGACGGAGACGCCGAAGAAATCAGTCTGCTCTTGGCCGCTGCGACCCTTCGGCCGGTTGACGGCGATACGGAACGACGTGACGGGGGTCCCGTCTTGCGTCTGGCGCAGCTCGGGATCCGCGACGAGGCGGCCGACGAGCACGATGTGGTTATAGGATCCGGCCACGGTAACACCTCACAATTCGCATGTTCTGGATACACCGGTCGAGCCGAAGCTCGACCGCTACAAACATAATCACGGGCTAGACGCGGACGACGAGCGCCCGGAGGATGTTCTCGTGGAGGCGCATCTGACGCATGACCTCGTCGGCGCACGCGGAAGCGCCTTTGAATTTCATGCACACGTAGTGGCCTTCGCGCACTTTTTGGATCTCGTAGGCCAGGCGTCTTTTACCCATGCGCTCGGCGCCGATGTCCTCGCCGCCGTTCTGTTTGGCGACCTCGGAGAAATGCGACGCGACCTCGTCGACCTGCGGGTCTTCGAGGAGCGGACGGACGATATAGGTGATCTCGTATTGCGACACGGGCGTCGCTGCCTCCCTTCGGGCGTTAGGCCCGTCCTGTACGCTGCCGCGAAGATCGCGGCAAGCCGGACGAGCAGGAAGGAGATGTGCGGTGAGGGGATTTCGGTCGACCGTAAAGGTCGACCGCTCCAAAGTTCGACCGCTCCATACAGTCTATCACAGTGCTCGAAGAGGTGACAAGCAGGGTTCAGACGTTCGTCGCGGCATGCGAGTAGCGTGCATACGGGACTAAGGCGCCGTCCGAACGAAACGCTTCAAGGCCATGACCCGCTTCGTGCTCGCCGCGTGTGCCACAGCGATCGCTCTCGCGACGGGCGGATGCGGCTTCCACTTCCACCCGTCGGCGACCGTCGGCAAGCCGCTTCCCGACCTCAGCTTTGCGACGCTTGACGGCTCGACGGAACAGTTGCAGCCGGCGCCCGGCAGGGTCACGTTCGTCAACGTCTTCGCCACCTGGTGCCCGCCGTGCAAGGCGGAGACGCCCGATCTCGTCGCGTTCGCGAGCGCCTGGAAGAACCGCGGCGTCGACGTCGTCGGCGTCGATCAAGAAGAGACGGTACCGCTCGTCGAGGCGTTCCGCACGCGTTACCACATCGCGTATCCGATGCTCATCGATTCGAGCCGTCAGACGAAAGATTTGCTCGGCGCCCGCGTCATCCCGCACACGATCGTCGTCGACGGTTCGGGCGTCGTGCGTGCGATCGTCAGCGGCCCGATGATGCGCGCTCAGATGGACGATCTCGCGGCAAAAGCCGGCGCAGGGTCTTGAGATCTTCCTTTCTGAGGATCCACACGTCGACCCAATTCAATTTCGTCAGCCTGCAGAAATAGATCGTCACGATGATCGCCGATACGATATACGTCGACGTCGAGGCGATGGCCGCGCCTTCGAGCTGGTAGATCGGCACGAGCCAGAACCCGAGCCCTGTCTGGAGTGCGATCATGCAGAGCGACATATAGACGACGACGATCGGCCGCCCCATCTGGAACGTGAAGAACGGGCTGAATAGTCCGACCGAGACGAACAACACGATGCCCGGCAAAAGGATGCGCAGCGCCGGCGCGGCTTCCGCGAACTGCGGGCCGTAGAACCATTGTACGAGCCATGGTGCAAGCACGTAGAGCGGCAAAGTCGCGGCGACGACAAGCGCCGTGCACGTCCGGATCGAGCGTGCGGTCGTCAGGGCCGAGTCTTCGAAGGCGGATGCACCGACGCGATACGTCGTCGCAGTCGCGACCGCGCGGGGGATCCGGAAGAGCACTTCCCCTGCGGAGACGGCGACCGAATAGACGCCGAAACCCGGCGCCCCGAGGAAGCCGATGAGCACGAGCGAGTCGATCCGGTAGTTGAAGAAGCCGAGAATGCTGCCGACCGTCGCGCTGCTCGCGTACTTCGCGATCGAGCGCAGCGCTTCACGAAAATCCCATGACGGCTTGCC
>JANWLL010000172.1 GCA_025450855.1 Vulcanimicrobiia bacterium
CGCGGCGGTCGGGATGAATCTCGACCGCTACATGTTCGTCGGGGTCAGTTTTTCCACGTAGTCGCCGTCGGGTGCGCCGTACGAGATCCAGACGTCGTGCGTCTTCGGGTCGACGGCTAACGAGTGTGTGCCGCGCGGCACGGTGATCGTGTCGAGCACGGATGCGCCCGCCTCCGACTCCTGGACGACGGTGAGCACGCCCGATCCGCTCGGACAGTAGACGCGTTTCGTCGCCGGATCGAACGCGATCTGGTCGACGCGGCCCGCGACGTCGACTTCCGTGACGATCGCGCCGGTCTTCACGTCGATGACGGCGAGCTTGCCGTTCAGCCCGACGCTGAAGACGCGTCCGCTCGCGCCGTCGATCGCGAGCCCGTGGAGGCTCACTGCCGGCGCGACCGGCCACTGCGCCGCGATCGTGTTCGAGCCGGGATCGATCGCGACCACGAGCGACGGGGCCGGTTTGATGTTCTGGTAGACGCGATTCGAGACGGGATCGTAGTCGACGTACTCGGGATCCCCGGGAAGCGCTATCGAAGCGACGAGCTTGTCGCGCTTGGCGTCGATCGCCCACACGTGCGATCCGTGGTCCTCGTCGGCGTAGAGCGTGTCGTTCTTCGGATCGAATACGATCGCGTCGACCGGCCCCGGCAGCGTGATATACTGCTGGAGCACCATGTTCTTGCGGTTGATGTCGACGACGCGGTTGGCCGCGGTGCCGACGAAATACTTGCCGTCGCGCGCGTCGACCGCGACGCCAAATCCGCCCGTGTTGTTGCCCAGGTCGACAGCCTGGATCACCGTGCCGGCGTCGACGTCGATGATCGCGAGCTGATCGCTGTCCGCGTGCGCGACGAGCAGGCGGCGGTAGTCGCCGTCGACCGTCATGTAGTCGAAATAGCCGGGCGAGCGCGGCACTATCACCGGCGGGGAGGCGATCAGCGCGCCGGCGCCGGGGGGCACGGTCGCGGTCGCTGACGGCGATGGTGCGGGAGCTGCGTCCGGCGCTGCACCGCAAAGCGCGATCGCCGCGGCGGCTGCGAGAATGGTACGGCGCAAGTCGATCATGGCTTTAAGTCACCTCGTCTTCGCGCCGATCCCGACGCCATCGCCGATCGGCAAGATGGCCGAGTTGAGATCGGGATGCGACAAGAACGCCCTATTGAAGCGGCGGATCGACTTCGTCGACTCTTCATCCGTGTCCGCCTCCGGCACGGCGACGCGGTGGTGCCAGAGCAGGTTGTCGACGATGACGAGCCCGCAGCGCTTCAGGTGCGGGAGCGTGAGCCGCAGATAGTCGGCGTACTCCTCCTTGAGCGCGTCGATGAACACGATGTCGTACTGGCGTTGTGCGAGCTTCGGGAGCACGTCGAGGGCCGGCTGTTCGATGATCTCGATGCGGTCGGCGACGCCAGCGCGCTCGAAGAACGACCGCGCGATCGCCGTCCGCTCCCTGTCGGGGTCGATCGTCCAAATGCGGCCGGCCTCCGGTTGCGCACGCGCCATGGTCAGCGCGGAATATCCGTAAGCGGTCCCGAGCTCGAGGATGCTGCTCGCGAGCATCGCGCTCACCGTCACCGACAGAAAGCGGGCAGTGCTGGGATCGATGAGCGGGATGTCGTCGCGCGCGCATAGCTCTTCGAGCTCTTTGATCAATGGTTCCGACTCGCCATGCGCGGCGCGCAAATATCGAAGATCGCGCGACCCCGCGGAGAGGACGTCGGCGCTCGACGCCGCCTTGCGCACGCAATCGGCGATCGTCGCGAACGTCTCGGCCTCGCCGCCGCCGCGCTCCGCACGCCTGCGCTCGAGATCTGCGAGCGCCAGCACGGTCGACAGTTGGTTGGCGAGCTCGTGTCCGGCGTCGCGGACATCGCTCATTTGTGACGCCTTTCTATAGAAGAGAGAGCTGGTCCCGATCCTTGCTCGCCGCACGCCGCGCTTCGACAGGGATGATCTCGCCGAAACGGGCGACGAAGTCCTCGACGCGCCGCAGGAGGTACTCGCGGTCCTCGTCGTCGGCATACTCCTCGGCGAGCGTCAGCTCGCCGTCGCTGCGCTGGTAGATGCGGACCTTGTCGCCGATCGCGACCCCGCGGCGGGCGAGCGCCTGGGCGAGCCGGCGATTGCCGGGCGTGTTGAACGTCTTCGACGTGACCGACTCGCGGCGCGCGAACTCGTCGACGCCCATCGAGCCGCCTCGTACGGCGGCGATCGTCGACTCGACGATGCGTTCGATCGATTCCGGCTCTCCGGCGAAGAGCGCCGACACGATCTCGCGCATGAGCGCGCGGCCGAAAGGCTCGTCGCGCGCGGAGCGCAGCGCGGATCCGCGCATGACGAGCGTACCATCCTTTCGAGCGAGCGCGTAATTCTTCGCCTTGAGCGACAGCATCGCACCGTAGCGCTCCTCGAATACGAGATTGAGGCCGTCGTCCAGCGTCGTTCCGACGCGAGCGACGAGCGCCTCGGGATCGGCGCCGTACGGCGTGACGAAGTACGCGCCGTCGGTATCCGCCTCGATGACGGTCGCGCCCGTCGCGCGCAATTCTTCGACGATGCGCAGCATGACGCTACGGCCCGCTTCGGTGACCCGCCCGGCCGCAGCGGGATCGTTGAAATGGAGACCGTTCGTGCCGAGAAATCCGTAGAACGAGTTGACGAGTATCTTGAGAGCGTTCTGCAGACCGTCGGCAGCGCGATGTTCGTCGGCTCGTTCTTCCGCGAGCGCCGCTGCCGATGCGCGCTTCACCCCGACGCGGCGCCTTCGCAGCTCGGCAAGCATCGGCAGGAAGACGGCGAGGTCGTCGTCCTCCGGCTTGATGCCGCGAGCGATCATGAGCGACGGATACAGGCTTTCGACGTCGCACTTGGCGACGTCGCGGAAGACACCGGTCGCGAAAGCGGCCGTGAATCCGCCTTCCGTGGGCGCGGTCGGTCGCGGGCGCGGGATCGAGTGATTCGCACGGAGATACGCGCGGACCAAGAGCCGCTCGATCCGGCTGCCGATCCCGACGAAGGCGAGTCCTTGCAGCGACTCCGGCACCATCTGCACTTGGTAGAACTCGTTGGGCGTGACGAGGGCCGACAGCCGAGCGGTGTCGCGCGTGTCGTCGAGGCAGTATGCTTTGAGCTGCGCGCGCTGCTGCGGATCGTTCCACAGCGCTCGCATGTTCGCCGCATCGACCATCGCGCGCGACTCATCGCCGATGCCGAGGTGGCGGACGACTTGTTTCAGCTTGTAGTTAGGCAGCTTGCGTCCGACGTCCCAACGCATGACGCCCAGAAACGTATCGACGATCTGGCGACCCTCGATGCGATAGTACTTGCACGACATGCCGGCCGGGACCGAACGGCGGATCGACTCGTCGAGCCAAAGCGGCGTGCGGCCGTCGCGCCCGATGACGAGCGGCACGCCGAAGCGTCGCGCACGTTCGTACAGATACCATAAGTCGAAGTTGAAGACGTTGTGGCCTTCGATGACGTCGGGATCGCGTTCGCGCACGATGCGCGCGAACTCGGCGATCATCGCCGCCTCGCTCGGGAAGTCGTCGAGCGCGAGGACGCGTTCGAAGCCGTCATCATCGCGCACCGCGATGAGGCAGATCGCCGCTTCGTCGCGATCCGGGTAGACGTCGAGCGTCTCGAGGTCGAACTGGAGGCGGCGGAGCTGGTCGAAGCGCAGCCCGCGATAGAACGTATCACCGCTCGCGACGAGATGCGCGGTCACCGGATCGAGGTACGTGATGCGCTGGTCGCTCGCGAGCGTCTGCGACCACTCCCGGACTTGACGGCCGTCGTTGGTCGCGAGCAGATGCCGGAGGGGATGGCTGCCTGCTAGCTCTGTCGTCCCGTCGAGCCGCTTTCGCGCGATGAGCCAGGCGCGCAACGGCACGACATCTCGCACGATGCCGTCCGAAGTACGGCGATAGACGGTCGCAGTGCCGGCGGTCGGATACGGCTCGACCGCGACGATGCCTTCGCCCGCACCGTGCCCGAAGAGCAGCGTGCGTGTGTCATCCACGGCTGCGATACGCGATGCGCTAGCGCGGCGGGTACGGGCTGAACACGGGCGCCGGTGTCGGAGCGGGCGGCGTCGGTGTGTAGTACTGACTCGGCGAGAGCGTCGGCGTCGCCGAAGGCGACGGACTCGGCGTCGGCGTCGGGCTTGCGCTTGGGCTTGGAGGGGCACGCCTGACGGGCGCCGGCTTTCCGTGAACGTACGATCCGAGCGATAGCGACACGGTCGTCGTCGCGGTGATGTGATTCCCTTGCGCGCCCTCGACCTGCGCGTTGATGCTCGACCGCATCGCCTGGCCGATGAGGAGCCGGTCACGCTGGTCGTAATACGTCGTGCCCGCGACGTCGAACACGCCCTTCGCGTGCATGCCCTCGAGCATCGTGTTGAAGTTCCCGGTGCCCGTGCTCTGGATCGCAAAGGTCGGATAGCCGAGGTACGATTTTTCACCGACGACGGTCGCTTGGGTGTTGACGGTCATCGGTACGACGCCCGGAAGCTGCATCGTCTGGCTGAACTTCTCGCCGACGTAGAGCGTACGGTTGCGATACGGTCGCGACGCTTCGCTCAGCGCTTGGATGTACTGCATCGTCGTCGCGTCTTCGCCGCCTTCGCCGACGACCGAACCATCGGGCGCTATCTTCATGAGAAGCGAGCGGTCGACGATGGTCGTACCTGAGGTGCCGGCTGAATTGAGCGCGACGTCGACTTTCGCATGCACCGATCCATCCGGATCCGCGCGCAGGCCGGTGATCGTCTCGGCCCCGTAGACGTTCGTCTTGACGACGACCGGCGGCTGCGTCGTGTTCGGCGCGGGTGCGACGTTCACGTTGACGCCGATCGACAACCCATACCGGACGACGTCGCCGACGTGGAGGAACCCGCTCGGGGCCGCCAGCGCGCTCGCCGCGAGCGAGAGCGCAAGAAATGTGCACGCGGTGGCTGGGATCGTCCGTCTCAACATCATGTCGATTCTAAAACGCAACCGCTCCGGTTGCCGGCTCGTAGCCCCGCGCTCGTACGCGGTCGCGGGCAGGGTTGGCCCGCTAACGGGACAAAACCTTCGCTTCTCGCGCGCGCTCCTCGGAGTCGTGCGCCGGTTCGCGCGTGTCAGAGGTGCTCTCATGTTCGTCCGTCGTCTTGGCTCGATCGCTGCGCTCGCGGGCGTCCTCGTCGGGCTCGCGTCATGCTCGCAGCTCGGACAGACGGCCGGCTCGGACCCGCTCGCCATCCAGCACTCGTACATCTATACCGCCGTCGGCGCGAGCGACGCCGTCGGTTTCGGTTCGACTGCACCCTGTGCGACGGCGCCGGTCATCGTCGGGCCCGACACCGAGCAGATGCCGTCGCCGTCGAACTGTCCGGGCGGCAAGGGATACGTGCCCTTGATCGCAGGGCGCCTGATCTCGTCGACGAGCACCTCTTCGCTGACGGACCTCGGCATATCCGGTGCGGTCGTCGGCCCGACCGAGCGCACGCTCGGGAACACCTGGGAGCCGCTCTTGTTCCAAGACTGCACGTCGAGCGGGGCAAATGTCTGCATCCCCGGCGATTTCATCTCAGACGAACTGCCGCTCATACCCGTAGACCAGACGGTCGTCACGGTGTTCGCCGGCGGCAACGACACGGAGGCGATTCTCGCACACGTGGCCGTCGCGTGTGCGCGGTGCACGCCACCAGAGATCCACGACATGATCGTAGCCGATATCACCAACTTCGGCAACGACTTCAACACGCTGATGCTTGCGATTCATGCGCGCGTGCCGTTGGCCCGCATCTACATATCGAACTTGCCGAACTTCGGCCTCACCCCGCGGGGTGTTTGCGTCGGCTCGAACCCCGGCAGTCCGCCGCCTTTTTGCGGCCCGAATGATCCCGCTCTCGGCCAACCCGGTCTTCAGGCGCTGCTCGACGCGATCTCGACGGGTATCGATGCCGGCGTTCTCAACACAGCCGTTAGCAAGGGCATCCCGGTGATCGACGCGGAGTGCGACCCGCGGTCGTACGACCCGTCGAATTTCTACATAGACGGCTTCCATCCGGACGATGCCGGCTACTCGCTGTTCGCACAGCTGTTCACGCTCACGATCAAGAACTTCGGCGGCCCGCCGCCGGCCGGAAATTGCCAGTTCTCGCAAGCCATCGTCCATCGCGGACAGAGCGCGATACGCCACGTCAAACTGCAACACGTCCGCTACTGA
>JANWLL010000173.1 GCA_025450855.1 Vulcanimicrobiia bacterium
ATGTGCGCTAACCCGCCCTACTTGTCCGGGTAGTCGTACACGCCGCGGCCGACTTTTCGTCCGAGGCGCCCGGCCTTCACATACTTGACGAGCAGCGGGCACGGCCGGAACTTCTCCCCGAGCGTCGCGTGCAGATACTCGAGCACCTTGAGGCGCGTGTCGAGTCCGACGAGATCGATCATCTCGAACGGCCCCATCGGATGGTTGAGGCCGAGTTTGAGCGCCTTGTCGATGTCGCGCGCCGAGGCTACACCTTCCATCAACATATAGAAGGCTTCGTTGCCGATCATCGCATTGATGCGGCTCGTCGCAAAACCCGGCGCTTCGTTGATGAGAACCGTCTCCTTGCCGCACTGCTTCGCGACCGACTCGACGACTTCGACCGCGCGATCCGCCGTCTCGAGCCCGCGGACGACCTCGACGAGCCTCATGATGTGCGCCGGATTGAAGTAGTGCATCCCGACGACGCGCGACGGTTCGGTCGCCGACGCAGCGATCTCGGTGATCGAAAGCGCCGACGTATTCGTCGCGAGGATCGTCGCCGGCGGACAGACCGTCGAAAGCTCTTTGAAGATGGCGTGCTTGAGCGCCATCTCTTCGGGGACCGCTTCGATGACGAGCCCGCAATCGCGCGCTGCCGCGAGCGTCACCGCCGGCTTGACTCGCTTTAGCGCGACGTCGGCCTCGCCGGCGCTGAGCTTGCCACGCTCGACGCCCTTAGCGAGATTCTTGCGGATCTGCTCGATCGCGCCGATCCGCGCCGCTTCGATCGGATCGTAAAGTTCGACGTCGAAACCGCCGACCGCTAGGCTGTGCGCGATGCCGTTTCCCATGACACCCGCGCCGAGCACCGCGATCTTGAGGTTCAAGCGCCGCCCCCGCCGATGCGGCCTTCGCCGCGCTCGTGCGCGAAGCACTCGATGCTGTCGGCGAATTGCCGCATCATCTTGACGGTGCGAGACAAGCGCGCCCACGCGAGGTCGCGCTCGACTGCGATCTTACCGCGGTTCGCGTCGGCGACGTACGCCGATGCCGCCGACACTTGTGCCAGCGCGCCCGGCCAGCGCGCGTCGAAATCGTCGTCCTGGCGCAGCTGCACGCCGACGCGATCGACGAGCGGCGGCGCGGGCGCGTGAGGATTTGCGAGTGCTACCTCGAGCCGCGCGAGCGCGTAGTCCATCGCGGACTTGTTGAAGCTCGTGAGCAGCAAGCGAAGCCGGATGCGTATCATGGCCGCGTGCTTCTATCCGGGCGACGACCGTCCATCTTACGGCGCAGCCGGTTCGAGACGCAGCGTATCGGTCGTCGCCTTCAGCACGGCCGCATCGCTGAACGGCGTCGGCCGGAATTCGACATCGACCCAATCGCGCTCCATGTCGTCGTAGTGCGCGTCAGTCCAGACGCCGGATTCGCCGAGCGTCAGCAGCATCGACGAATGATCCCAATCGCGCGTATCGCCGACGAAACGCATCGACGGGCCGAAGTCGGGCCGGCTTTGAAAGACGGCATACGGATCGCCGCGTTGGGGAATCGTCGGAGCGCTCAGCAGCGTCAACGGCCAGCCGATCGCGAGCGGATGGTCGTAGACGGCCGCGTTCGCGTCGCCCCACTTCTGCAACGGTCGCTGCGGATATCCGAGCGCCGCTTCCGCGTCGTGCGCGGCCGGCAATACAGCGCCCAGGACCGCCGCGCGCGTGATGCCCATTTTGGCGAGCGTGTTGTCGCCGTCGAGCGCCCGGATGAGCGGCGTTATCAAATGCTGATGATCGTCGTAGCGGGTGAGAAGCGCCGAGCCGAACTGCTTCTTCAACAACCGGTCCTGAAGCGCGTGGTCGAGCACCGCGAGGAACGTCGGCGCGATCGCGTCGACGTCCGTGTTGCCGTTCCAGCCGGATATCAACGAAGCGAGATCGCGATCGGCGGGCGATGACGATGCGGCGAGAATTGGAGCGGCCGCCTGGGCCAGGCGCGACCGAGGATAGTCGAAATCGTCTCCTTGGACCGATCCGAGCTCCTCGGGCGTCCGCTTCCCGGGCGGCGACAGCCGCGCGATGATCTCGTGGATCCGGTACGGCGGCAGGTAGTCGCGAGAGAGCGCCGGCGCGAATGTGCCGGGCACGATTTCGTTGTTCGCCGTCGCAAGGAATCCGCGCGGCGGATCGAGCGCGCGGGGCAAGCTATCGAACGGCACGTCGCCTTTCCACGCGAAGCGGTCGTCTTGCCCCTCGACGGGCATCGTGCCGTCGCCGGCGACGCGCGCCGGCACGCGACCGGCATCTTGGTAACCGATATGGCCGTCGACGTCGGCGTACGCGAAGTTGAGCGTCGGTCCGACGAGCTCGGAAAGCGCCGCGCGGAAGTGCGGCCAATCCGAAGCGCGATCCCAATCGAGGACGGCGTTGACGTTCGTGCCTTCGCGCAGCGCCGTCCAGCTGAGCGCCAAGCCGGTCGGGCCCGATCGCTTGACGACCGGCCCGTGCCTCGTGACGAGCACGTCGAGTGCGAGCGGCGCGCGCCCCTTGATGACTATCATCTCGATCCGATGACGAGCCTTGAACCACTTCCCGTTCGCGAGGTAGCGGTCCGACGACGCCGACTCGAAACGCTCGACGTACAGATCCTCGACGTCTTCGGCGGCGCTCGTCACGCCGAACGCGATGCGCGCGTTGTGGCCGATGACGACGCCCGGCAAGCCTGGAAGCGTGAAGCCTTCGACGTCGTAGCCCGCACCTTCGATCTGCGATACCCACCACGTGCTCGGCAGCGTGTGATCGAGGTGCGTGTCGTTCGAAAGGACCGGCTTGCCCGTCGTCGTGCGCGATGCCCCGACGGTCCAGTTGTTCGATCCTTGATGATCGGCGAGTGCAGGCGAGTCGACGCCTCGCGCGCGGGCGAGATCGAACGCCGGCTCGATCGTCGTCGCGTTCGTGATTCCCGGCGACGGCTTCGCGCGCGGCACGTAGCCGGGCATGTACTCCTCGAGCGCCGGCAATTGGAAATCCATGAGCGCGTGCGCGGCCACTGTTCCGACCTTCGCGGCGATATCGGAGCGCAAGAGGATGTCTTTCCAGTTGTCGTCTTGCTGCTTCGTGATGAGCAGTCCGACGGCGAGCGTGTCGGCAGGCGTCCACGGCTGAGGCTTGTAGCCGAGCATGCGGAATTCGAGCGGAAGCGGACGTGTTAGTGCCGCGGCGTTGACGCCGGCGGCGTACGACCGCAATACGTCGTGTTCGGCGGGCGTCGCCCCATCTGCCGCGGCCTGAGCGATTTCGCCGAGACCGATCGTGCGGTAGTATTCGTCGATGGGGAGCG
Source organism: Vulcanimicrobiia bacterium (assembly GCA_025450855.1). Classification (GTDB taxonomy): domain Bacteria; phylum Vulcanimicrobiota; class Vulcanimicrobiia; order Eremiobacterales; family Eremiobacteraceae; genus JANWLL01. The sequence continues at coordinate 3,313 of JANWLL010000173.1, forward strand.
CGACCGGACCGAACAGCTCCGACAGCTTGCCTTCGGCCTCGCGTCGCAAGACGTCCATCTGCCACAAGCGGTCTTGCGCGCACGCAAAACCCTGTCCGAAGAAAAGATCCGATGCCGACGACGCGGTGATGTGCGGAATGCCGCGGTCGTCGCGCCGGATGGTGACTTCGGATTTGAGCGAGGCAGCGTCGATCGTGCCGTCGAGTTTGGGAAGCGGTGCTCGGATGAACCAGGCGGCGGCGAGAACGACGATGCCGGCGAGAACGCCGAGGACGACGAGCGCGGCTCGAACGGGGGCGATATGGGCGCCGTGACGGCTGCGTGCGACTCCCATCTAGAAGAAGCCGCCGCAGGGGTTCGCCGCCAGATCAGCGCGCCGCATCGGGCGTTCATGTGCGCGCCGTTCCCGCGGGCTCCCTGCTTTATACGACATGCCGCTACGTGTCGTGATCGACGTAGTAGCCGCCGCGGATGCGTTCGATGATCGCGATCGCGACGCGCGCGCCGTCTCCAGCCGAGACGATCGCCTGACTTGGGCGTCCGGTGATGCGGCCGGCGGCGTAGCAACGGTCGACGACGGTCGCGCCGCTATCATCCGTCTGGACGAAACGTCCCCCGAAACCGCCGAGCTCGATGCCGAGCGCGGTGGCCAGGTCCGTGCGCTTGTTCGACGCGATGACGAAGTACGTGCATTCGTGTGCCGCATCGCTCGTCGCGACGCCAAAACCGTCTGGCGTCGACGTCACCGTGTCGATGCTCGCGTCGAGAACGGCAGCGCCGAAGCGCTCGGCTTGCCGCCTCCCCAATACGAGCAGTTCCGTGCCGCCGACGCCATCGGGAAATCCGAGGTAGTTGTAGACCTTCTCGACGCGGCGCAAGCTCGACTCGGCTCGGTCGAACACGGCGACGCTGACGCCGGCGCGAGCGAGAAATATCGCGGCGCTAAGACCTGCGGCTCCGCCGCCTGCCACGACCACGTCATATCGCGACATGAGATGAAAAGTCTCCAGGTCCGTCACTCGGGGTCGCGGAACATCCACGAACTATGGGCCAGCGTCGCACTATCGCGATCGCCCTAGGCGCCGCCATTTTCGTGGCGGCCGCCGCCTCTCCCGTGCCCGCGCAAAACCCGGCACCGTCGCCGGGCGGCGCTCCTGCGGCCGACGCGACGCCGCAAGCCTCTCCGAGCCCTTCGCTCGCACCGCTCGTGCTCATCGACCGCGTGCCGGCAGGTGTGCCGTCCTCGAGCCCATCACCCGGCCAGCCGAAGATCCTCTCTCACATCTACACGAGCGCGTATTGTTCGACATTCGTCGAACACTTCAACAACGCGACGACCGGCATCGTCGGCGGCGACAGGCATCTCGACTCGATCGACGCGACCATCCATCAGATCGATCTCGATTGGAACAGGCGAGATGGCGCGATGCGCGTCTACGACGACCGGGTCAAGCTGATCGCCGACGTCGGCGCGATGCTCAAGCAGATCCCGCAGACGCAAGCCGAAGTGAACTCGCTGCTCGCGCAAGCGAACCAGACGACCGATCCGCAGCGCAAAGCCGCTCTGCAAGAGGCGGCTTCGCAGCTCCAGAAGGCGATCGACAAGCAGCGCACCGTCAGCTACGACCTGACGAGCGTCATCCACGTGCTCGAGGACAAGCATTCATCGGAAGACACGGCCGAGACGAATATCCAGTACCTGATGCCGCCTGGGTATAGCGAGCACGGTATCTCGCTGCTCGACGACCCGGTCGATCAGCCCGGCGTCGACACGATGGCGAACTCGAGCCCAGATCCGAAGGTCTCGCCGACGCCGAGAGCCGGCGATCTCGAAGACGTCCTTCAATGGGGACGCCAGCGCTGGATCATCGCGTCGTCCGAGTCGCGAGCCGCCATCGCGGCGGACAAACTCGTCCGCATCTGTGACGGCGAGATCATGCCGTCCCCGCCCCCATCGCCCTAGATATTTCTATTGGGAGCGGTTGAGATTCATCTCGACCGCCGCGGCCTCGCCTTTTGGATAAGGGAGCGGTCGAGATTCATCTCGACCGCCGCGGCCTCGCCTTTTTGGATAAGGGAGCGGTCGAGATTCATCTCGACCGCCGCG
>JANWLL010000174.1 GCA_025450855.1 Vulcanimicrobiia bacterium
GCGATCGACTTCAGCGTTCCCGACCCGTCAGGCGATGAGAGCGTCACGAAAGAGCGAGTCGTGCTCGCTTCAGACGGCTTGCCTTCAGAATACGATCAGTGGGAAGGCGACACGCTCGTCCGCCACGTCGTCTACACGGACGTGATCATCGACCCCCAACTCGCGGACTCAGCCTTCAACCTGTAATCGCCACGAGATGGATCTCGACCGCTCCCTTTTCTAAAGCAAGGTATAGAAGTGTTACTCGCCGGCGAGTTCCCGATCGGAGATCTCTTCCGCCGCTTCAGAGTAAGCTTGCTTGAGGGCGACAAGCGCCTTGTGGCGTTTTGCGTCAGTCGGATCCGGCGTCGATTCCGCGCCGATCTCGCCCGTCTCCGAGACGCCGTATTTCTTCTCAAGGGCACCGACAAACGTGTCGATGTCGGTCTTCGCTTCGTCGACTTCGCGGATGAGGCGTTGCAGCTCTGAGGTCGGCGAGTGTTCGAGGGCTGCAAGTCGTTCAGCGTCGGTCGACGGCTCGAACTTCTTCCACCGCGCGATGAGCGGATCGATCCGCTCCCAGAGATTGTCCGCCATACTCCTTTACCTAGCCGCGAGGTATCGTTTGCGAAGTTCGTCGAGCAGAACTGCCACAAGGATTACCGCGCCGAGGACGACCTCCTGCGCGTACGACTGGACGTTGAGCAGGTTCATGACGTTGTAGAGCACGCCGATGAGAAGCGCGCCGACGAACGTACCGCCGATTGACCCGCGGCCGCCCATGAGCGAGGTGCCGCCGACGACGACCGCCGCGATGGACTGCAGCTCGTAGCCGAGACCCGATTGAGGTATACCCGAATTGAGGCGCGCCGCGAGCAGGAGGCTCGCGAGCCCGGCGAGCGCGCCGGAGATGATGTAGACGCCGAGCTTCACGCGGCCGACCGCGATACCTGAAAGCCGCGCCGCCTCTTCGTTGCCGCCGATCGCGTAGACGTAGCGGCCGAAGCGCGTCTGGCCGAGCACGAATGATGCCGCGACGACGACCGCGACCATGATGACGATGGGCACCGGAATGCCGGGGATGTGCACGAGCCGGCCGAGCGTCGGGAGGAGCAGGCCGGATCCGAGGTCGTTGAAACCGGCGTTGTCGATCTCGATCGGCGCGCCGTTCGTGAACATGAAGGCGACGCCGCGCGCCATGAGCATCATCGCGAGCGTCGTGATGAACGGCGGCAATCCGAACTTGACGACCGGTGTGCCGTTGATCGCGCCCGCCCCGCCGCCGACCGCGATCCCGACGACGATCGCGACGAGCACCGCAAGCCACGGCGTATGGATTCCCGCGAGCGTGCCCGCCATGAGCACGCCCGTGAGCGCGACGAGCGAGCCGACAGACAGGTCGATACCGGCGGTGATGATGACGAACGTCTGACCGGTCGCGAGGATGGCGTTCACCGCGATCTGCCGCAGGATGTTGAGGACGTTGCCCGGCGCGAGGAAGTCGCCGTGCGTGGCGACGTTCACCGCGACGAGGAGCACGACCAGACCGACGATGATGCCGACGATGCGGTAGAGCGAAGCTCGCCCCTTCCGCTTGAGCGCGTCCCCCGCTGCGGCCGCGGCTTGCGCCATCTAGGCCGCCGTTCCCGTGGCGAAGCGGATGACGGATTCTTGCGTCGCTTCGCCGCGCGCGAAGACGTGGACGATGCGTCCCTGCCTCATCACCGCGAGCCGCATCGACATGCCGAGCACTTCCGGCAACTCGGAGGACGCCATGATGATGCTCGCTCCGCCGCGGCACAAACCGACCATCAGCTCGTAGATCTCCGCTTTCGCGCCGACATCGATGCCGCGCGTCGGCTCGTCAAAACAGATGACCTTCGCCTTCTCCAACAGCCACTTCGCGAGGACGACCTTCTGCTGGTTACCGCCCGAAAGATTGCGCGCCAACTGCTCGATCGACGGCGTCCGTATACGCAGTTCGGCGGCAAGCTTGGCGACGGCGGAAATCTCTTCCCTCCGGTCGACGCGCCCGTTGTGGGTGAACAACTCCAAGTGCGGGAGCGTGACGTTTTCGCGCACGCTCATTCCGAGCACGAGACCTTGCGACTTGCGGTCTTCGGTGACGAGCGCGAGACCGGCGGCGATCGCGTCGTGCGGCCCGCGAAGCCGCAGCGGGCTGCCCTCAAGGCGGACCTCGCCCTTGGGCAGCGGATCGGCGCCGCAGATAGCGCGCAGCAACGAGGTGCGGCCCGCGCCGACGAGGCCGGCGATGCCGAGGATCTCTCCGGGGTAGACGTCGAGCGAGACGTCGTCGATGCGCCCCGGGCTCGTCGCGCCGCGCACTGACAATTGGGGCTTGTCGCGCGGCGGATCGGGCGGCAGCGTCGGGAAGTGCGCATCGAGCGTGCGGCCGACCATAAGCCGGATGATGTCGTCGGGCGTGTAGTTCTTTGCGTCGCCGGTCTCGACGTAGCGGCCGTCGCGGAAGACCGTGATGCGGTCGGCGATCGTGAAGATCTCGTCCATGCGATGCGAGATGTAGACGACCGCTACGCCCTGTTTCGTCAACGTTCTGATGATCTCGAAGAGCCGGCCGACCTCGTCTTGCGTGAGCGCGGCCGACGGTTCGTCCATGATGATGACGCGCGCATTGACGGACAACGCCTTCGCGATCTCCACCATCTGTTGCTGCGCGACCGCCAAGGTTCGCACCTCGGCGACGATCGGTAGTTCGACGCCGAGCCGCTCGAGGACCGCGAGCGTCTGCGCGCGCAGCGCGGGTCTGTCGACCGCGAGCCCCTTCACCGGCTCGCGCCCGAGCATGACGTTCTCCGCGACGTTCAGGCTCGGCACCAAGTTGAACTCTTGATAGATGACCGCGATGCCGCGTTCTTCCGCCGCTTTCGGCGAGCTCAGGTGGACGGGCTTTCCTTCGATGTCGATCTCACCCGAATCGGCTTGGATCGCACCGGCGAGGATCTTGACGAGCGTCGATTTGCCCGCACCGTTCTCGCCGACGAGCGCGTGCACTTCGCCGGCGCGCACGTCGAAGTCGACGCCCGAGAGCGCCTGCACCCCCGGGTACGACTTCGACACGCCGTGCATCGCCAGGTATGGCGTCACGGCCGGCGCGACCGCATCGGTCACGATCCGCTACGGTTTCGGCAGCCCCGTGTACGATCCGACCGCGACGGGAATGACCTTCTTCGGCGTCTTCCCGTTGAAGTAGTCGTGGATCGCGTCGATCGTCAACTGTCCGATCATGTCCGGATGCTGTTGCGGGTCGCCGATCATCTCACCCGAGTCGATCGCTTTGCGTCCGATCGGGCTCGCGTCGTAGCCGACGATCTTGATCTTGCCGATCTTGCTCGCGGCTTTCACCGCCGCGACCGCTCCGAGCGCTGAGTTGTCGTTGATGCCGAAGATGCCGGACAGATCGGGAAGGCGCTGGAGCAAGTTGTCGGTGACCGACTCCGCCTTGCCTTCGTCACCGCCGGCGTCTTGGTCTGCGACTATCTGCACCGCCGGACACTTCGCCTGGACCTCGAGCTTGAATCCCTTCACCCGATCTTGCACCGACGTCACTTCCGGCTGATCGATGATCGCGACCGTGCCTTTGCCGGCGAGCGCTTTGCACATGAGGTCGGCGGCGACTCTTCCGCCTTGGATGTTGTCGGATGCGACGTGCGCGATGACCGTGCCGTGCGAGGCCGTGCTCGCGATGTCCGCGGTGAAGACCGGGATGTTCGCTTGATTCGCCTCGACGATCGCGGGCCCGACCGCTTTCGAATCGGCCGGCGTCAGCACGATCGCATCGACTTTCTTGCTGATGAAGTCCTCGACTTGCGACTGCTGTCGCGCCGCGTCGCGATTCGCGTCGACAAAGGTGACGGTGTAGCCGTACTTCACGGCCTCCGCTTTCATGCCGGCTTCGAGATCTTCGTAGAACTGCGCTTGGAGGTCTTGGATCGACACGCCGATCGTCTTACCCCCGGCGGCGGCTCCGCTCGGACCGCCCGATTGCTGCTGCGATTGGGAGCAGGACGTACCCGAAAGGGTGAGTCCTACGAGTGTCACCGCGATGAAAAACCGACGAAATGCTGTGGGTATCAAGTCGTCCCTCCAGTACCAGCATGCTGAAATCCCGGACCGTGGACCGCTAAAAGGCGATTCCGGGCACATTTGGCCGTTCCTATCCACACGGCAAAAGCAGAATCGTGTGGATATGTGGATAGATGGGTTGTCGCGACCTTAACCCCCATCGAGCACTCGTACGCGCCTCTAGAGCACCGATGACGCGCTAGTTTATTCAAGCGGCGACGGGCACCCCCCGGGCGAAAGCGGCGCCATGCTAAGCCCCAGGAGCGCGGTCCTCATCGCCACCATCCTCGGTTCGAGCATGGTTTTCATCGATGGGACCGCCGTCAATGTCGTGCTCCCCGTGCTCCAAACCGATCTCCACGCCGATGCCGTGCAGCTCCAATGGGTGGTCGTCGGCTACTCGCTTTTCTTGTCCGCGCTCATGCTCGCGGGCGGATCGCTCGGCGACCACTACGGCCGCCGCAAGATGTTCGTCATCGGAACGGTCGTCTTTGCCGCCGCTTCGATCGCATGCGGTTTCGCACCGAATGCCGTAGCGCTCGTGATCGCGCGATGCATCCAGGGGATCGGCAGCGCGATGCTGACGCCGGGCAGCCTCGCGCTCATCGGCGCGAACTTCGACGAGCAGTCGCGCGGCAAAGCGATCGGGACGTGGTCGAGCGCAACGGCGGTCATGGCGGCGCTCGGTCCAGGACTCGGCGGCTTCCTCGCTCAGCACGTCTCGTGGCGCTCTATCTTCTTCATCAACGTGCCGCTCGCGATCGGCGTCATCATCATCGCGCTTCGTGCCGTTCCCGAAAGCCGCGATCGAGAACGCGTCCATCACCTCGACTGGCTCGGCGCGTTCGCGTGCACCGTCGGGCTCGGGTTCATCGCGTACGGGTTCACGTTCGCGTCGACGCTATGGACGATCGCCGGCGTCATCCTGCTCGGCGCGTTCGTCGTCGTCGAAGCGCGATCGAAGTCGCCGCTCGTTCCGCTCGACCTGTTCCGATCGCCGACGTTCAGCGGCGTCAACGCGCTGACGCTCTTGCTCTACGGCGGGCTGAGCGGCGCCATGTTCTTCTTGCCGTTCGAGATGATCCAGATCGACGGCTACACGCCGACGGCCGCCGGCTTCGCGTTCTTGCCGTTCATCGCGATCATCTTCGCACTCTCACCGATCGCCGGCGGGCTCATGCCGAAGATCGGCGCGCGCGTCATGCTCGTCGTCGGCCCGTTCGTCGTCGCGGCCGGGTTCGTGCTGCTCGGACTCGCCGCCGGGCACGTCGCCTATTGGACCGCGTATCTGCCCGCGATCGTCGTCCTCGGTCTCGGTATGGGCTTCACCGTCGCGCCGCTGACGACGACCGCCATCGATGCTGCCGACGCCGACCGGATGGGCGTCGCGTCGGGCGTCAACAACGCGGTGTCGCGCGTCGCAGGCATGCTCGCGATCGCCGGCCTCGGCGCGCTCGTCCTCGCGCTGTTCTCCACCGGATTGCAGCGCGATCTCACGGCGGTCGGGGTGCCGCCGTCCGTCGCAAGCGCCGTAATGGCCCAGCGCGCTTCGCTCGCCGCGACGACAGCGCCGGCGGACTCGGATGCGGCGACGAAAGCGCTCGTGCGCCGCGCCGTCGACGGCGCATACCTCGCGGCGTATCGCATCGTGATGTTCGTATGCGCCGGCCTTGCGGCTGCCGGAGCGCTCGTAGTGGTCGTCACGGTCGCGCCTCGGCGCGTTCCGAGTCCCGTCGTGCCGATAGCCTAAGCGCGCTCAAGCTCCTGGAACACCGCGCCGATGCGCGTGCCATCCCAGTGGTAGAGCAGGTGACCGATCTCGCGACAGCGCGACAGCGCCTTCGGTCTGAACACCGCCGCGCATTGCCCGCCCGGATCGCGGACGCTGTCGTAGACGATGCCGAACGAGCCCGCGGCTCTCAGCCTCACGCCGAACCTGCTCGATTCGGCGTACGAATCCGGGTCGTAGACCTTCGGCAGCGCCGCGCGCATGCCGCGGATGTCGTGCATCGATGCGCTCAGATGCGCGGAGTAGATCCGCATGTGCAGGTGCATCGCTCCGCGGTGCGTCGCTTGTAAGAATTTCGTCCGGTGATGCTTGGTCTCGCGTATCGCGGTGTGGAGCGCGCGTCCTGCATAGAAGACGCCGTAGTTGCCGTCGGAGAAACGGCTGCCGTTCGGATTCAAGTGCGTGAAGGCCGCCATGATCGGCGTGCTGCCCGGCCCGCGCAAACGCTCGGCCGGCGGGATGAGCGACATCTCGCCGAGCTGTTGGCGCACGCGCGGGTTCGTTTCCGCTTCCGCTTCGATGAGGTTGTCGATGTCGGCGGGATCCGCGACGCGCTCGAAAAGGCTCTTCGACGGATAGAGGCTCGGCACGAGACGGTAGCACGGCTGCCAAGCGATGCGCCTGACGGGCGGATCGCTCATGCCCAACCGCCGCGCTCGGCGTCGAGATATTGCCTCACCGTGTAAAGGTCGGCGACTTTGCCCGACAGCATCCGCTCGAGCGCGCTCTTCCCGCCGAACAGCGGATTCGAGTTCGCCGCTTTGATCCACGTGTCTGCTTCGCGCGGATCCGGCAACAGTATCTGGAGATCTTTGAAGATGCCGAGGATGTAGCTGATCCGCTCTTGCGTGTCCGGCGGCAGCGGCGGGTCCTCGTCTTTGCGCCACTTGAAATACGTCGAACGCGATGGGTTGCCGAGCAGCACGCGCTGCTGCTCCGCCGACAGACCCCACATGTCGGCGATGCGGACGAAGGCGTTCATGAGCGAGCGGTTGCGCGCGTGGCGCGCAGGCTCGGGGCGTGGCGTTGGCGTGCGCGGCATGTGGGCGGCTGTGGCTACGTCCTATCCGGTCATCCTGTGGTGTTGGACTTTCCTCACATTATAGTCCGAATTCGGACCGGCGGTCAAGCGTGGGTTGTCACAGGCTATGGCGCGCGCGATAGTCTAAGCCGGATGTTAGCGATAGGATATTCCGCTGCGGTCCGTGGCATCGAGGCGTACGTCGTCCGCGTCGAGGTCGTCGGCGTACCGGTCGCGCAGACCTCGATCCACATCGTCGGACTTGCCGACCGCTCGATTCAAGAATCGAAGGAACGCGTCGATGCAGCCGTACGCTCGTGCGGCTTCCTCTTCCCGACGTACAAAGTCGTCGTGAACCTGGCGCCCGCGGACATCCGCAAAGAGGGCGCCGCGTTCGACGTCGCGCTCGCACTCAGCGTTCTTGCGATGGACCAGCAGCTCGACGCCAAACGCCTCGGGGGCTTCGTCGCGATCGGCGAGCTGGCGCTCGACGGCGCGGTGAAACCGGTCGGCGGGGTACTGCCGATCGCGATCGGCATCAAACGCGCCGGCTTCAAGCACCTCGTCTTGCCTGCGGACAACCTCGCTGAAGCGGCGCTCGTCGACGGTCTTATGCTTCATCCGGTCCGGACGCTGCACCAGGCGGTGGAGGTCGCGCTCGGACGCAGCGCGATCGGCGTGCCGTCAGGCGCTGCGGCGGACGGCGCGGCTCTCCCGGAGCGCGCGCTTCCCTCGTACGCCGATGATTTCGAAGACGTACGCGGTCAGGAGCGCGTGAAACGCGCGATGGAAGTCGCCGCGGCGGGCGGGCACAACGTCCTTATGGTCGGCGCGCCGGGCAGCGGCAAGACGATGCTCGCACGACGCATGCCTTCCATATTGCCGTCGATGTCGACCGACGAGGCGCTCGACGTCACGAAGCTCTACAGCGTCAGCGGGCTTTTGCGCGAGAAATCGCGACTCGTGACGACGCGTCCGTTTCGCTCGCCCCACCATACGGTCACCGCGAACGCGCTCGTCGGCGGCGGATCGACCCCGCGGCCCGGCGAGGTCTCGCTCGCGCACCACGGCGTGCTCTTCTTGGACGAGCTGCCGGAGTTTCCGCGCAGCGTCTTGGAGGTGCTCCGTCAGCCGCTCGAAGACGGCAGCGTCACCATCAGTCGCACCTCGGGGCGCGTCACGTATCCGGCGCGCTTCATGCTCGTCGCGAGCCTCAATCCGTGCCCGTGCGGCTATCACGGCGATCGCCTGCGCGGTTGTTCGTGCAGCCCGCAGACGATCCGCAAGTATCTGTCGCGAGTCTCCGGCCCGCTGCTCGACCGCATCGACATCCACGTCGAGGTGCCTCGTCTGCCGTACGAAGACATGTCGCGTCAATCGCCCGCCGAGCCGTCGGCCGCGATCCGCGCTCGCGTCGAGACGGCTCGCACGCGACAACGTCAGCGAGGACGCGGCCTGTGCAACGCAGCGGTGGCGGTCAAGCAGCTGCGCGATTTCTGCTCGCTCGATGCGCCCGGTCGCCAGGTGCTCGGGGCCGCGGTCGCTCGGCTCCATCTGTCGGCGCGCGCTCACGATCGGATCCTGCGCGTCGCGCGCACCCTCGCCGACCTCGATGGGCTCGAATCCATCGCGCCCGCGCACTTGGCCGAAGCGATCGGCTATCGCAGCCTCGACCGCTCGCTATGGGAGGTGTGAAAAAAGCAGGGGGGACCGCTCGCGCGGCCCCCGGATCGTTCGTGCGAGCCGTAAGCCCTCTACGGGCAGCTGCTGGGCAGGCACTTGTTGCGGCCCACGAGGATGCCGTTGATGTCGATGTTGTCGAGGATGACCGCGCCGGAGTTGTCCGGACCCGTGTCGATGCCCTCATCGAAGACGATCTGCACGGACACGATGGTGTTGCCGGGCAAGAAGTCAGGAAACGCCGGCGGCATGATGCTGTTGGTCTTGTCGCCCCAACGGAGTCGCGTCCAGCCGACATCCGACGTCGCCGACGTCGGCGGCGGCGAGATGCAGCCGATGAAGTGCGTGACGCTGTCGTTCGTCAAGACGTTGAAGCGCGGCGCGCCTGCACCACAATGTCCGCCGTTGCGGATATCGTAGCCGAACTCGAGAGGAGCGGGATGGCCGAGCGACGTGATGGTCACGAAGGCCGCGACGTTATCGCCCGTCGCACCGCTCTTCGCGAGCAGCATACCGCTGTTGACTTGATCCTCGCCGTCGCCGGTTCCGCACGCGAGCGGGCTGAAGGCGGCGATGCAGCCGAGCCCCGGCAGCCATTTGGCTTGCGCTTCGTTGATATGGCCGGGATCGAAGATGTGAGGGTTGACGCTGAAATAGCCTGCCGGCGGGGCCGCCTTGGGATGCCAATATACCGGACGCGAGAGCGGGCGTTGGAACTGCTGGAACGACCGCGGAGCGGCGAGCGCGCCGCCTGAGACGAGCGACACGGCGCCGAGCAATATAAAAAAGACGATGACGCGTTTGACCATACGATTTTCTCCTCGACAGATGCTCACGCACCGGCACAATCAATATGCCGGTATTCTAAACTGCCATCTGCGAGTTTACTCGCGCATCACCACCCCACCTGTCTGTCGTTGCCATAGGCTTGCATGCCACGATTTCATATTCGACGGACGCGGAAATGTACGTTTCCGCACACATCAAAGACGGTGCCGAACATACGAACGACTAGCGCAATCCGATGTACATCATAGCGGCGCGCGTCGCCCTAGACGACGCCGGCCGGCGCCATGTTCTGGCCCATGAACGTCGCGTAGGCGTCGGCATCCGTTACCGCGTCGCGGACGGCTTGCGCGAGAAGTTCGTAGCGCCAGCAACCCGAGAGCACGTACGCATCCCCGATCGGATTGCGGACGACGAACGTCGGCCGCACCGGCACGTTGTGCGCCGCGAACGCTTCGCTCGACGCCTTGATCCGTGCGGCGGTCTGCGGGTCGTCAATCGCACGCTCGAGGTCGGCCGGCTTCAGATCGCCGGCTTTCGCAGCGGTCGCGACGCAGACGTCGCGCTTGCCCATGTGGCGGCCCTCGATCATCGCGCCGCGTGCGAGCGCGAGCCGCACGCGGTCATCGACGCAGCCGAGCCCGCGCGCCGCCTCTGCCGCGAGATCGGCCCATTTCGGGCCGTCCTCACGCCCCTGCAGCCACACCGAGTTGAGCATCGTCCCCGTCACCGCGTTCGTGCGCTTGTAGTAGAACTCGAGCATCTCGCGCGTGTAGTCGAGCGAATCGCGCAGCGACGCGATACGCCACTCGTAGTCGAGCCGTTCGCCGAACTCGCGCCGGACGCGGTCGAGCGCGTCTTCGGCGATGAGACACCACGACGAGAGGACGTCGACGAAATACGTGAGCTTGACCTTGGTCATCATGCCGCCTTCATGAGCTGAGCGAGGGCGCGTTTGATGTCGGTGACGTCGATCTGCGTCTGCGAGGCGAGCCGCAGCAGCAGTTCTTCCTGTACCTCTTGGTGGTGGAGCAGCCGCGAGATATTCTCGTGATCGGCTTCGGCGCGCAGCTCGGCGTGCTCCGACTGCTGCTTCTCGGCGACCGCGATGATGAAGATGAGGATGAGCTGGATGATGTTCGAGACCGTGAGCAAGAAGACGAACGGGTAGGGGTCGAAGTGCGTCGCAATCCCTAAGATGACCCACCCGACCTGGAAGAGGATGGCGAGGAACAACGCGAGCGGGGCACCGGTGGCGTCGGCGATGGCCTTGCAGAACTTCTCGATGGGACTGAGGCTCTTCTCGTGCTCTTCGTTGACGTCGCGGATCTGCGGATGGTCTTCGACGTCCTGCGTCGGGTCGTCGACAATCGACGTAGTCTCAGGCGGCATGGCGTTACCTCCCAAGCGGCCGTTCCACCATTGTCGCGAACGCTCCCGCGCGTGACAGCGGCAGGGGATGCCGCACTGGTTCGTCACCATCGATACCGTCCGGCTGCGCCGATCGCTCGTCGGCGCAAATGCGCGCGCGGTGAACGCGGCGCTCGCGCCCGCCGCCAAAGCGGCTCGTCTCCGCCTCATGGATGCAAGCGTTATCGCTTGCGGAGTCCGAGCGGTTGTCGCAGCAGCGCGGCCATCCGTGCGGGTTTTCGCGCGCCGCCTCGTCGCCCTCTCACGCCGGCCGGGCGTGTCGTGGCGGCAGACATTCCGAATGGCGGCGCTCGCACCGGCTGCTGTTCCCGCCGCCCGCGCACTCGTGCGCGAGATGAGAACGACTGACGAGGAGGCTACGATGATCGCGACATCCGCCACTGCGAGGCGCGCCGGCGATAGCCGCAAGCTGGCGACCCTCATGCGCCACGTCGAGCGCTCCGTCGATTCCGCTCTCGGAGCGGATGAAGCGGCCGCGCGCATCCGCCGCTACGTGTCCGAACACGATGCACCGCCGGACGATCGGGTCGCGTTCGGCCGGCTGTGCACGGTCGTCTTCGCGCAGGGGATCGGTTACGAGGCCGTCGCGGCGCGGGCTGGCGGTTTCGCGGAGGCGTTCAGCGGTTTTGACCCGGATGCCGTGGCGACTTACGACCCTAAGCGCGTCGAGTCGCTGCTCCAGGCGCCGATCGTCCGCAATGCTGCGAAGATCAATGCGTGCGTCGAAAACGCTCGTCGCTGGGTGGCGCTGGCGAAAACCCACGGCACGTATCTCGGACGGATCGCGGGCGCTGCCGCCGCCGACGATCCGACGACAGGATGGACGGCGCTGAGCGGCGTGCTTCGCGAAGACTTCGTCCACCTCGGCGAATCGACGGCAGGCCAAGTCCTCAAACATATCGGCTTTTTCACCGCGTTCGCGCATCCCGGCGCCCGCCGAGTCGTCGAGCGGCTCGGCTTTATCGGAGCCGATGCAGCTGCACCCACGCTACAGAAGCTGCTCGGCGGTGCCGCGCAGCGCCTCGGACGCGATCCATACGCGCTCGAAGGGACGCTCGCTTTGTTCGCCGGGATCGGCCCGTGCAAGAAAAAGCCCGCATGCGATGCATGCGAGCTCGCCGACCGCTGCCCGAGCGCTAACGTCTCGGCCTAACCGGTCCGTTCGATCTCGAGCTCTGTCTCGACGAGTCTTCCGCCGCTGCGACGGATATGTAGCGCGGTCGCCGATCGGCGCGAGCTGACGGCGCGCGCGAGCCGGCCGTCGACGAACTCGAGCCCGACGGCGTCATCGACCGCATAGCCGGCGGGCAACTTCCCCGTCTTGATCAGCCGGCGATAGACCGCTTGACGGCCGCTCTCGGTATCGAAATGGGGGCAGAAGCCTCCGCGCAACCAGCCGAGGCACGACATCCGGTCGAAGCGGCCAGGAAACGAGTCGGTGAGTCCGGATTCGAACCAGCATAGTCCGCCGGCGCTCGAACCCGAGAGGATGACGCCGCGGTCGTATGCGTGCCGCACCGCCTCGTCGAGCTTCCAGAGCCGCCACAGCGCGAGCATGTTATAGGTGTTGCCGCCGCCGACGAAGATGAGGTCTTGGCGGCCGAGCAAGCGCGTGAAATCTTCCGTCGGCGCTGCGAAGAGGGCGAGCGTCGTCGGACGTCCGCCGAGCCGCTTGATCGTGGCTTCGATACGCCGGATGGTCGCAGCGTTGTCACCGCAGGCGGTCGGGATGAAGCCGATCCTCGGGCGGCGTTTACCCGTCTGAGCGAGCAGCCACCGGTCAAATGCGGGCCGCGGCGTGCGTGCTGAGAAGGCACCGCCGCCGATCGCGATGATGCGCTTCAATGCTTCCGGCCTCGAGCGATCTCGGCCGCCAGCGCGTCCGGCTTCGCGCGAAACTCGCCGCGGTCGATCGCTCCCGAAGCGAGGCCGGAGACGATGCGAGCTATCGCGGCGTTCGCCGGGGCTGCGCCCCCTGCTCCCTCGGCGGCGCGTGCGACCGCTCCGTTGAGAGCGTCGACCTCGGTGACTTTACGTCCGGCTCGGATGTCGATGAGCAACGACGGCAGCTTGTCGCCGCGCGCCGCGGTGACTCGCTTGGCAAGCACACCGCGCAGCAGCGAGGGCGACAGCATCGATACCGCCGCGACGAGCAGCGGCACTGGGAAGTCGACGAGCCCGACCGGTGCGATGCGCAGCCGCCGCATCGTATCGATCGTCTCGACGAGCGATGCGCGCTCGACGGCGAACGCGGCGGCGTTCGCGTAGACCTGCGCGGGCGTCCAATCGAGCACGGCGCACACGCCGTTCGCGATGAGGTTCATGCAGAGCTTCGACCATTTGAGCGCGCGCCAGTCGCCCGCGACGCGCGTGCGCAAACCCGTGGACTCCATCGCGGGGAGCAGCCAGTTGTGCGGCGTCGATCCGACGGGTGCATACGACAGCCCGCCTTTCGCGGCCGCGACGACCGTCGTCTCGTCTTTCTTCTCGACCGCTGTCGTGAGAGCGCCCGCTGCGATGCGATCATCTCCGAACGCGCTCGCAAGCCCTTCTTCGTTTCCGAGCCCGTTTTGAACGGTGAGGATCGTCGACTCGGCGCACGCGCTCAGCGATCGCAGCGACTGGATCGCCTCGGTCGTCGAGTACGCCTTCACGGCGACGACGGCGAGTTCGAAAGGTTCGCGCAAGGATCTGTCGCTCGCCGCCGACGCCGAGCCGACCGAGACCGGCCACTCGTCATCGCCGATCCGCAGCGTGACGCCGTTCTTCGCGATCGCATCGGCCGTCGCGGGCCGGGCGAGCAGCACCGGTTCGTGGCCGCCGAGGCGGAGACGCGCGGCGAGATACGTGCCCACTGCGCCCGCGCCGACGATCAGCGCGCGCATGTCAGGTCCCGCCGGTCGATCCGAAGCCGCCGCTGTCGCGCTGCGTCGAAGGCAGTTCGCCGACACGCCTGAACTGCGCGCGTTCGACCGGCGCGACGATGAGCTGCGCGATGCGCTCGCCCCTCCGGATGACGAAGGGATCGCTTCCGTGATTGATGAGGACGATGCCGACGGGGCCGCGATAATCCGCGTCGATCGTCCCGGGTGAGTTCAGACACGTGACGCCATGCTTGATGGCGAGGCCGCTGCGCGGGCGCACTTGCGCTTCGTACCCGCGCGGCAGCGCGATCGCGATTCCCGCCGGCACGAGCGCCCGTCCGCCGGGCGCGAGCGTGAGGTCGCTCTCGACGGCGGCGAAGAGATCGCAGCCGGCTGCGTCCGCGGACATGTAAGAAGGAAGCGGCAGACCTTCTCCGCCGGGTAAGACGCGGATCTCGACGACGACGTCATCGTCGGCGCCGCGCTCGCTCACGGCGCGCCCTGACCGCTAGCGCCCCGGCTTGCCGAGCAGCTGCGCCAGCTCTTCTTGGAACGTCTGGAGATCGAACTCGCGATAGACGGAGGCGAAACGGATGTATGCGACTTTGTCGAGTGTGCGGAGCGCCCCCATGATGAGCTCGCCGACCGCGCTCGACGGGATCTCGCTCTCGCCGCGCGCGTACAGATCGCGCTCGATCGAGTCCGTGACCTCTTGCATCTGTGCATCGGAGATCGGCCGCTTCTCGCACGCCTTGCGGAGGCCGCCGATGACTTTGTCGCGATTGAAAGGTTCGCGGCGGCCATCCTTTTTGACGACGAAGAGGCGCCCGCTTTCGATGCGCTCGTAGGTGGTGAATCGATTCCGGCACGATTGGCATTCGCGCCGGCGCCTCACCGCGGCGTCGTCTTCGCGGCTATCGACGACGCGGCTGTCGCCGCTGCGACAGACTGGGCAAAGCAACGGATGGGAATCCTAGGATGAAGCTCCGATTTTGAAGAGCTTCGTCGAACAATCGGGGCAGACGCCCTGGACTGCTGGGCGGCCGTTCTTCATGGTGACCTGTGTCGGGTCTTTGATCTCTTTCTTCGCCTTGCACTTCACGCAGTACGCTTCCGGCATCGAGTCACTCCTATCATGGGGGCAAGCCGCCGCGAAGGACCGCATGCCCTAGCTACGAAGGCCCGTTCGTCATCATGGAACGGGACGACGTTCATGCAGTTTTCTTCGATGCGGGCTACACGCTCCTGTGTATGGACCCGCCCCAAGAAATCTTATTTTTGCAGGTATGTTCCGACTTGGGTATCGCGATCGACGATGCTCGGCTTGAAAACGCGGTGCGCGATGCCAACGTGATGCTCGCGCCGCGAACTCCGGCGAGCGTTCGTCGGCCGTATTCCATTGAGCGCGTCGACACGTTCTGGATCGAGTATCATCGCGTCGTACTCAAAGGTTGTGCCGTCGATGCGGCCGCCGTCGACCTCGCCGAGCCCGTATATCGGACGTTCTCCAAGCGCTTGGGCTGGCGCGTCTATGACGACGTACGGCCTTCGCTCGCCGGGCTGCGAGCCCGCGGCATCGCGCTCGGCGTCATCTCGAATTGGACGGGCGATCTCGAAGATGTCCTGAAGAGAATCGGTCTTCACTCGTCATTCGACGTCATCATCGACTCCGCGCGGCTCGGTCACGAGAAGCCGCATCCGGAGATATTCGCCGAAGCGCTGAGGCGTGCCGGCGTGCGGCCCCAGGTGGCGCTACACGTCGGTGACTCGATCGAACACGACGTCGAAGGGGCGCTGGGGTCCGGGCTGCGGCCCGTGCTCATCGACCGGACCGGTCGTCACGCTGCGTTCGATCGCGCGCCACGAGTCGCCGACCTTTCCGAGCTCGCGTCGCTCCTCTAAGCCACCGTCGTTTTGACGCCGCGCGCTAGCGGCGTGATGTCGAGATCATGGACTCGCTCGACGACGGCTACACGATGGCGGTGGCGGGCGCGCTCGTGTGGACGCCGCGTCTGCTCCGCGCTTGGCTCGATGGATGCGGATCGGCGCGCGAGATCCATGCGTGGGTCGTCGAACATGACGCGCCGCCCGAGGGCGTTCCCGCGCTGAACCGCTCCGCGCTCGAGCGGCTGCGCGCTATCGAAGACGATGCGGCGCGAAGGGCTATCGAGGCGCTCACTGTGAGCGGTTCGCGCTTGTTGCGCGATCGCGACCCCGACTATCCAGCCGCGCTCAACGATCTGCCCGACCCGCCGCCGCTCCTCTACGTGAAGGGCGCGATCGAAGCTCTTGGCTCAAGGCCGATCGCGATCGTCGGCAGCCGAGCTGCGACGACGTACGGGCGTCAGGTCGCCGCGTCTCTTGCGGCCGATCTCGGCGCTTTCGGCGCGTGCATCGTGTCCGGGCTCGCGCGTGGGATCGATGCGTGCGCACATAGCGCCGCGCTCGCGGCTAAAGCGCCGACCGTCGCCGTCATCGGATCGGGCCTTTCCGCGCTCTATCCGCCGTATCACGCATTGCTCGCAGACGAGATCGTCGCGGCCGGCGGCGCGGTCGTCTCGGAGTTCCCGCCGCGTTTGGCGGCACGAGCCCACCACTTCCCGATGCGCAATCGTCTCGTCGCGGCGTTGTCGCGCGCGACGCTTGTCGTCGAAGCCGGTTGTCGCAGCGGAGCGCTCATCACGGCGCGGCTCGCCGGCGAAATCGGTCGAGACGTGTACGCGATCCCCGGCGACGTCACGCGGCCGACGAGCGTCGGCACGAACGATCTCATCAAGGACGGCGTGACGCTCGTGACGAGCGGCGCGGACGTCGCGTCGCTTCTCGGTTGGGATTCGTTGTTCGAGCGCGAAACGCCGGCGGCTCCATCGCGCGACGATCCGGTCCTCGCGCGGCTCACGCCGGCCGGCGTCGACGTCGTCGAGCTCGCCGCGCAGTGCGGCATGGATCTGCCTGCCGTGCTCGCGCGGTTGACGCTGCTCGAGATCCAAGGCCTCGCGAAACGACTGCCGGGAGGCACGTACGCGGCGGTGAAGCGAGAGCGACCGCCGAACGCGCGCACGAGATGAACATCGCGATCGTCGCCGTCGATAAGCTGCGCGAGCCGTATGCGCGGACCGGTTGCGCGCTCTACCTCGAGCGCCTTGGGCGATACTACGGCGTCACCGTGATCGAGACGCGCAAGGAGGCCGGCGCCGGCGCCGTCCTGCTCGAAGGTCGCGGCATCCTCGAGCGGATCGACGATGACGATATCGTGTGGGCGCTCGATCGCACCGGCGTCGCTCTGTCGTCGACTGACCTTGCGCGACGCATCGGCGACGTCGAACGATCCGGCAAGCGCCGGCTCGTCATCGCGATCGGCGGACCGGAGGGCTTGGACGAAAGTGTGGTCGCGCGCGCCGATCTGCGCTGGTCGTTGTCGCCGCTGACGTTCCTCCATGAGATGGCGCGGCTCATCGCATTCGAGCAGCTCTATCGCGCTGCGAAGATCGGGCGCGGCGAACCGTATCATCGCTGATGCATTGACGAAGGGCGCTTCGGCCGCCCGGGCTAATAGCGGCGGATGAAGAGCCGTCATCTCGCGGCGCTGTCGATCGTCGAAGACGCGCTCCAATCGCGGCTTGCGGATGCCGCGCGCAGCGTGGGCGAGAACGCGTCCGAGATCCCGCGCGTGACGCTCCCGCCGACGCGCGACCCGTCGCACGGCGACTTCGCGACACCGGTCGCGCTCTCGGCCGCCAAGCTGTGGAAGTGCGATCCGATGAAGGTCGCGTCGGCGCTTGCCGATCATCGCGATGGCGGCATCGCCGGCGTCGCGTCGCTCGAAGCGGCTCGACCCGGCTTCGTCAACGTGCGGATGGCGCCGGGCTTCTGGAGCGGCGTCATCGCCGAAGTGCTCGAGCGCGGTGACGACTACGGCCGCTCGGACGCATTAGCCCACACCGGACCGGTCCTCATCGAGTTCACTTCCGCGAACCCGACCGGACCGCTCAACGTCGTCCAAGGAAGGTCCGGCTCGCTCGGCGCGACGCTTGTCGAGATGTTCCGTTTCGCCGGCGCGACGACCGCATCGGAGACCTACGTCAACGACGCAGGCGCGCAGCTCGACACGCTCGCCGCTTCGCTGTATGCGCGCTATGCCGCGCTCTTCGGGGTCGATGTGCCGTTCCCGGAAGAGGGCTACCCCGGCGACTACGTCATCGACGTCGCGCACAAGCTCCGCGATCGAGACGGCGATAAGTGGTTGCACGCCGGCCCCGACGAGCGGCGCCGCGCGCTCGGCAAGTTCGGGCGCGATGTCATCGTCGAAGAGCAGCGCGCCGATATGGAGCGCTTCGGCGTCCACTTCGACGTCTGGTTCTCGGAAGCGACGCTCCACGACGGCGGCGCGATCGACGACGTCGTCGCCGACCTCCAAACGCGCGGTTTCGCGTACGAGAAGGACGGCGCGATCTGGCTTCGTTCGACCGACTGCGGGGACGACCGCGACCGCGTGCTGCGACGCAGCGACGGACGGCCGACGTACCTCGCCGCCGATGCCGCATACCATCGCGACAAGCTGCGGCGCGGCTACAAGTACCTCGTCAATATCCTCGGGCCGGATCACCACGGCTACATCGCGCGATTGAGCGCGCTCGTCGCGGCGCTCGGTCATCCCGGGAGCATCGAGGTGCTCCTCGCGCAGCAGGTGACGCTCAAGCGCGGTGACGAGACCGTCGCGATGAGCAAGCGCGCCGGAAACACCGTGACGCTCGCCGAGGTGATGGACGAAGTCGGCGTCGATGCCGCGCGCTTTTTCTTTATCGAGCGGGCACCCGAGTCGCACCTCGTCTTCGATCTCGCGCTCGCCGTCGAGCATTCGCAGAAGAATCCGGTGTTCTACGTCCAGTACGGGCACGCGCGCATCGCGTCGATCCTCCGCAAAGCCGCGGAGACCGGCAAGTCAGCGCTCCTCGAGCGCGCCCGTGCCGCGGCTGACGTCGCCCATCTGGGCCATCCGGCCGAGATCGCGCTCGCGCGCCGCCTCAGCGATTTCGAACGCACCGTCGTCGACGCGGTGAACGACCGCGCACCGCATCGGATCGCGGAGTACGCACGCAACGTGGCGGGCGACTTCCACGGGTTCTACACCGGCTGCATCGTCCTCACGGACGACGACGTGCTGACGAGCGCTCGTCTCTCGCTCTCCATCGCGGCGAAAACCGTCCTCGCCTCGAGTTTGCGGATCCTCGGCGTCTCCGCGCCCGATTCTATGTAGATTGGGTAGCGAGTCCGATAGAGTCTAGGTCTTGATGGTGGGATGTTGGCGGCCGGTGAGCCACGGGTGCAGCCAGACGCGCCAGGCGACTTTGAATATCGCGGCGGCTGGAATAGCCAGGACGAGCCCCCACAGGCCGAACAGCTCGCCGCCTGCGAAGACCGCGAAGATGATCGCCATCGGCGAGACGCCGACGCTCTCGGCCATGACCTTGGGGACGAGCACGATGTCAGCGATGCGGGTGATGATGAAGATGACGACCACCGTGCCGATCGCCATCGGCCACGACTGTATCGCGCCGAGGAGCACGCCGCAGACGAGCGCGACCATGATGCCGAGGTACGGCACCGCGTAAAGTATGCCGGTGATGACGCCGAGCAAGAGCGCGTAGTCCGAGCGGATGATGAGGAGCACGACGAACGTCGCGACGCCCGTGAAGGCGCACAGCACGAGCTGCGCGACGATGAAGCCGCCGACGGCGTGCGAGACCTCCCGCGCGAAGAGATGCGCGGTGTCCTGAGCGCGCTCCGGGAACAAGCTGTAGAACGAATCGCGGATCTCGTCGCTGTGCGAGAGGAAGAAATACGACAGCACGACCGCCGTGATCCCGATGACGAGCATGTTCGCGATGCCGAAGACGAGATTGCCGAGCCCGGCGAGCGCGCCGTTGAGGAGCGTCGCGATCTCGGTGGCGGCGCGTCCTTCGATGTCGAGGAATTGCGGCGGAAGCACTTTCGAGCCGAAGTGCTGGTCGATGTAGTGTTGCAGGGCGGTGAGCATGTTCTGCGCGCCGCTGACGTACGTGCCGCCGTTGCTGAAGAACACCTGCAGCTGATTCACCGTGTCGGGGATGATGACGACGATCGCGACGATGACGACCGCGACGAGCACCGCGTACACGAGACCGATGGCGACCGGACGCGGCATGCGACGCACGAGCCGCCGCACGATCGGGTTGATGCCGTACGCGATGAGGGTCGCGACGATGAACACCTCGACCGTCCTCGGGATCAGTGTCAGGAAATAGACGAGCACCGCGAGCACGACGAGGATGACGATCGTGCGCCATGGCGACCGGCGCGTTTCCACGACCTCGGGCGCGCGCGTCTCGTTCACGCGCTCGCCTCGACCATCTTGGTGAGCAACAGGCGTTCTTCGACGAGGCCGGCGCGCGCGTACAGCGAGCGCGCGGCGGCGTTGTCCGCGCTCACCATGAGGCTCAAATGCGCGAGTTTGAGACGGCCGGCCTCGTGCTCCGCTGCCTTCAGAAGCGCGCGTCCGACGCCCCTGCGGCGCACGGGCTCCGCGACCGCCATGAACGCGACGAAAGCCTGATCGCTCTGCGTCACTTCGTCAGGGACGTCGGTCAGCAGGATCAAGAAGCCGGCCCGTTCGCCGTCGACAGCGGCGATGAGATCGATCGTTCCGGGCCGCTCGCGACAGAACATGAGGAGCCGGCGGAAAGAAAGCGCTGCGGTGTCGGCATTGACGTGACGGATGCGTGAGACGCTCGTCGTGGCGCATGACGAACCGAGCGCGGTGATGAACGCGTCGTCGTCAGGAGCGGCGCGCCGCACCTCGATGCTCACGCGAATTGCGTTCGTGGGCGTCGGGGGCTCGACCTTGATGCGCGGGAGCATCGCGTAGCGCGACGACGCGATCGCGTCCTGCCGCTTTCGCCTCGAGCAGACAGCGGTCCGCCGCTGCGACGCATTGCGCCGGCGTATGGATGTCGGCCGTCACCCACGCGATGCCGCACGAAACGGTCACGCCGATCTTCGAGCCGTCGATCAGATCGAGCGAGAGCGCGCCGACGGCTTGACGGACGCGCTCGGCGATGTTCACCGCGTCTCCACTGTCGCTCCCGGGTGCGATGACGGCGAACTCTTCCCCGCCCCAGCGCGTGACGACGTCGATGTCGCGCACCGATCCGCTGATGGCGTCCGCGACGGCGCACAAAACGCGGTCACCCGACGGATGGCCGTGGATGTCGTTGATC
Source organism: Vulcanimicrobiia bacterium (assembly GCA_025450855.1). GTDB lineage: Bacteria > Vulcanimicrobiota > Vulcanimicrobiia > Eremiobacterales > Eremiobacteraceae > JANWLL01. The sequence goes on from JANWLL010000174.1 coordinate 20,911, forward strand.
GCTTTGAAATGATCGAGGTCGAAGAGCAGCACGCTCAACTTGTCGCCGAGACGGCGCGCGCGCTTCAGCTCGTCGGCGAGGCGGCGCTCGAAGTAGCGGCGGTTGAACGCGCCGGTCAATTCGTCGGTGACGCCGGCAGCGATGCTGTGCGCGAGCATCCGCGCGTTCGTCAGACCGCGGCCCGCAAGCGCGGAAAGTCTGACGAGCCGCCGGATCGCATCGCGGCTGAGCGGCGGGTGACCGTCGACCGCGACGATGATAGCGCCAAGCGCCGGCTCCTGGCGATCGCCCGGGATCGGGATGAGAAGGAAGCCGCCAAGTGACGCCGCGTCGCCGGCGCGCAGGAGCCGCTCGATGTCGACGGCGTGCGCGCGTATGGCCTCGGCCGCTTCCGGTTCAGCGAGCGACGCGACGCCTGCGAGGGCGATTGCGTTGCCCGCGCGGACGATGACGAAGCGAGGACGCTGTCGCTGCTCGACCGCTACCGCCGTGCAATCGAGGACGATGCGCGCGATCTCGTCGCGATCGAGCGTCGCACACAGCCGCTCTGCTGCGGTCGAAAGGAACGACAGCTCGGCGACCTTGGTCGCGAGATGCGCGTTCGTCGTCTCGAGCGCGGCGATGCGCGCGCGCAAGTCGAGTTCGTCCAGCTCCGAGGGTGCGGACCGCTTTTTCGCCATCACTTCCTTCTTACCGCAGGATTACGCGGTAAACTCAGCGCGGCCATCTGTGATGACAGGCACGACTGTCGCGATGCGGATGCTGGAAGTTCTAGCGGACTGAAGCCGGCTCGCCGGCGTACCCGAGGCGCGTCGAGAGCTTCGCCCCGCAGTCGATGAGCTCGGGTGTGACCGCGCCGACGTGCTCGTCGTTGAGGCGCGTCACAGGACCGGATACGCTGAGCGAGGCGACGACCTGACCCGAAGCGTCTCGGACAGGCACGGCAAGGCAGCGCACTCCGTCTTCTTGCTCTTCGTCGTCAAGCGCGAAGCCGCGCTCGCGCGTCTTGGCGAGCTCGTCGAGGAACTGTTTCGAATCGGTGATCGTGTGCGGGGTCCGAGCGGTGAGGCCGAAACGGCGGAGGATGCCGGTGATGACGTCGGATGGTAGGTATGCGAGCAGCGCCTTGCCGCTTCCGGTGGAGTGCACCGGCAAGCGGTTGCCGACCTGAGTGAACATGCGCAAGATGCGCGACGACTGCGCCTGATCGATGTAGACCACTTCGCCGTCGTCGAGCACCGCGAGGTTCGCGCTTTCGCCGACGCGCTGGACGAGGCGTTGCAAGAACGGGCGCGCTTCGAGCCGCAAGCTGAAACGCTGCCGCATATCGTGCCCCATCTGCAGCGCGCGGAAGCCGAGCGAGTATTTGCGGTTGTGCTGGTTTTGTTTGACGTAGCCGCGCTGGATGAGTGTGCCGAGAAGCCGGTGGACGGTCGCGAGCGGCAAGTTGACCGCCTGGCTGATCTCCACCAGTCCTACTTCAGTGCCGAATTCGACGAGCGATTCGAGGATGTCGAGCGTGCGCTCTACGGATTGTACGCCGGTCCGTTCCCGCCGGGAGCGGTCGCCCGTCACTTCGTCGACCGGAATATCCATGCGGCCCGCTTCTTTCGCGGCATCTTTTTGGGATGTGGAAGCATCCTAGCATTATTGACAAAAACCTGTCAAGCCGCCATGTCCCGACTATTTCTCGGCCGCAGCCGCATATGCGATGCGCGCATCGAGCGGTGGATGCGTGTAGAAATACCAGACGACGATCGGCGACGGGTGGACGACGGAGAGCCCTTCGGAACCGAGTCGCGCGAACGCGCGAACGCCCGCGTGATCGACGTGGACGTGTGCCGCAGCGAACGCATCGGCGGCATGCTCGATGTTGCGCGAGATGCCGTTGGCGATGGGTTGGGTCGCGAGGGCGAACGCGAGCAGCAGCCCCGCGAGCAACGGTATCGCAGCCGGATCGTCGATGCCGCGCGAAAGTCGAGGAGCGCCGCGCCGCGCGATGGCCGATCCGGCGAGCGCGATGAATACGATCGCGACGATCGAGCCGAGCCAGCCGTAGAGCGAACCCCACCAGATATGGTGCAGGACGTAGTGGCCCATCTCGTGGGCGACCACGTAGATCACTTCGTCCGGCTTGAGATCCTTCAATAGATTGTCGCCGACCGCGATGCGCGCCGTCGGCCCGAGGCCCGCTACGTAGGCGTTGCCTTCCGTCGTCTGCAGGCTCATGTCGTACTCGTAGACCGCCGACGCGCTGATGCCTTGCTGCGCGGCGAGGTCGAGGATCGACTTCGTCAGCGGCGACGCCGGCAGCGGCGTATACGTGTTGAACAGCGGCGCGACGTATGCCGGGAAGACGGCATTCCCGAAAACGATGAGCGGCGCCGCGACCGCGATCGCGACGAGCGGCCAGCGCGATCCGAGCCTTCGGACGAGGGGCCCGAAAGGCAGACCGAGCGCGAAGATGACGACGAGCGTCACTGCCCCACCGAGCGCCCAATCGTGGAACCATGTCGCCGGCGTCTCGAGGCTCAGGCCGAACTGGTGAGGCACGATGAACCCGGCATACCAGTCGAGCGGCATGAGGACGACGGCGAAACCGACGTAGACGATCGCGAGGAACCCGGCGGTCGAAAGCAGCGGCTGTTTGATCCGCGATTCGAGCGCCGATCGCAGACGCGCCGACAGCGCGCTGTAGTAGAAGCCGAATAGCAGGACGAGCTCGATGGCGGCGCTTGCGAAGAAGATCCTCAGCTCGAGTGACGACAGCTGCGCCGCGAGCGCTTGGCGCGCGGGCGGATAGAGCGAGTCGACGATCTGCGCAACGTCAGGCGAGAACGGCGTCATGCTCGCGACTTCGAAAAATGGATCAGTCGACCTTTACGCCATGAAAACGTAGCGGTCGAGCTCTACGGGTTGAAATGGAGCGGTCGACCTTTACGGTCGACCGCCGCGGCCTTTGCCGAGCTTCGCTCGGCCTACTACACTTTTATATCTTGAATTGGAGGTCGAACGTCGCTTCGATCGGCAGCTTGACGCCGACGAAACCGGTGTTGTTGTTGTTGAGCCACATCGCGTACGGATACTTGAGCTGAATCGGTCCAGACGCAGCCTGGGCCAGCGTGCCACCCGTCGGCGTCAGGAAGCTCGACGGCAGGGTCGAGTACTCGCAGACGTTGGCGTAGTCCCACGCGTAGCCGCGCTGGATGCACCGGTCGATGATGTTGGAGACGGTGAGCAACGCGTGCGTGCGCGGACTGAGCTGATATCCGAGCGACATGTTCATCGTATAGCGCGATGGCTGCTTGAAGTCGCCGAAGTTATCGAACTTCCCGGTGTACGGATCCGGGATCATAAGAGGGATATCGAAGGCGAGCTGGCTCGGAAACACAGTGGTGCTTGTGTTCAACGTTTGATCGTTCCACGACAGCGGCGAGCCATATACGGAACCCGAGCTGTAGATGAAGCTCGGCGTGATCGTCAACGGACCTTGCTTGTAGTTGACGAGCAGCGTCGCCGTGTTCGGCACTTCGTAGCCATTGCCGCCTGCCCACGGAACCGGGATGAGGTCGTATGGCGCATACCACGCATTACGATCGAAGAGCGGCTGCGCCTTCGCGCCGAGATACGGGCTGCCGGCCGTCTGATCACCGAAGACGCCGCACGGCGAGGTCGGGTTGCTCGACGGCGTCGCACCGACGCAACCGCTCGTGTACGAGTTGTACAGCTGGACGTACGCGTTCATGTTGTCGATGACGTTGCGGCCGTTCGAGAAGTCGTTGTACTTGATCTGGCTGTGCGTATACGTGTATGCGAGGCTCGCCGCCCAGCCGTCGCGCGAGAAGCTGCCCTTCTGGATCGCAAGCTCGACGCCGTCCGAGACCTGCCGCCCGGTGTTGAACGAAGCGAAGAGCCCCGAGATCGCGTTGACGATCGTCTGCTGGACTTGGTCCTGCGTGCTCCGGTAGAACGGCGTGATGCGCATGCTCGCGTCGCTCCCCGCGAAGCGGTGCTCCCACGACAGATCGAAATTCGTCGATCGATCGGGCCGCACATCGTGGTTCGGCGTGAACTCACCGTATGGCGCGAAGTTGATGCCGAGGAACGCCGGCAGGTTCTGCTCGACGACGTTCCACGACGCCTCTCGCGTGCTTGCCGGACGCGAGTAGA
>JANWLL010000175.1 GCA_025450855.1 Vulcanimicrobiia bacterium
GCAACTCAGCGCCGAACTTGTCGCGCAACAGACCGACCGCGCCGGCGACCGATGCGTCGGCTTGCGCATCCGTGATCGTCGTATCGTGACGGCGCAGCCAGATCGCGAGCGCGATGCTCTTCTTGCCTAAAGCGATCTGCGGGCCGACGTACTCGTCGAAAGCGGCAACTCGCTCGAACGCGTCTACGCGTGCGTCGATGATCGCGTTCATCAGATCGCCCGCAGTGACGTCGAGGCCGACGACGACCGCGATGTCGCGACGCGTGCCCGGGAACTTCGGCAGCGGAACGAACGGCAACGCCGGGCGGACGTGTGGCAGTTCTTCCATATAAAGCATGAACGCATAGGTCGCCGGCGGGAGTTCGTACGCGTTCGCCAACCGGGGATGGAGTCGTCCGAACTTCGCTACCGTCTTGCCGCCGAGCCGCAAATCGGCTGACGCGAGCGGGTGCAGGTAGTGGCGCGGCGCCGGAACCGTCTCCGGCAGCTCGCCCGCCAGTTCGACGACGAGCCGCTGCGCATCGCCCTTCACAGCGAGCAAGTGCCGGTCGAGCGCGCCGCTCTCGTCCTCGGCGCCGAACATCGCGATGGCGCAAAGAGAGGGCCACTCGATGACGCCGTTGTCGACGTACATGCCGTCGTGGGAACTCAGCGCGCCCTTTTCGTCCGACGAGTCGAGCGAACGAAAGACGTGGCCGACCTCGAACAGACGGAGCGATCCGTTCGCACGAGGCCATGCGCGGCCCGCGGACGCGAGCAGCCCCGGCAGCAGGCTAGGCCTGAGAAAGCGCTGATCGTCGGAAAGCGGATTGTCGACGGTCGCAAGACCGCTCCAATATGGAAGTCCCGAGCGCTCCCATGCTTCTATGACGCGCGTCCCCTGGAGCGCGATCGAGACGATCTCTAGATACCCGAGCGCCGCGCTCGAGCGAGCGAGCGTGCGGTCTTGGTCGAACAAGGAATCGTCGACGGCCTGCGGCGCAGCGACCGAGCGGCGCTCGGCTATGCCGTCGTAGCCGATGCCGCGCGCGACTTCTTCGATGATGTCGACCTCATCGACGAGATCGGGCCGCCACCACGGCACCGACACTTCGAGCGTATCGCTCCCCTTTGCGGAAAGACCGATCGGTTCGATCGCCGCGATCATCTTCGCGGTATTGTGATCGGTGCCGAGGAGCGCGTTCGCGCGTGCCGGCCTGAACGAGATCGTTCGCCTCGTCGCAGGCTTCTCGCCGGCTTCGACGACGGCGCTCGGGGTCGCGCCGGCGGCGATGAGCAGATCGGCGGCGCGGCGGCGACCGAGCTCGGGAAGTTCGAGCGGCAGGTTGCGTTCGTGGCGCATGCCGCCTTCGGTGCGCAGTCCGAGCGCGATGGCGGCGCGGCGGATCCGCGGGCCGACGAAGTTCGGCGACTCGAGGAAGACGTCGGTCGTCGACGCTTTCACGCTCGCATCGAGCCCGCCGAATATGCCGGCGATGCCGACGACACGCTCGCCGTCCGCGATGACCGGTGTGCCGGCCGCGAGCGTTCGCTCGACGCCGTCGAGCGTGACGACGCGTTCGCCGTCACGCGCGGAACGCGCGATGATGCGGCCGCCCTTGACGAGCGATGCGTCGTAGAAGTGGAGGGGCTGCCCCGTCTCGAGTTGGACGTAATTCGAGACGTCGACGAGCAAGTCGATGCTTCGAACGTTCGCCGCATGGAGCCTCAGCGTCATCCACAGCGGTGCGCGACGGTTCCGTAGCCCGGAGAAGAACTGTCCGACGAGCCGGCGACAGACCGCAGGATCGCCGATCTCGACGGCGATCGGCGATGGCGTCGCGCCCGCGCCTGTTCCCCACGAGGGCTCTGCGAAGTGCGCTCCGAGGCCCGCAGCCGCTTCGCGTGCGAGTCCGATGACCGAAAGGCAATCTGCGCGGTTGCTAGGCACGTCGACGTCGAGGACGGCGTCGCCGAAGCGGACGCTCGACCAGAACGCAGCGCCGACCGGCGCTTCGGCGTCCATGATGAGGATGCCGTCCTCGAATTCGCCGGGCAACGCAAGCTCGTTCGCGGACGCCATCATACCGTTCGAGTCGACGCCGCGCAGCTTCGCCTTGTTGATCGCCTTTGTCTCGGGCGCGCCGTTCGCATCGGTAGTACCCGTGTACACGACCGACCCGACGAGCGCGATCGGCACCTTATCGCCGACCGCGACGTTACGCGCTCCGGTGACGATCTGGAGCGTGCCCGAGCTTCCCGTGTCGACCGTGCTCACTTGGAGCTTGTCGGCGTCAGGATGCGGCGCGAGCGTCTCGATGCGCCCGACGACGATCATGTCGGGCATGAGCTGCGGCGCGATCGCGTCGACCGTGAAGCCGCGCGACGTCAAGATGTCGGCGATCCTCTGGGGTGTCGAATCGGTCGTGACGAAATCGCGCAGCCATGAAACGGGAAGCCGCATCAGCCGAACTGCTCCAAGAAACCGAGATCGTTCTCGAAGAAGGTGCGGATGTCGTCTATCCGATGGCGCAGCATTGCGATGCGGTCGAGCCCGAGCCCCCATGCCCAGCCCGTGAACGCTTCGGGATCGTAGCCGGCTGCGCGCAATACGTTCGGATGCACCATGCCGCTGCCGCCCATCTCGAGCCAGCCCGACCCTTTGCACGTGCGGCAGCCCGCGCCGTCGCACGCGTGGCATGAGACGTCGACTTCCGCAGACGGTTCGGTGAACTGGAAGTACGACGGTCGAAAGCGCGTACGCCGAGCCGCGCCGAAGAGATGCCTGCAAAGATCGGTCGCGAAACCTTTGAGGTGGCCGAACGTGATCCCGCGATCGACGTGCAGTCCCTCGATCTGGTGGAACATGAACGAATGACTCGCGTCGAGCGCGTCGCGCCTGAAGACCTTGCCGGGTGCGAGCACGGCGATCGGCGGCGGATGCGCGAGCATGGCGCGGATCTGCATCGGCGACGTGTGCGGTCGCAACAGTCCGCCGCGCGGCAGATAGAACGTGTCCATGTTGTCACGCGCTGGATGATCCGCCGGGATGTTCAGCGTCTCGAACGCGTGGTATTCGTCTTCGACTTCGGGTCCGGTGAGGATCGCGAACCCCCGCGATCGGAAGAAGTCGACGACCGCGTCGAGCGTGTGACGTAGAAGGTGGAGGCCGCCCGTGTGCGGCGGTATCGCCGGAAAGGTGACGTCGTAGCGGTGGGAGAGCGCCTCGTCGAGACTCGCGCCGGCGACGCGCTGTCGCGCTCGGTCAAGTGCTTCTTCGATCTCGCGCTTCGCATCGTTGGCGCGCCGGCCGAATTCGGCTTTTTCGTCCTTCGGGATCTTCGCGAGTCCCGCCATGACGTGCGATAGCCGGCCGCCCTTGCGGCCGAGCACTTCGGTCTTGAGCGCGTCGATGGCATCGACGTCGCGAAGCTCCGCCGCCCGCGCGCGGACATCGGCGACGAGCGCTTCGAGTTGGTCGCTATGGTCGCTCACGTGGCATTTCCGGTCGGGGTCGAACGCCCCGCCATCATGGCCGGCCGTCCGGGGAACGAAATGGGCCGCATCGCTGCGGCCTCGATTTCCTTTACGATAGAGCGGTCGACCTTTAGTGTCGACCGCCTTGGATCAGTGCGAACCCTGGGGGACCATCCGCTTGTAGAGCAGATAGGCCTGGATCGAGCCCGTGGACTTGAAGAATTTCCAGAACACGTCAGGAGAGAGCATCGCAGACGCTGGCCTCCTTCATCCGTTTCGTGGATCGCTAGGCACGAGTATAGCAAAAGACTCCGGATGAAACAAGTGCGCGCAGGGCTTGACATTTACGTGGCGCTCGTTCTAGCGCCACGCGCATCCGGCATCGATTGATGCGCGCGGGCTATCTCGTACAGCACGATCGACCCGGCGACCGCAGCGTTGAGCGACTCGGCCCGCGGCGTCTGCGGAATGCCGATCCGCGCCTCGATGGCCTCTTCTGGCACGCCCGCCACGCCGTGGCGCTCGTTTCCGACAAGCAAAGCAACCCGTCTTGGAACTGTGATCGTACGCACGTCGGGCGCGCCCGCTTCGGCGGCGACGAGCGAGATCTCCGCCGCCGCGAGAGCCTCGCCGAGCTTGCTCCACTCATCGTAGCAGACGAGAGGGAGATGGAACATCGACCCGAGCGACGCCCTGGCGACCTTCTCATTGTAGGGGTCGACGCCGGTCGATCCGCAACAGACGGCCGCCGCGCCGAACGCTTCGGCGGAACGGATGAGCGTGCCGGCGTTGCCCGGGTCGGCGACGTCGTGCAGGACGAGGATGATGCACGGCTGCGACGTTTCGCCGGCGATCTCGACGAGTCGAGCCGGCTCTAGATCGAAAAACCTTGCGACCGCGACGATGCCTTGCGGCGACTTGGTCTGCGCGAGCGCACGCATCGTGCGGTCGTCGACGGCGAGGACCTCGACGTGCCGCGAGCCGGCTTTTGCGGCGATCGCGGGCGGAATCGTCACTCGAGAATCGGCGAAGATCCGATCGAGCGTGACCGTGGGCGCGGCGAGCGCCGCTTCGACCGCGGTCGGGCCCTCGACGAGAAAGCATCGCTGTTCACGGCGATGCTTCTTCAGGTGGAGGCTTCTCGCGGCGCGCACCGATGGATGGTGAAAGCCCGCGGTTGGGAAGGCCAGTGGTTTAGACTCCTGCCGCAGCCTTCGGCTGATGCTTCTTCGCGATCTCCAAAAGTTTCGCGAACGCAGCCTGGTCGTTGATGGCGAGATCCGCGAGCACCTTGCGGTTGATCGCGAGCCCTTCTTTCTTGAGGCCGCTCATGAGGCGGCTGTAGGAAAGGCCTTCTTGGCGCGCCGCCGCGTTGATGCGCGTGATCCACAGCGCGCGGAAATCGCGTTTGCGTACTCGCCGGTCGCGGAACGCGTAGATCAGCGAGTGGAGCAGTGCCTCGTTCGCAGCTTTGTAAGTCGTGCCGCGGGCGCCGCGAAAGCCCTTGACCGCCTTGAGGACCTTGCGCCGCTTCTTCAGCGACATCATCCCGCGTTTGACGCGTGCCATTTCGGGTTCGTCTCCTTCGTCGAGTCGTGCGCGCTATTGCGAGTAGGGCAACTGGCGCTTCAGGCGTGCCACGTCGGTCTTGTCGGCGACGACCTGCTTGCGGAACTTGCGGATGCGCTTCGGCGACTTCTTCGTGAGGATGTGGCTGCAGCCCGAGAACTGGCGCTCGCGCATGAACTTGCCGGTTCCGGTGACCTTGACGCGCTTCGCTGCGCCTTTGTGCGTCTTGAGTTTCGGCATCGTTTCCTCGTCGTCTGACTGTGGTGTCTTAGACCGTCGCGTCGATCGTCGCATCGATCGTCGCGTCGATCGTCACGTCGCCCGCTTCGGCCGACGCGATCGGGTGATGGTTCGCCGCGTCTGACGCGGCCCGGGCCGCCGCCTTGGCCGCCGCTGCCTGGACGATTTCGTGGCGCGGCGATAGGATCATGAACATGTTCCGGCCTTCGACGCGCGGCTCGCGTTCGACGACCGCGATCTTCGTCGTGTCGGTGGCGACGCGATCGAGCAGTCGCCGTCCGTGCTGCTGGTAGGTGATCTCGCGGCCCCGGAACATGATCGTCACTTTCACTTTGTCGCCGCCTTGCAGCAGCCGCTCGGCGGTGCGGAACTTCACCAGGTAGTCGTGCTCCTCGATCTTCGGCCGGAGCTTGACTTCCTTGAGTTCCATGTGGTGCGCTTTCTTGCGCGCCTCTTTGTCGCGTTTGCTCTGTTCGTATTTCAGTTTGCCGAAGTCGGAAAGCCGGCAGACGGGCGGGACCGCGTTCGGCGAGACCTCGATGAGGTCGACGCCGCGCTCGCGCGCGAGCGCGAGGGCCTCGAAGGTCGCCATGACTCCCAACTGAGCGCCGTCGTCCGCGATGACGCGGACCTGTGGTGTACGTATCTGCTGGTTGACGCGCAGTGGCTTGCTAATCTGGTGCGTGCTCCTTCCTGGTGCCGTCGAGCCGGGCTCGACCCGCGGACGTAAAAATAGCCCGCTTCGTGCAGGCTACCCGGTTGAAAGACGTCAGTTGAACGATTGAAGATGCGTTCTGCCTTCGTCTTTCGGACCGATCTGACTGCCTGGGGGCGCCGAACGGTGCGAAGGGTAGTCGCGCTACCGGTGCATTATACCAATGAAGCCGGATAGGGTCAAGGTGTCCCGCTACGTTTGTAGTGAGATCCAGTCAGATATGCACCCCCGCAAGCGTCACCCTCATGGGTGAGAAGCATCTCCTTGAGCTCTCTCGTCCGTTCGTCGGTGAGACGCGCGATGTCGAGGTCCGCGCACATCGGAAAGACGGTACCGTATCTCTGCTTGTCGTCCGCTGGATACTTCGCGTCGATTTCGGCTTTGCGGAAAGCGAGCCAAGCGCTCTGCGCCGCTTCCAACTTTTTGCGCGCCTCGGCGTTCGGCGCGCGCTTCAAGAGCTGGTCGTACACCGCGTTCATTGCGGCGTCGGCATCGTGCGCGTTCTTGGAAGCACAGACGTCCATGGCGTACTGAGTCATCGCGTGATCCCAACAGTGCGGATCGCCGTGCGGCGGCGTCAACGTTTGCTCGGGCGCCGGAGTGGGCCCGGAGATGGCGAAGAGTAGCAACGATATCAGGACGGACACGAACATAGCGCCCTCCAAAAAAGACAGGCCGCGGCGGTCGAGCTGAAGCTCGACCGCTACATCTTTTCGTGATGCGGCGAGCGTCAACGCGCGTTATCTGCTCGCAGGCACCACCTGGTCCCTAGACGAAGAAAGCGGGACAGGCGGCGTTGCGCCGCGCAAGCTATATCCAAGGAAGATAGAGACGTGGCGAAGTTGATCGGCGGCAAGCCGAAGTCGAAGAACGGCGAGGCGCCAAAGGGCGACAGGGCTCTTTGGGAAGCGCAGTTCGAGTCCGCGGCCAAGCTGCCGGGCGCGAACGACCGGACGATCTCCGACCATCCGCTCAAGCCGATGTATGCGCCCGAGGATGTCCAGGGCGTCGACTACGCTACCGAGGTGGGCTACCCGGGCCAGTACCCGTACACGCGCGGCATCCACCCGACGATGTACCGCAGCCGGCTTTGGACGATGCGCCAGTTCGCGGGCTTCGGCACCGCGATGCAGACGAACGAACGCTACAAGTTCTTGCTGTCGCAGGGCCAGACCGGTCTCTCGGTTGCGTTCGACATGCCGGCGCTCATGGGCTACGACTCCGATCATCCACGCGCGCTCGGCGAGGTCGGCAAATGCGGCGTCGCGATCGCGACGCTCGCGGACATGCAGGACCTTTTCGCCGGCATCGACCTCGGCAAGATCACGACGTCGATGACGATCAACTGCACGGCACCGGTCGCACTCGCGATGTACATCGCGACCGCCGAGTCGCAGGGCGTGTCGCAAGAGAAACTCGGCGGCACGCTCCAGAACGACATGCTCAAAGAGTATATCGCGCAGAAGGAGTGGATCTATCCGCCCGAGCCGTCGATGCGGATCATCACCGACATGATCGCGTACTGCTCGAAGAACGTGCCGAAATGGAACACGATCTCGATCTCGGGCTATCACATCCGCGAAGCAGGATCGACTGCAGCGCAAGAGCTCGCGTTCACGCTCGCGGACGGATTCGCGTACGTCGAGGCGGCGGTGAAAGCCGGGCAAGACGTCGACGAGTTCGCGCCGCGCCTCTCGTTCTTCTTCAATTCGCACTCCGACTTCTTCGAGGAGATCGCGAAGTTCCGCGCGGCGCGTCGCATCTGGGCGCGGCATATGCGCGATCGCTATCACGCGAAGAACCCGCGTTCGTGGACGCTGCGCTTCCACACGCAAACGGCCGGCTGTTCGGCGACCGCTCAGCAGCCCGAGAACAACATCATGCGCACCGCGTTCCAAGCGATGGCCGCGGTGCTCGGCGGAACGCAGTCGCTCCACACGAACTCGCTCGACGAAGTGCTTGCGCTGCCGACTGAAAAGAATGTCCAAATCGCGCTGCGCACGCAGCAGGTGCTCGCGTATGAAACGGGCGTGACGAACGTCATCGATCCGCTCGGCGGCTCGTACTTCGTCGAAAAGCTGACGAATGAAATGGAAGAAGCGGCCGAGGACTATTTCAAACGGATCGACGAGCTCGGCGGCGTCATCCCGGCGATCCATGCGGGCTTCTTCCAGAAAGAGATCGCGGACGCGTCGTATCGCTACCAGCGCGAGATCGAGAACGGCGAGCGGATCATCGTCGGCGTCAACGAGTTCATCGTCGAGGAAGAGCAGCAGATAGCGCTGCTCAAGATCGACCGCGAGATGGAGCTGGAGCAGTGCCGGCGCGTCAAGGAATTCCGCGCGAGCCGTGACGGCGGCGCGGTCGAGTCGGCGATCGCGGCGTTCAAGCGCGCGGCCGAGACCGACGAGAACCTCATGCCGCATTATCTCGACTGCGTGCGCAAGAAAGCGACGCTCGGCGAGATCTCGGAAGCGCTCGTGCCGATCTTCGGCCGTTACCGCGAGCCGGCGTTCATCTGATGCCGCGACCGATCCGCATCCTCGTCGCAAAAGCCGGACTTGACGGTCACGACCGCGGTGCGAAGGTCATCGCCCGCGCGTTGCGCGATGCCGGCTTCGAGGTCATCTACACCGGATTGCACCAGACGCCCGAGCAGGTCGTCGAAGCGGCGATCCAAGAGGACGTCGACGGGATCGGCCTCTCCGTGCTGTCTGGGGCGCACATGACGCTCTTCCCGCGCATGAAGCAGCTGCTCGACGAGCAGAACGCGTCCGACATCATCCTGTTCGGCGGCGGCACGATCCCGAACGAGGACATCCAGCCGCTGCTCGATGCAGGCATCGCCGCGGTCTTCACGCCGGGCACGCCGATCGCGACGACGGTCGACTTCGTGCGCAAGGCCTGCGGAAAGCGGGTCGAGGCGTAACTTCTGCCTTGAAGACCGAACGCGTGCGGGTCCGGTTCGCTCCGAGCCCGACCGGCTTTCTCCACGTCGGCGGGGCGCGCACCGCGCTCTTCAACTGGCTGTTCGCGCGCCATCACGGCGGCGCTTTCGTCCTCCGCGTCGAGGACACCGATGCCGCACGTTTCAGGCCGGAGTTCACGGCCGGCATCTACGACGCGCTGCGCTGGCTCAAACTCGACTGGGATGAGGGTCCTGACGCCGGCGGTCCGCATGCGCCGTACGTCCAGAGCGAGCGGCGCGCGCTCCATTCGCAAGCCGCCGCGAAGCTCGTCGCCGACGGGCGCGTCTACGAATGCTTCTGCGTCAAGCCTGCAGTTGAGGCGCCCGAACCTGCGGACGACTCCGCTGACGACGAACCCGACGACGACTCGCGAGACGATGGAGCGGTCGACCCCGGTCGAGCTAAAGCTCGACCGCTACAAGATAGGGCCGCGCCTGCGTGTCCGTGCGGGTCGCTCGCGGATGCCGAGCGCGAGAGGCTCCGCGCTGAACGCGGCGGAGCCGCGCTGCGATTCCGGGTCGACCCCGCGCGCGCGGTCACCGTCAACGACATCATCCGAGGCGACGTGACGTTTCCCGCCGGAACGATCGGCGATTTCGTCATCGTCAAGAGCGACGGCGTCGCGCTCTACAACTTCGCGGCCGTCATCGACGACCACGCGATGGAGATAACGCACGTCATCCGCGGCGAAGAGCACCTCGCGAACACGCCGAAGCAGCTGCTCCTGTACGAGGCGCTGCGCTGGGAGCCGCCCGTCATGGCGCACCTGCCGATCATCCTCAACGAGCAGCGGCGCAAGTTGAGCAAGCGCGACGGCGCGACGTTCGTCAACGACTATCGCGAGCTCGGCTACCTGCCCGAAGCGCTTGTCAACTTTCTCGCGCTCCTCGGCTGGTCGCCCGGCGACAACCGCGAGATCATGCCGCTCGAAGAGATCGTGCGCGAGTTCGCACTCGCCGACGTCGTCAAGCATCCGGCGATCTTCGACCTGAACAAGCTCGGCTGGATGAACAAGGAATACCTCAAGGACCTGCCGCTTCACGTCGCCGCCGACCACGTCGCGGCGCTTTTGCCCAAACGGATGCCGTCGGCGACTCGAACCGATCCGAAACATATCGCGCGCGTCACCGGACTGCTCGTCGATCGCGTACGCACGCTCGCCGACGTCATCGACCTCGGCGCGTATTTCTTCGCCGACGGACCGATCGATCCGACGCCGGAAGCGCTCGAGAAGCATTGCAAGGCGCCCGAGACGGTCGAGCGGCTGCGCGCGATTCGCGAAGCGCTTGCAGACGCGCCCGGATTCGGCGAAGCCGACATCGAAGCTGCGATCCGTGGGCTTGCGGAAAAACATGGAGTCAAGGCGGCTTCATTCATCCATCCGCTGCGCGTCGCGTTGACCGGGCAAGCGGTGAGCCCGGGCATCTTCGAGGTGACGAGCATCGTCGGGCGGGAGACGAGCCTTGCTCGGATCGACGGGCTGCTCGAACGGCTGTCGTCGGTGAAACCGGCGGCCGCTTCAGGTACATCCGCGTGAAGGCGCGGGCGATCATCATGGCTGCCGGCAAAGGCACGCGGATGAAGAGCCGCACGCCGAAAGTGCTTCACGAGCTGTGCGGCAGGCCGATGATCGAGCACGTCCTCGACGCGGTGCGCGGTGCCGGCGCGGAAGAGATCGCGGCGGTCGTCAGCGAGGAGCTGCGTCCGGCGATCGAGGCGCTCGGCGTCCGCTGCATCGTCCAAGAGCCGCAGAACGGCACCGGCCACGCGATGCAGCTCGCGATGGCCGTTTTGTCCGCCTCTAACGGACAGGTGCTCGTCGCGAGCGGCGACATGCCGCTCGTACCCGCGTCGCTGCTTCGTGACGTGACATCGGCTCGCTCGGCGAGCGGCGCACCGGCTGCGCTCGTGAGCGCACGCGTGCCGCTGCCGACGAATTTCGGCCGAATCGTCCGCGAGAGCGGTCGAGTGGCGCGGATCGTCGAGAATGCCGACGCGTCGGAAATCGAGCGCGCGATCGACGAAGTGAACACCGGCATCTATTGCTTCGACGAGCGAGCTTTACGCTACCATCTCGGGCGGCTGAAGCCCGACAACAAGCAGGGCGAGCTCTATCTCACCGACTGCATCGCGTCGATCGTCGCCGACAAAGGCTCGGTCGAAGCCGTCATTTGCGGCGACTCGCGGCTCGTCATGGGAGTCAATAACCGCGTCGAGCTTGCCGCGGCGCGCGCCGTCATGCAGCGCCGCATCCTCGATGAGCTCATGCTCTCGGGCGTGACGGTCGTCGACCCGTCGACGACCTACGTCGACGCGAAAGTCGCGGCTGGCAACGACACGGTCGTCTTGCCGAACACGCATCTGCGGGGGAAGACGAGGATCGGCGCGGGCTGCGTCATCGGTCCGGATTCGATGCTCGAGAACGCCGAAGTCGGGGATCGGGCGCAGATCTGGTACTCGATCGTCCGCGACAGTTCGATCGGCGCCGGCGTGACCGTCGGCCCCTTCGCGCACATCCGCATGGGCGCGCAGGTCGCCGACGACTCGCGCATCGGCAACTTCGTCGAGCTGAAGAAGACGATCATGGGGAAAGGCGTGAAGGCGCACCATCTATCGTACCTCGGCGACGCGGAGATCGGCGCCGAGGCGAACATCGGTGCGGGCACCATCACGTGCAACTGGGACGGCAAGAACAAGAACAAGACGAAGATCGGCCGCAAGGCGTTCATCGGTTCGAACTCGTCGCTCGTCGCGCCGGTGACCATCGGGGACGAAGCGCTCACCGGGGCCGGCTCGGTCGTCATACGCGACGTGCAGGCGGGCGAGCGAGTCGCGGGTAACCCCGCGAAACCGCTGAAGCCCAAAGACAAATAAAGAATTGACAGGGAGCGGTCGAGATTTATCTCGACCGCCGCGGTCTCCAAGACGAGCGAGGATTGCGTGAGCATCTCCGAGTGGGTGCTGACGGTCATAGTCGTCGCTGGTGCGGCAACTATCGTCATGCTCGCGCTGCGCAATCGCTCGCTCGCGGCCCGCACCTTCGCGGCAGAACGCCGCTTCGATCTCCTTCAACACCTCGTGCCGTCGCTTACCGACGCCGTCACCGATTCGACGGCAGCGACGTGTGCGCGCATCCTCGACCGCCTCGGCGTTTTCGTTCCGGCGCAGACGATGCTCTGTTTCTACATCGACGACGGCCGGCTCGTGCTCGGCGCGCGCGGCGGCGACGGCTACGCACGCTTCTTGCGCGAGGGCACGTCCTACGAGGGCGTTTCGATCATCGAGATGGCACGCGATTCGAAGACGTCGATCGCCGTCGGACCGACGCGGCTCGACATCCCGCCCGACGTCGAAGTGCTCGATGCCTCAACGCAGCCGTGGTCAGACAAGGTCGGTCCCGTCGCGGGCAGCCGCGACCGCGTTTGGGCGCTCGCGGTTCCGCTCGTCCGCTCGCGTGGCCGCGGTCTTTCGCCTGAGGTCATCGGTGCTCTCTACGTCGAGCGCGTGCTCGACGCACCGTTCGCGGCGGACGACTTGCGCGCGGTGCTCACCGTCGCGCGGCTCGCGTCCGATTCGCTCGAACGCGCGCGCTTCGCCGACGTCGTCCGTCGCGATTCATCGGTCGACGGCCTCACCGGGCTCATGACGCCGATCGCGTTTCGAAAGCGCCTGCGCGAGGAGATCGCCGCGAAGCGCGACCTCGCGTTGTTCTTCGTCGATACCGATCGATTCAAGCTCTACAACGACACCTTCGGTCACGCCGCGGGCGATCGTCTGCTGCGCGCGCTCGCCGCGCTGTTCGGCGACATCGCGGACAAGAGCGGCGGCTTCGCCGGACGCAACGGGGGTGACGAGTTCTGCATCGCGCTCGTCGACCGCACGAAAGATGCGGCCGTCGAAATCGCCGAACGCGTTCGCGCGAACGTCGACGCGACAGGATTCGGCGAAGCGGTGAAGATCACGGTGAGCATCGGCGTCGCCCACTATCCGGTCGACGTTCCAAGCGACGATCGCCAGCCCGCGGATAGACTGCTAGAAGTGGCCGACGGTCTGATGTACGAGGCGAAGCGATCCGGCCGCAATCGCATCGAGTTCCTGCGCTTTCGCGCGCAGCCGCGGTATGCCGGTCATCCCGGCGAAGGTCCGATCCCGCGACGATAGGGCTCGCGCAAAGCTCGGTTGAACGTCGCGCCTCCATCTGAACATAGCGGGAGGTTGCCGTGTCTAACGGTGGTGATGCGACGGTCGTCGAGTATGCTGCTTCGATGCGCCAGTGCAAGGTGCAGATGAGCGATGGCACCACGCTTACGGGCGTCATCGTCAAGTCGGGATCGGCGTGGCAGATCTGCAAAGCGAAAAGCGCCACGGGCGATTGGACGAGTTGCACGACTTTCGATCCGGATAGCGTCGTCTCGATCAATCCCCTGGACTGATCCCGGCGCTTGCGAGAGCGCTCGTCTCGCATTCATTCCCCTAGCGCATTGAAAAGGACGCGCTTCGGCCGCGCGCCGTCGAATTCGCCGTAGTGGACGCGCTCCCACGGCCCGAGATCGAGTTTGCCGTCCGTGACGGGCACGAGCACTTGATGGCCGAGGAGCATCCGCTTGAGGTGCGCATCAGCGTTGTCCTCGCCCGTCTGATGGTGACGATAATCGAGGCCGTTCGGCGCGAGCGTCTCGAGGCACTCCATGATGTCGTGCCAGAGACCGGCTTCGCGATCGTTGACGAACACGCTCGCGATGATGTGCATCGCGCTGACGGGATGATCTCGTAACGATTTTTCGTGTTGAACGCGACGTATTCGGTGTGCATGATCATCGCCGGCCTCCGATGACCTGCCGTAGGACAATGCGTGTCGAGCAAGAACGTGACCAGCGCATTCCACGGGTGGCGACGTATTCCGTCGTCAGACCCACGGCAGGTCAGAGGGGAGTTCGTCATGCGTGCATATCGAGTGCGCCTTTCCGCGTTGTCGATAGCTCTTTGCGCGGCTCTGGCGCTTGGCGCGCCGGCGCTCGCCGGCACGACCGGTGCTATCGGCGGGCACGTCATCGATTCCGCGACGCAGCAGCCGCTTGCAGGCGTCAAGATCTCGTTCACCTCGCCCTCTCAGACCGAGACGGCGACGACCGACGCGACAGGATCCTACGCGTTCGTCTCGCTCGCGCCCGACACGTACACGGTCACGGCGTCGCTGGCGGGCTACGACCCGACGACGGTGGCAGGAGTCAACGTGCTCGTCGACCAGAACCAGACATTGACGATCGTCCTCAAGAAGACTGCTGCCGTTATCGGCCGCGTCGCCGTCACGGGTGCGGGCGGCCTCGTCCGCGCCGGCGTCACGAGCAACGTCTACTCGGTGAGCGGCGCGCAGGGTCAGGCCGCCGCCGCACTCGCGGGCGCAGGCAACCTCAACAGCGCGTACGGCCAGATGGCGTCGGTGCCGGGCGTGTCCGCGGTGCAAGGCCAGCAAGGCTGGTACCAGCCGATCTACATCCGCGGCGGCGATCTCGACCAGGTCGGTTGGGAGTTCGACGGCATCCCCGTCAACCGCACCTACGACAACGCGCCGCAGACGTTCTTGTCGAATCTCGGCCAACAAGAGCTCCAAGTCTATACCGGCGGCACGTCGCCGAACGCCGACGCATCCGGCATCGCCGGGTATGTCAATCAGGTCATCAAGCGCGGAACGAACCCCGGGTTCCAGACGCTCGATTTCGGCATCGGCGGCCCCACGCAGTACAACAAGGTCAGCTACGAGGTCGGCGAGGCGACGCCGGACCAGCGCTTCTCGTACTACATCGGGACCGCGTACGTCCGCCAAGGCTTCCGCTACATCGATCAGTTCAACGGCGCGAGCTTCATCAACCAGGGGTTCTTCTATCCGATCAATACGACGTATTTCGGCAACAGCACGAACGTGTTCACGCCAGGCAACGCGTACGGCATCGCCGACACGGAAGATCATGAGAACGTCGTCAATATCCACCAGCGCGTCGGGGCGTCGGACGACGTCCAACTCCTTTACATGACGAGCTATCTGTGGAACGACTATTACAGCTCGCAGAACGATCTCGGCGGACCGCAGTTCCTCTTGAACAACAGCGCCTCGACCACGTTCGGTGACGGCTTCGTCTACACCGGACCCATGATGCAGGCGCCGAACCTCAACGACGTGTCGCAGTATCTCTTCCCGAGCACGCCGCACGCGTTCGGCGCGCCGGTGCAACCGTTCACGCGCGACTCGAACTCGAACTCCGACACGATCATGAAGCTGCAGTACCAGCACAACTTCTCGACGAGCTCGTATCTGCGCGTCTTCGGCTTCGGCGACTATTCGAACTGGTTCATCCACGGGCCCGAGTCGCAGGCGCTGTTCTGCTGCTACGGCGCCGAGCTCGCCGACTACGAGCTGCCGTCGCACCAGTACGGGGGCGTCGCGGACTATTCGACCCAGCTCAACGACAAGAACCTGCTGACCGTGTCGGCGCTTTACGAGACGACACGCATCCAGCGCTACACGACGACCGGAAGCTTCCCGGGCGAGAGCAATCCGGCGATCACGAGCGACGTCATGGACGGGAATTGTTTCGACCCGATCAACGGCGTCCAGGTGTTCTGCGTCGCGCCGAATCATTTGCCGACGTATCGCGGTCCGTACATCGACCAGTTCGGGAACCAAGTGCAGGGGACTAACGTCGGTCCGTGCGGTCCACCGGCGGCGCCCAACTGCGGCAACCCGTTGACCATGTTGGAGACGCCGGTCATCGGACAATGGCTCGTGACGGAGAGCGGCTATCGAGCCAACTTCAACAAGGTGAACCCGGTCTTCACCGCGCTCGGCTTGAACGACACGATCAAACCGACGGACAGAGTGACGATCAACGTCGGCGCGCGGGTCGAGAACTACAAGATCAATCTCAACGATAGCACGACTGATCCGTCGCTCTACGCGGCTCGCGCGTTCTGGTATCACGCGTACAACAACGAGTTCTGCTTCGGACCTGGCTACATCCAGCCGCTCCAGAAAACGACCTCGCCGAACGACACCTGTTCGGCGGACTGGCCGCTGACGACGGCGATGAACGAGGCGAACACGAATCCGAGCTCGTTCTCTCACACCGAGTTCCAACCGCGCTTCGGCGTGTCGTTCCAAGCCGACCAAGACAACGTTCTCCGGTTCTCGGCAGGCCTCTACTCGCGTCCGGCAAGCACGCGAGAGGCGTCGTGGAACGTCGTCGAGCAGAACCTGCCGGCGTTCCTCGGCATCAACTTCGCGCCATACGGTGAGTTCACGCCGAACCACGATGTGCGGCCCGA
>JANWLL010000176.1 GCA_025450855.1 Vulcanimicrobiia bacterium
TCGCGACGGCGGCGATCCGCCGCTTCTCTATCAGTCGATACGGCTCGAGAACCGATCGCGTCATCCCGCGTCGCTGCGCGTGACCGCCTTCGGCCGGATGCGCGGCGACTCGGCCCCGGACATCGAGATCCGCTTCGACGAGTCGGTCGGCGCCCTCGTCGCGTCGAACGCGAGCGATCCATCGAACGTCCGCGTCTTCGGCACGACGGCGCCGCTCGCGCGCCATGCGGCGACGTCGGATTTCGGCAGCGCATACGATCCGCTTCTCGCCAAGACGCTCGATGGCGACGTGTCGGCGAAGGGCGACGTCCTCGCATGCCTGCAATCGGATTTCGATCTCGCACCGGGCGATACGATCCGGTTCGCGGTCGTGACCGGCATCTACGACACGCTCGACGAGGCCCGTCGATGCTACCCGAAGCGCGAGCGCGGCGAGACGGCGCTCGCACGGACCGAGCACCACTTGACCGAAGCGCTGCGCATATCCGAGGTCCTCACGCCCGACCGTCAAGTGAACCTCGGCGCGGCGTGGAGCAAGGTGAACATGCGGCGCGTCATGGCGCGCTACCCGACCGGCCAAGGGTTCACGAACGACCCGGGGGCGTCGTCGAACGTCGTCGCCCGCGATGCGGCGTGGTTCACGATCGGCTGCGACCATTTCATGCCGGCCTTCTCCCGCGCGCTGCTCGACATGCTCGCGTCGTTGCAGTATCCGAGCGGCAAGATCCCCGAGTACTACAATGCGCTCGACCGGAGAGTCGAGGACTACGGGCTGAACATCAACGACGACACACCGCTCTTCATCCATGCCGTCAACCATCACTATCGTTCGACCGGCGACAACGATTGGCTGCGCCGGATCTTCCCGGCGGTCGAAAAGGCAGCGAAATACATCGACTCCCAGGTCGACGAGCGCGGCTTAGTCTTTTGCACGGCGAACGATCCGCGCGGCAACGTCTGGAGCATCGCCGGCTGGCGCAACATCATCGACGGCTATCGCATCAACGGTGCGGTGACCGAGATCAACGCGCTTTGCGCCGCTGCGCTACGATCCACGAACCACCTCGCGCAAAACTCCGGGCAGTCCAAGAAGCAAGCCGCATGGTCGTCCTCGGCCTACGAACGCATCCGCGAGGCGATGGAGCGTCATCTCCGAAATCCCGAGAACGGCCTCTACTACCTCAACATCGACGTCGACGGCGTCAAACATTCCGACGTCACCGGCGACGAGCTATTCCCCGTCATGTTTCGCGTCTGCGACGACGAGACCGGCTATCGCATCGTCAGCCGCTTGAACGCACCGGACTTCTGGACGCGTGCCGGTTTGCGCACGATCTCGCGCGACGACCCGTTGTACGAGCCGACGAAGATGACGGGCTTGCTCGGCGGCGTTTGGCCCGGCCTTACGTGGTGGTACGGATTTGCAGCGGCTCGGTACCATCCGGAGTTCATGGTCCGCGCGCTCCGATCGTCGTTCGTCCATTATGCCGAAGATGCCGCCGCGCACAACACCGTACCAGGCGAGTTCAGCGAATGGTTCGACGGCGAGACGCTCGTCAATCGCGGCATGCGCCTTAGCCCGTGGGAACCGCCGCGGTTTCTTTGGGCGGCGATCGAAGGGGTTTGCGGTTTCACGCTCAGTCCCGAGACACCGCGCATCAACCCACTCATACCGCCGGCTTGGCGCTGGGTCGGGCTTCGACGGCTGCCCTACCATGGCGAGGAGATGTCGTACTTCGCCGTCCGTCAAGAAGGCAAGCTCAACGTATTCGCGACCTGCGAGGTGCAGACGCAGCACGACGCCCACGAATACGAAGAGGACATCACCGATTCGATCCGCGTGCTCGCCGCGTCCGCGTCGACCATCGCGCTTCGTCGCGGTTCGCAGTTGATGATAATGGTGGGGAACTCCGGAATGCAGACGACGAACGCCCCGGTCGATCTCAGCCGCGTCGTCGACGTTGGGAAGAGATACGAGCTGCGCGTGTACAACAGCGAACGCGATGCGTGGCTCGACGCGGCGACGCTCGCCGGATCGCAGCTCCAGTCGATCGCGGTCCCGATCGAAGTGCTCGGCTATCGCCTCTTGTCGCTCAAGGAATCCGGCTAGCCGTCCGCCGCGCCCTGGGCTGCACCATCTGCAGTCGGAGTCGACGCGACGGCGACGAGGCCGAGCGCGCTCAAGTCGAGATCGCCGCGCCCGCTCTTGATGAGGCGCAGCAGCCGGTGCAGGACGAGCTCGAGGCCGGGCACATCGGCCCCGCCCTGCCGCGCCGCCTGCAGCATGAGGTCGACGTCCTTCGCGGCCATCGACGCTTGGAACGCGGGCGTGTAGTCGCCGTGCGCCATGCGCGGTCCGCGGATCTGGATGGTCCGACCGGGGTCGAAATGATCGAACAGCTCGAGCGCGCGTTCGGGCGAGATGCCGCACGCACCGCCGAGCGCGAAGAATTCGGCGAGCGCCTGCGTGATGTTGATGAGCATCGAGTTCGCCATGAGCTTGAACGATGCGGCGTCTTGCTCCGCATCGCCGACGTACCAATGCCGCGCGATGATCTGCTCGAGCATCGACTTATTCGCGTCGTAAGCGCCTCGATCACCGGCGACCAACATCAACCCTTCGCCGTTGGCGACGCCCGCAGGACCGGCCAACACGGGCGCGTGCAGATAACGCCAGCCGCCCGACTTGATGCGCTGCGCGCGCGGACCGGTCGCGATCACCGAGACCGTGCTGTGGTCGACGACGAGCGAACCCTGAGCGAGCGTCTTGAGCGCGCCGTCGTCATCGAAGAGCGCCCGGTCGACGGCGTCGTCATTAGCGAGCATGAGATGGATCTCGGAAGCCGGATCCGCAGCGTCGGCCGGCGTGTTGCAAGCGACGCCCCCTTCATCCGCCCACTTCACGGCCTTCGCCGGCGTGCGGTTCCACACGCGGACCATATGACCGGCCTTGCGAAGCCGTCCGGCCATCGGAGCGCCCATCAACCCGATGCCGCAAAATGCGATCGTCGCCATTTGCGAACCCCTCTCGGTCAGTCGTTCTTCTTGAAATCGAGTGCGAGCGAGTTCATGCAGTAACGCTGTCCCGTCGGCTGCGGGCCGTCGTCGAAGACGTGGCCGAGATGCGAATCGCACGCACCGCAACGAACTTCGATCCGATGCCTGCCGAGACTGTCGTCGTCCAATAGGACGACCGCTTTGTCATCGATGGCGTCGTAGAAGCTCGGCCAGCCGGAGCCGGAATCGTATTTCGTGTCGGACTTGAAAAGTCCGCGGCCGCACGCACCGCACGTGTACGTCCCCGCTTCTTTGTTGTGCAGCAGAGCGCCGGTGAACGCCGGCTCCGTTCCGGCTTCGCGCAAGACGCGGTACCGCTCCGGCGACAGTTCGGTACGCCATTGTTCGTCGGTCTTCGATGAGGTCTTCGGATCAACTGACATCGACTTGTGTCCCTCGAGGAAGCGAGCGGGGGACGCTCTTGGCGCGTCCCCTTCGTGAGTGGTGCCGAGAGCCAGAATTGAACTGGCGACACCGCACTTTTCAGGCGCGTGCTCTACCAACTGAGCTATCTCGGCGGCGTCGGATGGGTTCGTCGGAGGCCGCTTCCCGCCCTTCGCATAACGGATGCGCCGTGGGCAGCGCTGCCGACGACGCCGCCGGTTCCGAGGGCGCTCGACTTCGCGCTTTAGGCTACAAGCAAGAACTGTCGAGAGTGCTATCGCTCTTCGATAATTTCTCCGTGGCGTTTTCGTACTTAAGCCCGATGGTCGGCATCTACTCGCTCTACACGCTCGGGCTCGGCACCGGCGGTCCTCGCTACATCTGGACGATTCCTATCGTCGTCGGCTGCATGACCCTCGTCGCACTCGTCTTCGGCGAGCTGTCGAGCGAGTATCCGTTGTCCGGGGCGCTCTATCAATACGGCAAGTACTCGGTCGGCGCACGCTACGGCTGGTTCATCGGTTGGACGTATGGGTTCGCGCTGCTCGCGACCGTCGCGTCGGTCGACTCGGGCGTCGTCGGCTACGTCGCCTCGCTCGCAAATGCATGGTTCCACACGCGACTCGATCCGTCGGACCACCTCACGATCTTCGTCGTCACCGGAACCTTCATCGTCCTGTCGGCGATATTGAACTCGGTCGGCGCGAAGATCATGGCACGCGTCGCGCGCTTCGGCGTATACGTCGAATCGATCGGAACGTTCGGCGTCTTTGTCGCGCTCGCCATCCACGGCTTCACCCAACGCATCGGCTTCGTGTTCACGACTCAAAGCGTCGAGTTCGTCAAAACAAATCCGCTTGGCGTCGACTTCGGCGGCGCGTGGTGGACCGGGGCAGCGCTCGTCGCGGTGCTCGCGAACGTCTACATCTTCTACGGCTTCGAGTCGGCGGGCGACATCTCCGAGGAGACGGTCGACGCGCAGCGTCAAGTCCCGAAGGCGATGCGCAACGCGCTCATCTACGGCGGGATCGCGTCGTTCGTTCTTGTGCTCGGACTCTTGCTCGCGACGCCTGCGTCAGGCATCGGTGCCGTCGTCTCGGGCGGGGTGAACACAATCCTTTCGGTCTTGCCTCCATGGCTGCAAGACTTCTTCCTTATCATGGTCATCATCGCGTTCTTCAGCTGCGGTACCGCGGTCCAGGGAGCGGGCGCCCGAGTCGCGTACGCGCTCGCGCGCGACGGCGGCCTGCCGCTGCGCGATAGCATCAAGCGGATCTCCGAAAAGCACCATACACCGGTGAACGCGATCCTCGTCGGCACGATCATCCCGTTTCTCTTCCTGCTGCTCGTGCTCGTGAACCCGAGCAAGCCGGTCCGCATCCTCTGGTTCGACTACCCCGCGAACGTCAACGCTCTTTACGCGCTCGTCTCGTTCGCGACGTCCGGCATCTACCTGGCGTTTTTCCTCACCGTCCTGGGGGCGTTCATCGCGCGCTGCCGCGGCTGGAAGCCGAAAGGCGCGTTCACGCTCGGCGCGTGGGGCATGCCTGTGACGATCGGCGGCGGCCTATACCTGCTGCTCATGCTCTTGAACATCGTATGGCCGAGCGCGCTGAGCAGCGGCCGCGCCGTTTTCAATTACGGCTGGGTGACACTGCTCGTCATGGCGATCATCCTCGGCGCCGGCGCGGTTTATGAAGCGATCGCGCGCCCCGATCGGGCGGTGGCGCAGCACCGCATCGAGA
>JANWLL010000177.1 GCA_025450855.1 Vulcanimicrobiia bacterium
ATCGATCTCGCGCAAGCGCACGCCACCGTCATCGGCGCGACCGGAAGCATCGGCGCCGCGTGCTCGCACATCCTCGGCAACCAGGTGAAGAGTCTCACGCTCACCGCACGCAACGCGACGCGCCTCAAGAACCTTTCTCACGCGCTCCAGCCGCACATCACCGCGCATTGCGATTGGACCGCCGACATCCGCGACGCCGTGCGCCGCGCCGATCTCGTCCTCACCGCGACCTCTGCCGTATCGGAAGTCGTCGAACCGGAAGACCTGCGGCCGGGGGCCGTCGTCTGCGAGGTCTCGCTGCCGCACGACGTTTCGCGCCGCGTCGCGGTCGAACGGCCCGACGTTCTCGTCACCGAAGGCGGCAACGTCCGTGTGCCCGGCGACGTCGACTTCCACTTCGATTTCGGACTGCCGCCGAAGACCGCGCTCGCCTGCATGTCCGAGACGATGATCCTGACGCTCGAGAACCGTTTCGAGAACTACTCGCTCGGGCGCGGCATCAACATCCATAAGGTGCTCGAGATCGAAGCGCTCGCGGCGAAACACGGCTTCGAGCTTGCCGGCATGCGGGCGTTCGACAAAGCGATCACGGACGAGCAGGTCGCACACACGCGCGAACTCGCGATCGCGGCGCGCGCGGGCGTCGCGCCGGTCGACCGTAAAGGTCGACCGCTCCAACGGGCCGCCGCGCAGACCGGGGCCGCGCAGGCGAAGCGATGAAGACGATCGTCTCGGTCAGCCTCGGATCCTCGACGCGCGATCACCGCGTCATCGTCGACTGGCTCGGCGAGAAATTCGATATCAGCCGCATCGGCTTCGACGGTTCGATCGAGCGCGCCATCGAAAAGCTCAAGGACATCGACGGCCGCGTCGACGCGATCGGCCTCGGCGGTATCGACGTCTATCTTTACGCAGGCACGAAGCGCTACGCGCTGCGCGACGGCGTGCGGATGCTCGAAAGCGTCAAGAAGACGCCCGTCGTCGACGGCAGCGGTCTCAAGAACACGCTCGAGCGCGAGACCGTGCGCGTGCTCCAAGAGCGCGGCATCGTCGATTTCCGCGGCATGCCGGTGCTCATGGTGAGCGCGCTCGACCGTTTCGGCATGGCACAAGCGCTCGTCGCCGCCGGCGCGCAGGTGACGTTCGGCGACTTCATCTTCGCGCTCGAGATCGACAAGCCGGTCTCGTCGTTGGCCGAATTCGAGAAAGAGGCCGCACGCTATCTGCCGGACGCGTGCAAGCTGCCGTTCCAGTTCTTCTATCCGACGGGCAAAAAACAAGAGCGGCCCCCGGAGCCGAAGTTCACCCAGTACTACGATGCCGCCAAGCTCATCGCCGGCGACTTCCACTTCATCCGTCAGCATATGCCGGACTCGCTCGCCGGCAAAGTCGTGCTCACGAACACGGTGACCGAGAAGAACGTCGCCGAGCTGCGCGAACGCGGCGTTGCCCTGCTCGTCACGAGCACGCCGAACCTCGGCGGCCGTTCGTTCGGCACGAACGTCATGGAAGCGGCACTGCTCGCGAAGCTCGGCAAGCGCTGGGAGGACGTCGTCGAAAGCGACTACCTCGATCTTCTCCACCGCTTGCGTTTCGAGCCTCGTGTCGAAGCGCTCGCACCCGCTCACATCACCACCGCGCCCTAGGGAGAGACCCGTGACCGATAAGGAAGTCCTGCTCACAGAAGACGGCCTGAAAAAACTCGAGGTGGAACTCGACGAGCTCAAGAGCGTCCATCGCAAAGAGGTCAACGACCGCATCCGCCAAGCCAAAGAGTTCGGCGACATCTCTGAGAATGCCGAATACGAGGACGCCAAGCAGGAGCAGGCGTTCGTCGAAGGGCGCATCCTCAAGCTCGAAGCGATGATCCGCAACGCGAAGATCATCGTCGAGAGCGAAGGCAGCGCCGACGAGGTGCATCTCGGCAGCACGGTGCGCGTCCGAAACGTCACCGCCGGAAGCGAATCCGAATACACGATCGTCGGCAGCACCGAGAGCGATCCGCTCAACGAGAAGATAAGCAACGAGTCGCCCATCGGCACCGCGCTTATCGGCTCGAAACCGGGATCGACCGTCACGGCGTCGACGCCGGGCGGCGAGGTGCAGCTCAAGGTCATCTCGATCCGCGGCAACCGGAAGACCGGATCCAAAGCCAAGGCGAAGTGAGCGAGCCGCTCGACGAAGGAAAGACCGAAGCCGAACTGATCAAGGTGCGTCGAGGAAAACTCGACGCGCTGCGAGCGATGGGCCGCGACCCTTTCGCGGTCACCAAGTTCGACCGTACCCACACGTGCGCCGCCGCGCGCGAAGCGACGGGCATCGTCAGGCTCGCGGGCCGCATCGGCGGTCTGCGGCGCATGAGCAAGAAGAGCGTCTTCGCAGACCTCGACGACGAGACCGGCCGCATCCAGCTCTATTTCAAAGTCGACGACCTCGGTGCCGATGCCGACATCGTCGATCTCCTCGATCGCGGGGACATCGTCGGTGGAGCAGGCGAGATCTTCACGACGAAGACCGGCGAGATCTCCGTGCACGTCCGGTCGCTGACCGTGCTCTCGAAGTCGCTCCGACCCTTGCCCGACAAGTGGCACGGCCTCACCGATCCGGAGATCCGTTACCGGCGGCGCTACGTCGACCTCATGGTGAACCGGCCCGTGCTCGACACGATGCTCGCGCGCTCGCGCATCCTCGCCGCCGCTCGACGCTTCCTCGACGGCCGCGGTTATCACGAGGTCGAAACGCCGACGCTCCTCGGCATCGCCGGCGGCGCAAACGCGCGGCCTTTCGTGACAAGATCGAACGCGCTGGATATCCCGCTTCAGCTTCGGATCGCGACCGAGCTCAACCTCAAGCGATGCATCGTCGGCGGCATCGAAAAGGTCTACGAGCTCGGACGCATCTTCCGCAACGAGGGCATAGACAAGTCGCACAACCCCGAGTTCACGATGCTCGAGCTTTACGAAGCGTACACCGACGTCGAGGGCATGATACGCCTGACCGAAGATCTCATCGTCCACCTCGCCGAATCGGTCGGCGTCCGTGGTGACCACGAGTGGAACGGCGAGAAGATACGTTTGGAGAAGCCGTTCGCCCGCATCGCCTATCTCGAAGCGCTGGCGAAGTGGGGCGAGTTGTCGCGCGAAGAGATTCTCGTCGAGGAGCGAGCACGGTCCGTCGCGCAGCGGCTCGGCATCGAGTTCCAAAAAGGCGCGAGCCACGGCCACGTCATCGACAAGATCTTCGCGGTCGTCGTCGAGCCGCATCTCGTCGATCCGACGTTCATCACCGAGCAGCCGGTCGTGCTCTCGCCGCTCGCGAAACGCAAGCCGGGCGATCCCGAGCTCGTCGAGCGTTTCGAGCTCTTCATCGGCCACTTGGAGATGGCGAACGCGTTTTCCGAGCTCAACGATCCTGACGATCAACGCGGCCGCTTTCAAGCGCAGGCGCGCGAACGCGCCGCCGGCGATGCTGAAGCACCCGAGCCCGATTGGGACTACGTCCAGGCGCTCGAGTACGGCATGCCGCCGACCGGCGGCATCGGATACGGCATCGATCGCATCGTCATGCTCTTGTCCGGCGAGACGTCGATCCGCGACGTGCTCCTCTTTCCGCTGCAGAAGCCGGAGTGATCGAGACGGCCGGCGTGCTCCGGACGATCGCGATGGTCGTCGAGTACGATGGCACCGGTTACCACGGCATGCAGCGGCAAACGACGCTGCCGACCGTCGCAGGCGAGCTCGAACGCGCGCTGTCGAAGCTGTTCGCGCACGACGTCCGCATCGTCGCCGCGGGGCGGACCGACGCAGGCGTTCACGCGACGGGCCAGGTCGTCAGCTGCACGACG
This sequence comes from Vulcanimicrobiia bacterium, assembly GCA_025450855.1. Lineage (GTDB taxonomy): Bacteria > Vulcanimicrobiota > Vulcanimicrobiia > Eremiobacterales > Eremiobacteraceae > JANWLL01. Next base: position 3,845 of record JANWLL010000177.1, read on the forward strand.
ACGAGCGCATTCGACCTAGCGCGCTTGCCGATCGCCGCGAGCGCGATGCTCCGCGGTTCGCGCATCGCGATCTTGCGCGCGGTCGAGCGGGAGCCGGGGTTTTCCGCGCGCCGGCACGCGCTTGCCCGCTCCTACCGCTATCGCATCGTCAACCGGACGGCGCCTTCGCCGCTCAACGAACGGCGCGCATTCCACGTGAGGGCGGCGCTCGAGATCGCGACGATGCGCGCGGGCTCGGAGCAGCTCGTCGGCGAGCACGATTTCGCCGCGTTCTGCGCGACGCCGCCGGTACGCGGCGGAACGACGCGAACGCTCACCGGCATTTCGGTCGACCGCGCAGGCGATTTCGTCGAGCTCTGGATGACCGCGGACTCATTCCTCCATCAGATGGTGCGGATCGTCGTCGGCACGCTCGTCGACGTCGGGCGCGGCCGGCTGACGCCTCAAGAGGTCGGCGCCATCCTCGTTTCGCGTCAGCGCGAGCGAGCGGGCTTCACGGCGCCGCCGCACGGTTTGTTCTTGGAGCGCGTGCACTACGCGCATCCGATATGACCGCGCGCTCGCAAGAGATCGTCATCGAGATCGCGGGCATGCGCTCGGCGGCAGATGTCGAGATCGTCAGCGCCTCGCTGCGAGGAGTCGCGGGTGTGAGTGATGCTCTCGCGAGCCTCACCGAATCGGTCGCCACGGTCACCGCGGATCCGACAGTCGCCACGCCGGCCGTGCTCCGCGCGGCGGTCGCTGCGGCCGGATTCACTCCAGGCGAAGTCCGCTTTCCGGAATGATGATGATGTAGTAGGCCGAGCGAAGCTCGGCTGAGCCTACCCTTAAGGACAGCCCCACCCCACAGGGCGCAATGCCCGGCGGCGGGGAACCGATGCGCCTTCACGCTCGTGGGGGAAGCTTTCATGTCTACCGTCGTTTCGGCAAGCGCGCCCGACCGTTCGCATATCGCGCAGGTGACGACGCGCGAGGAACTCGTCTATCTCTTATCGCGCGCCTCGGAGCTCGAGCATGGCCTCGCGTGCGTCTACCTCTTCGCCGCATACTCGCTGAAGAACGACGCGAGCGAAGGCGGCCTCTCGACCGAGCAAGCGCAGATGGTGCGCGGCTGGAAACGCCGCCTCGCATCGGTCGCCGTCGAGGAGATGCTCCATCTCGCGCAAGTGTCGAACATGCTCACGGCGATCGGCGGTGCGCCGCACTTCAAGCGTGTCAACTTCCCGATGCCCGCGACCGCGTTCCCGCTCGGCATCCCGCTCTCGCTTGAACCGTTCTCGCAGGAGACGATCGCGCGCCTCGTCTGCTTCGAGCTGCCAGAAGCGGGCGTGCTTCCGGCAGAAAAATCGCAGGTCTTCGAGGCCCTGCGCGCGCGCGTCGTCGGCCCGCCGATCGCGGCCGCGACGACGCCGTCATCGCTCGCGGCCCTCACCGAGCCGTACGACGTCGACTTCCGCACAGTCGGCGATTTCTATCACAAGATCCTCACCGGCTTCGGGGGTATTCCGGAAGACGTGCTCTTCATCGGGCCGCCCCAAGCGCAGGCGAACTCACGCTACCTCGACCTTCCCAAGCTCGTCCAAGTCGTCGACGCGGCATCCGCGCGTGCCGCCATCGAGATGATCGTCGAGCAAGGCGAAGCGCCGACGTCGGATCACCCCGACGCCCATTTCGCCGTGTTCGACACGATCCGTAAGCAATACGAGGGCGCGCTCAGAGAAGCGAGCGTCACCGGTGCGACGTTCGAACCCGTGCGGCCGGTCATCTCGAATCCCATGACGCGCTTCTACGACGACGCGTCGGGCGGCAATCTCATCACCGATGCGCTCACCCACGACGTCGCCGACTTGTTCAACTCGACGTACGACACGATGCTTCTCATGCTCGCACGCTTCTTCGCGCACATCGACGAGACCGAAGATGAGCTGCGGTTCATCTCGCGTGGCACGCTGCGCATCATGGCGTCGGTGCTGCGCCCGCTCGGCGAAGCGCTCGCGCTCATGCCCGCGGGCCCGGAGTATCCCGGCAAGACGGCCGGCCCCGGCTTCGGCTACAACCGCGATATCCATCTGCTCGCGCACAAGACCTCGGCTTGGGTGTTCGTGCTCGAGCGCATCGCCGATCTCGTCGCGCGGACATCGGCGATCGGTGCGAACCCCGAAGCGCCTTCGCAGGTCCAGGAGGCCGCCGCGGCGCTCCAGTCGATCGGCGACCACCTCGTCCAGTTCGTCCCGCGGCAGTTCTCGAGCAAGATGGATTTTCACTCGATCGAGCCGCCGGTGCCGGCGACGATCTCGTGCGCGGAGAACGGTCCGTATCTCATCGCAAATCTGCAGCATCTCACGAACTCGAAAGGCGAGACGCTCCCCACGCGACCGTCGCTCGCGCTTTGCCGATGCGGCGGTTCGAACCTCAAGCCGTATTGCGACGGCACCCACGCGCGCATCGGGTTTTCGAGCGCGAAGTCGCCGAACCGCACGCCGGACCGGCCCGAAACGTACGTCGGCAAGGCGATCACTATCCACGACAACCGCGGCACGTGCTGCCACGCCGGCAACTGCACCGATCACCTCCCGTCGGTCTTCCACCACGAAGGCGACACGTTCGTCACGCCTGACGGCGCTTCTGCAGACGAGGTCGTCGCGATCGTCAGGCAATGCCCGTCCGGCGCGCTCGGTTTCACGCGTGACGGCGTCGACTACAAAGGCGAAGACCGAGACCAAGCGATCTACGTGTCGAAAGACGGGCCGTACCACGTGCAGGGCAACATCGCCGTCCAGCGCGAGAAGCAGAATTCCGGCGCGCTCGCCGAGCACTACGCGCTCTGCCGCTGCGGTCATTCGAAGAACAAACCGTTCTGCGACGGCACGCACTGGTACGTCGGCTTCAAGGACGAAGACAACTAGCACGTGGACAAATCGCGCTTCGAGGCCTTCTCCGACGGCGTGTTCGCGTTCGCGATCACCCTGCTCGTGCTCGGCGTCGTGTTGCCGCAGCTCCATCAGCCTTCCGAGGCCCAGTTGTCGTCCGCGCTCTACGGGCTGTGGCCGAACGTCGTCGCGTACGTCCTCTCGTTCGCGGTCATCGGCATCATGTGGCAGAACCACCACGCGCTCTTCAGGATGATCGCGAGGGTCGACCGCATGACCGTTTTTCTCAACTTGCTGCTGCTCGCGGCCACAGCGTTCATCCCGTTCGCGACGAGCACGCTGGGCACGTATCCGACGATGCGCTCGTCGACATTCTTGTACGGGCTCGTGCTGACGCTTTGCGCCACGGCCTACAACCTGATGCTGCTGCATCTCGTCCGGCGCCGAGCGTTTCACGCAAGCGTCGGAGACGAGACGATTTTAGCGACGATCAGAGCCTATCGCGTCGGATGGGTGGGCTACGCGCTCGCGATGCTCCTCGCCATGATCGATCCGCTCGCGAGCTTCGTCGCCTACCTCCTCATCGCAGCGTACTACGTCATTCCTCGCGGCTTGGACTCGGACACGACTTAGCGTCTGTCCCGCATTTACCGCGAACCACGACCGTGGTCGTTGACCTTCTTGACTCGTCCCACGCCACTGCCGTATTATTACTTCGTTCGCCCGCACGATATCTATCGAGCGGCCCGCCGCTCGTCTGAAAAAGGCTCCTGATCCACCCATGAACACGCCCTTGCTCGCGATGCAGGACGTCCAGCGCGCCTGGTACGTCGTCGACGCCGACGGAAAGACGCTCGGCCGGCTGGCCACGCGCATCGCGAAACATCTGATCGGCAAGCACAAGCCGATCTACACGCCGCATTCGGACACCGGCGATTTCGTCGTCGTCGTCAACGCCGAGAAGATCCACCTCACCGGCAAGAAGTGGTCCGACAAGATGTACTATCGCCACTCGCAATACCCTGGCGGCCTCCGCGAGCGGACCGCCGGGCAAGTGCGAGACGCGCATCCGACGCGGCTTATCGAGACGGCCGTGCGCGGCATGATCCCAGGCAACCGGCTGCGCGCGAAGCGCATGGCGCGTCTTCGCCTCTTCGTCGGGCCGGATCACACGCACGCTGCGCAAGCGCCGCAGCCGATGAAAGAGGTCTGATGGCAATCGCGACGACGACACCGCAAGGCACCGGCCGCCGCAAGCGCGCGGTCGCGCGGGTCCGCCTGACGACCGGCAGCGGCGAGATCAAAGTCAACAACCGGCCGATCGAGCAATATCTCGGCCGCGCGACGCTGCTTCAGATCGTGCGCCAGCCGCTCGAAGCGACGAACAGCATGGGGCGCTTCAACATCGAAGTCGCGGCGCACGGCGGCGGTCTCTCCGGTCAAGCCGGCGCGATCCGTCACGGCATCGCGCGCGCGCTCCTGCGCGAAGACGAGACCCTCCGTCCGGTGCTCCGCAAGGCCGGCTTGCTCACGCGCGATCCGCGCGAAAAAGAGTCGAAGAAGTACGGCCGCAAGCGCGCGCGCAAGCGGTTCCAGTTCAGCAAGCGCTAGACCCGAGACGCGACGACGAAACCAAAAGCGCGGGCAGATGCTCGCGCCTCTTCTTGTCTTACTGTATCGGGCAGTGGTAGGCCGCTACAGCCTGGCCGGTGCGGCGAACGCCGATCGCCCATACGGCTCCGCCGTTCAGCGCCGCGGCGATGTCGTATATACCGTCGTGCGAATCGAACGATGGCGCATCCAACCAACGCTTGCCATTCCAATGCACGCTCAAGAAACGATTTTGGCGGGGTCCGACCGCGTACGATCCAACCGCCCACGCATCAGATGGCCCGTCCCCGGTCACGCTTAGGAGTTCGCTGTCTCCATAACTCCCCAGGGGGACGTGGACGTGCGACCACGTCGACCCATCCCAGTGTACGATGGTGCCGACGTGACCGCCCATTGGCGTAGTTTGCTCCGAGCCCACTGCCCAAGTATCCGAGGGCGTATTCTCGTAGATCGCGCTGAACAAGATACGGCCGGGCGTCATGTGCGTCCAGTGGGCGCCGTCGAAGTGGAGAATCGTCTTCCGGCCGACGAGCCAGACATCGCTGCTCGACGTCGCCGCGATCGTCGGTCCGCCGTTTTGCGCCTGGTAGTCGAACCGCCCGTATTCCACCCGGCCGACGACCGACCACCGGATACCGTTCCAGTGAATCGCGGATAGGTGGAAGACCGCGTTGCCCGAGATCATCGTGCAGTAGAGGCCGATCGCGATGACGTCCGTCGAGCTAAACGACTGGACCGCGAGCAACTGGTCAGGGCTCGGCGAGCATGCGTTTGCATTCGGGTCCGGGACGCTTATCGGCGTCCAATTCGCGCCGTCGAAGTGCGCCGCAAGCGGCTCAAGTGAACCGTTCACATCGGAAGACCCGACGACCCAAAGGTCGTGGTCTGAGGTGCCGGACATCCCGCCGAGAGAGTATTGAACGTTCGGCGGCGGTTCGAGCACCGGCCCGAAGCCCCAGGCCACGCCGTTCCAGTGCCACAGGATTTCGTTCTGCCCGATACCGCGGAGCGCCCATATGTCGTTCGAGGCAAATGCACGCATCGACGGCGGATATGAAAAACCGCCGGGCAGCGGGAAGTACGTCCACTGGCAAGCGAGCGACGGAGATCCGGCGAGGACAAGGATCAGAAGGCTTAAGACGGCGGCGATTTTCGCGCGAGATGGAAGCATGACAGTTCACTCACGATCCAGGCAAGGACGAAGCAACACCGGTCGATCTGAGAATCGATCGGTATCGTTTTCTCGATTGACAAGCAGGACCCTATGGCTGGCGCGCCGCTGGGCTGATAGTTCTATCCCGTTAGTCGCCGGCCGACGAAAGACACGAGGCGCGAGCAGATCCTCGCGCCTTACTACTTCAGGCCTCCTCGGCGCCGTCCGATACCTCGAGCATGGACTTCAATCCAAACGACAAGAACCAAGAGCGGTATGTCGACTCACCGGTGTTCGCCGACATCATGCTGAGCGTGATGTCGGTTGCGCTCGGGATCGCTACTTGGGCCAGCATCCATCAAGCGTCGCCAAGCTACATCGCGGCGGTGATCCTCGGTTTCTTCACGATCGCGTGCGTTTTGGGTTTGCTGACGCAAAAGCGGAGGACGTTCACCTTCGACAAGTCGAGCAAGACGATGAGTTGGACGTCGCGCGGGCTTCGCGAAAACGCGTCGGGAAGCGTCGGCTTCAGGGACATCAGCATCTCGCTTGACTCGATGATGGACAAAAACGCGAGGCTCTACCGGCTGATGATCGAGACGTCGAAGAGGACGTGGCCATTCACCAACAGTTATAGTCTACCCCTGAAGCAAGCCGAAGCTCAGGCGGCGCATCTCCGAGAACTGCTCGGCAGCGATCACTGACCCGCAGTCTGCAATCCGTTCTCGAGGCGCTTGTGCGAGTACATGCTCTGGTCCGCGTGGGCGATGAGATCGCGCTTCGTCTGGCCGTCGCGCGGGAAGACCGCGATGCCGGCGGCGAGCTCGATCGGGATCGGCGGGAAGCCTGCCTTCGCCTGTTCTTCAAGTTTGCGGCGCACCCGGTTGAGGAGCATCTGCGCGCCGGGCTCGTCGGCCTGCGGTAGTATCACGAGGAACTCGTCGCCGCCGTAGCGTCCGCCGATGTCGGTCGCGCGCAAGCACATCCCGAGCGTCGTCGCCACGACGCGCAGCACTTCGTCGCCCGCCTGATGGCCGAACGTGTCGTTGAACGTCTTGAAGTTGTTGAGATCGAAGAGCGCGATCGACAGCGGATGACCGGCGCGTCGCGCGCGGAGAAGCTCGAACTCGAGACGCTCGTGCAGGTAGCGGTGATTGAAGATGCCCGTGAGCGAGTCTTCGTTCGCGCGGTCGCGCGCGCGGCCGTAAAGGCGCGCGTTGCGCACCCCGAGCGCGAGCTGGTTAGCGACCGTTTCGAGCACTTCGATCTCTTCGTCGGTGAAGCGGCGGGGCTCGCCCGATGAATTGACCGACAGCGTACCGATGACGCGGCCGCCGGCGACGAGCGGCACGATGACCGTGCCGCGCACGTGCATCAGCAACATCTCCGAACGGACGTCGGAGAAGCGCGGATCGGCGAGCGCATCTTCCGTAGCGATCGTGTGCCGCCCGCCGACGGACTTGGCGAGCATCGACGAGCTTTGCAGCGGCAGTTTCACGCCGACCGACGTCGGACGGCCGTCCGGCCGATATTCCGCCGCGATCTCGATGCGCATCTGGTCCTCGTCGAGGATGCCGACGCTGCAGCGGTCGGCACGAAGCCCCGCGGCGACGTTGCGCACCGCCGACTCGAGGATGCGGTCGAGGTTGAGCGTCGCGCTCGCCGCGGCCGACACGGCGTTGACGAGCTTGAGATCTTCTTGCCGCCGCTCGAGATACTCGGCGTATTGCTCGAGCTGGACGCGCGCCGCGCCGAGCGATTGGAGCCGCGCGCCCGCGGTCGCATATTGCCGCGCGTTCGACAGCGCGATCGCGCACTGGTCGGCGAGAGCGGCGAG
>JANWLL010000178.1 GCA_025450855.1 Vulcanimicrobiia bacterium
AGAAAGGCGAACAGCTTGCGCAGCTCGCCGAGCGGATCGAGACAGAACGACTCGTAGAACGCGATGTATGCCTCGCCGGACTTCAGCTGGCGCAGCGGCACGTAGTTCTGGACGCACCAGACGAGCAGCCGCTGGTCCCACACGCTCTGCGCGTCTTCGATGACGTCCTTGAACGGCGCGAGATGGTCGTCGACGAGTTCGCGCTGATCGAGCAGGTAATGGCGGAACTCCGCGGTCCGCTTCGCCGGATCGGTGTCGACGAGCGAGCGGTCGTTCGCGTCGAAATATCGTTTGAAGCGCGACCGAACGGTGGGGATCGGATGGCGCATGATGAGCACGACCGGCACTTGCGGGAATTGCGTGCGCAGCCACTTGACCCAGAGGTTCGCCCGCACTTCTTTGACGAGGCGGCGCTCGACCGAGAGGCGCTTGTTGAACTGGTCGACCCAGGGGTCGTGGAAACGGCCGCTGAGGATGAACTCCGCGCGCTCGCGCGTCTCGGCGTCCGCGTTGTCCGGCCGCAGGTACGAACCGTACCAGAAATCGCCGAGTTGCCGGACGCCGAAGGGTTCGAACATGTAGCGGTACGCGTCGTCGTAGTTGATGAGCTCGGAAAGCCAGGTCGTGCCGCTGCGCGCACCGCCCGCGAGGAAGACCGTATCCTTTGGATCGGCGCCGCGATCGACGATCGCAGCGCTCTTCGCGCGCAGATAGACCTGCTTGAGCGCCGACTTCGCGCGCGCTATCATCTGTCCGCCGAGCGGCGCCCGAACTCGGTCGGCGTCAGTACGTCCACCCGATTGACTACAACGCGTCTTCCAAAGCCGCCTGCGCACGCGAAACGCCGCGGCATCAGTCGTCTGCGATCCGGTCGAGGATCGATGCGAACCCACCGGCGAGATCGCGCGGCGTCGGCGGACGCCAGTCGGGAAGAGGTACGGGCTCGAGCTTGCCCGCCCGGAAATCTTCGTACAACGCGGCGAGCGCGGATGCGCACGCTGCCTCGTCGCTCGCGAACACGCCGAGCCCGGAGTCGCGCATTATCCGTTCGACGGCATTGCCGGCTGCTCCGACCGCGAGGATCGGCCGCTTCGCGCCCGAGTATTCGAGGATCTTGCTTCCCGGATTAGCGATCTCGATATGGTCGAGGTCGCCCGCGGTGTTCAGCAAGAGCAGCAGCGCGGCCGATGCGCGCATCGCCGTGAGCGCCGAGCGGCGGTCGACCTCGCCGTGCACGACGACCGCGTCGCGCACGCCGTGCTTGTCGGCCGACTCGGTGACGAGATCGGGGTCTTCGCCGAAGAAATCGAACCGCACGGCGCCGCCCGCGGGTGAGTTCGATCTGCGCAATCGCGCCACGGCGGCGAACACGACGTCGGGCGTGCGCAGCTTCGCGTAGAGCTTACCTGCGTAACAGATGCGGAACTGGCTCGGCGGCGGCGCCTCGATGCCCTGCCACGCAGCCATGTCGGCGGCGTTGGGGATCATCATCGCGTCGGGGCGGCCGAAGTATTCGGCGAGCGCATCGCGATGCGCCATCGTCGGCGCGGTGAGCGATGCGGCGCGGCGCAGAAGCCAGCGTTCCCACGCATACGAGTACGCGCGTTTGAGCGGCCCGAATTCGCGATCGAAGTACGGACCTGCCGGTCCGCTCCAAAGATCCCTGTAGTCGGCGATCCACGGGATCCGCCGCGCCACGCTCACGGCGCGTCCTACGAAATGCGCGGATGGCGGCGGCGCGGTGCTGATGACCGCGTCGTAGCGTTCTTGCGCGGTTAGGCGTAGCGCTTCGGTTCGTGCCGGCCACAGCCAGCCGACCGCATCGTCCGGAAAATGGACGACGTTGCGTGCGGCGTCGCGCAGCGCGCGCTCGAATGCCGAGCGCCGTTTCGCGTTTGCGGCGGCCTCGCCGGCCGCCACGAAATCGAGTTTGGCGCTCTTCCCGAATTGCTTGACCCGGACGACCTTGCAATCGACTCCGGCGTCGCCGGGAAAGTCGACGGTGAGGACCGTCGGCTCCCACCCGAACTCTTTGAGATTCGCCGCCAGATAGCTCGGCCTAAGCGCCCCGGCCTTCGGCTGCGGCGGAAAGTAGTACGCGACGAGCAACACGCGCCTCATCGCCGCCACCTATTGAATGTACAAGCCGTCGACCTTCTGCTCGACCGTCGAAGTAGCGATGTCGGCGCGGCGAGGGATCGCCTCAAGCGGGGCTTGTGAGGCGCCAAAAGGCGCCGAACAGAGCGGCGTAAGTAAGTCTGACCCGATTAGAGCCGCGTCCCCGCGAAGGCGATACCCTCGCCGCGCCGACCGTTGGAAAGGCCGCGGCGGTCGAGCTGAAGCTCGACCGCTACATCTTGTAGGTTGTCGTTCGACGCGTTCGGCGCGGCGCTATTTGAACGCGACGACTCCGGTGAGCGAAGCGATGGATCCGGGCGCCGGACCACTCGACGTGATAGTACCGCCGTCGAGTATCCCTGCGCCCTGCAGCACCATCGTGTGCGAATAGCCGGAGAACGGGAACGGGCGCGACCCGCCGACGATCGGGTTCACCGCCGCGGCGCAAGGCCCGACGGGCGAACCCGCGATGTAGCACGAGCGGTACTCGCGACCGTAGGCGCCGCTCGACGAGCGCAGCGAATCGACGGTCTGCGGCGCGGGCGCCACCGGGTCGAGCGCGACGAGCTCGATCTCGGGGCCGAGGTTGAACCACGACGGCGAGACGAACTGCGTGCGGATCATGCTCGACTTCAGATCGTACGTCAGCAGGAACGACGCCTCGGCGAACGTCCGCGCGGTGACCGCGTCGGCCATCGCCTCGTGCGCGGCGCGCTGGTTGCAGACGAATATCTTGCCGAGCCGCGCGACCGCGAGCTCGGTGTTCTCGGTCTGCTCCCAGTACGATCCGGCGGTGACGTCGCCGCCCTTGTTCGAGGGGTGGCTCGGCGACGCGTAGCAGTCTTCGAACGTGCCGCCCATGACGTTCTTCGCGCGCGCGATGATCTGGAGGATCGGGCTCACGCTGTAGGTCGCGCTCGCCCCTTTGCCTTCGTGCGGCAGATCGCCGTCGCCGAGCGCGTTCACCATGACGGGCACGCCGAGCGACTGGACGAAATCGACGTGCTCGTCGATCCATTTGCTCTGGTCGAAATTGCAGGGCAAGGCGGAGAGCGAACCGGTCGAGGCTGCGGTATCGTCGAAGATCGCGTCGAACTGCCCCTGGCTCATGGCCTGATTTGCGAACGACTTCCAAGCGCGCGCCGCGGCCGGCGACGTCGGATCGGTGAGGTAGCGCTCCTCGCCCTTCTGAACGAGGATGCGCTTGCCCGAGCAGTCGTGCGCGAATTGGCTCTCGTCGCTCGAGTAGATCGCCTTGTCGCGAGGCGCGACGCGGTTCGGGTTCGTGTAGAAGATCGTCTTCATGCCGGCGGCGTGGAGCTGCTTCGACATCGGGATGTTCGACATCGCCCACGTCGTCCACTTGGCCGCGCTCGCGCTGTCGACGGTCGGCTCGCCTTTCGGCACGCCGTTGACGCCGAAGAACGTATACGAGAGCACGTGCGTCGGCACGCCGCTCGACGCCGCCGAACTCGTCTGGTGGCTCTGGCAGTTCGCGATGAAGAACGCGAGCGATATGATTGCGGTGAGTCTAATAAGACGGACTGAGCGCAAGAGTGCCTCCTTGTCGGGGAAGAGGGTCGGTCACCGTATATATGGCGTCCATGCCGAATGCTTTGAGGAAACGATCGGCCGTCGCGATCTGATCGTCGGTCGCGCGCGCCTGCCACTTCGACACTTGCCGCATGCCGTCGATCCGCCCGGACCCGGCGATCTCGCCCATCGTCCGTCCGTGCACCGTCGACGACGGCGCGTTCATCTTGCTGAGCGCGCGCATCATCGTGCGATCGTCGGTCGGCTCTCCGATGTACGTGAAGAGCTTGCGCAACGACTCGACGGGCTCGATGCAGAAATCTTCGTAGAAGGCGAGATGGATCTCGCCCGGTTTGAACTGGCGAAGCGGCACGAAGTTCTGAATGCACCATACCGCCATGCGCTGCTCGAACACGGTCGTCGCGGACTCGAGCAAGCCGCGGAACGGCTCGAGCCAATCGGCGACGAGGTCGGGCTGCCCGAAGATGAGCTTGCGGAAGTAGCGCATGCGCAGCGACGGATCGCTGTCCGACTTGCCCTCGAGCCGCGACTGGATCGTCGGCACCGGGTGGCGGATGAGGTGGATGATCTTCAGGCCGGGGAATTGCTCGTACATCCATCGCAGCCACAGACCGGACTTCGTCTCTTTGATGAGCCGTCGTGCGAACACCATCCGCGGTGTGTAGTTGTACTGGTCGACCGCCGGGTTTTTGAATTTCCCGGTGAGCACGGCATCGGCGCGCGCCCGCAGCTCGGGATCGGCGTCGGACGGGCGGATATATTGGAGGCGCGTGTCGATCGGCTCGCGGTCGTGGACGAAGTGGTAGGGCGAGCGCGCGATGATGCCCTCTTCCGGCCCGGGCAAGAGCGGGCGGTAACGGTCGGTCAAGAGATATCGATAGAGCGAGATCGGCTCGAACAAGTAGCGGTAGTCGTTCCGGTAGTTGATCGTCTCGGAGATCCACGTGCTTCCCGTCCGCGCCGCCGCCGATAAGAACACCGCGCTGCGGTAGTCGTTGTTCGTCTCGAAGATGAGCTTGCTTCGCAGCGAATTCCACCGCGGCCGATACACCGGCCGCCAGCGCTCGCTCAATCGGCTCAACATAGAACCACGTTTACTCAGGGCCGGGTCTCCTTTTCAGTCGAAACGTTCCGGCTTCGTGATTTCCGTGATGATCAGCGGGACGCCTGCACCGTCGGTCCGTTAGAACTCGGTGAGAACATCGCGTGTCCGCTTTGAGCCCGCGGCCTGGGATCTTCGTCGTAGATCGCCTCCAAGCCGAACAAACGCAATATCTCGACCGCACGTTTCACGCGCTCGGCTGAGACGTACGTTTTCCACGCCTCGACGAGGCTCGCGCCCGTGACGATCGCGCTCGTCCGCCCGCCATGATATTTGCGCGCTTGCACCGACGCTTTACCGACGTTGCGCATCGCGCGCTCGTCGAAGGCCGCGCCGAGGAACGCCGCGAGCCGCTGCAGCTCGCCTTCGGGATTCTCGCACACGTTCTCGTAGAAGATGAGATGCGCGTCGCCCGCGTGCAGCTGGCGCATCGGCACGTAGTTCTCGACGCACCAGATGAAAACGTGCCGCTCGAAATCGTCGCGCGCGCGCTCCATCTCGCCGCGGAACGGCTCGAGATGATCCTCCATGAGCTGCGGCTGCGAGAAGAACATGCGCGCGAGATCGCAGTCACGCCCGAGCTGGATGCGGGAGTTGACGACCGCGCACGGGTGCCGCATGAGGTAGATCATCGGCATCCCCACGAAGCGTTTGCGGATCCAGCCGAGCGCGAGCTGGAGCCGCGTGTCTTTGACGAGGCGCCGATGGACCACGACGCACCGGTTATATGCGTCCGCGTACGCGTTGCGGAATCGGCCGGTGAAGATGCTCGACGCGAGATCCGACCGACGCGGCTCATCGTCGTCGATGCGGACGTACTGCCTCGGAAGCCAATCGCGCGCAGCCGGCACGTGTCTGGAGTGGAACGGCTCGTAAAGGTATCGATACGAGTGATCGTAGTTGATGACGTCGGGAACCCACGACGTGCCGCTGCGCCCGGAACCGACGAGCAGCAGCGTGTGGCGATAGTCGCCGTCGCGATCGAAGTACACGCGCGGGAAGAGCCGGCCCGCACGGCGCGCGAAGATCACCGCTCGTTCCGTGAGCGCTGCGCGTGCGGCACCGAATGTAGGGAACGGCGTCACGGGATTGTCGCTTCACGCCGCACGTCGGGGCCACCCGCTGAAACGAGGGGCCCAGCGGCCTAAGGAAAGGCGATGACTGCGGTGCTCGGCGCCACCGACGAGGGCGGCGCGGGGCCGTTCGTCGCGACCGAACCCCCGTCGAGGACTCCGCTGCCGCTCAGCACGAGCGTGTGGGCGTATTGCCCCGGATACGGGAAAGGCTGCGAAGGCATACCCGCGCTGTTGCTGTTGACGACTGCGGCGCACGGGCCGACGAAGTTGCCCGCGAGGTAGCACGCTTTGTACTGTCGCGCGTACGTGCCGCCCGACTGCAGCAGCGACGCGATGTTCGACGGCTCGCCGTTGACCGGCTGCTTCGCCACGAGCTGGACTTCCGGATAGACGAACAGCCCGGAGTAGTCCGCGTAATGCGTCTGATAGAGCGTCGTGTTCGGGTCGTACGTCAGCAGATACGACGCGTACTGATAGATGCGCGCCTGGATCGCGGTCGATCCCGCGGTCGACATTCCGCCGTTGCAGACGAAGAGCTTCCGGCCGTTCGCCATGTCGATCTCGGTCAGCTCGGTCGCCTGCCACGAGAGCCTCGTGCGCAGCGTTTCGTCCTGACGCACGTAGCAGTCTTCCGACATGCCGCCGGCCGCGGTCAGATTGAGCGCGATCGAGGGCGCGACGGTCGGCTGGCCGTTCTGCGAGCCCGTGTTGCTCAGCGAGTTGTAGATGATGTGCGCGGTCATGAACGAGTCGAGCTGGTTGCTCGCGTTCGTCCAGTCGGTCTGGTCGAAGTTGCACGGGGTCGCGCTCGTCTTGTTGATATTGTCGGCCTTGTCTTCGAAGACGTAGTCGATCCAAGCGCCGTCACCGACCATCTTCTGGACGTACGATTCCCACATTCCGCCGAGATCCGTCGAGTGCGGATCCATGAGGAAGCGGCCGACGCCGACGCCGAGCGAGTCGATGCGCTTGCCGGCGCAGTCGTGCGCGAACGTCGACTCGTCGTTCGAATACATCGGATCGCCCGGACCTTCGCGGTTCGGCACCGTGTAGAAAGCGACGGTCAGACCGGCGTCGTGCATCGCGAGCGAATCTTGCGCGTCGGTGTCGGCGTAGTCGAGCCACGGCGTCGTTTGGTTCCACGACGACAGGTGGTTGCCGTCGCCGCTCGCCAGGTCTTGCCACGTGTGCACGTGGATCATCGAGATGGGCGGTGGGGTGGGCGTCGCGCTCGGCGACGGCGACGGATGCGGGGTGATCGTCGGCGTGGGGGTCGGCGAGGGCGCCCCGGACGGGCCCGGCGTCGGGGTGGGCTTTTTCTGCGGAGTGAAGGCCGGTTGCACGGAACTGCTGCCGCCGCCGCCCCCGCAGCCGCCGACAAGAAATACGACCGACAGCGCGGCTATCGCGCTTGCCAGTCGTATCAGTCCGAGCGATGATCGCAGTTGTGCACATCGCGAACCGCATAAGCACGGTCCGCCCCCACGACGAGTAGTCACGCCAATCATAAAGATTGGCGATGGGCCTCTCCATGCGGCGGCTCACTCTCGAGTGAACCGGTTGAGGTAGTGTGCCGGCTATCGCAGCGTGCGGGTAAGCGCGGTCACAAACCGGCGTGCGAGCGCGAGGCAGCTGGTACGCTGTCCTTGATCGCTGCGACGACGTCGGCGACGTCCGTGTCGCTCATCCCCGGGAAGAGCGGCAGCGAGACGAGCTTGAGCCACTCGGCCTCGGTCACCTGCAGCGGACCGTGGCGCCGGTTTTTGTACGCGCTGAACAAGTGCGACGGTATGTAGTGGACGCTCGTGCCGATGTTCCGATCGCGCAGCGCCTCGATGAGCGCGTCGCGCGAGATGCCCGCGTTCTGCTCGTCGACGAGGATCGGGAACACGCACCAGCTGTGCCGGTCGCTTGGTCGCATCGAACCCAAGGCCGCGGCGGCAACGCCCGGCACGTCCTCGAGCCCTGCGATATAGGCGGACGCGAGCTCATCGCGGCGCTTCTGGTTCGCCGGCAGCTTCGCGAGCTGCGTGAGACCGATCGCTGCCGCCATGTCGGGCATGTTGTACTTGTAGCCTGTCTCGAGCACGTCGTAGCGCCACGCGCCGCCGCGCTCGTAGCGCTTCCATGCGTCCTTATCCATGCCGTGCAGCGACAGGCTGCGGACGCGATCGGCGATCTCGTCGTCGCGGGTGACGAGCATGCCGCCCTCGGCGGTCGTCACGTTCTTGGTCGCGTAGAAGCTGAACGCGGCTGCATCCGTGCAAAAGCCCGGCCAGCGGCCGTCGTCGAGCGCGCCGACCGCGAGTGCGGCGTCTTCGAGAACGCCGATGCCGCGCGAGCGCGCGTATGCCGAGATCGGCGCCGCCGCCGCCGGCCTGCCGGCGTAGTGCATCGTGACGATCGCTTTCGTCCGCTTCGTCGTGGCGCGGTCGATGGTCGCGACCGTCGAGCAAAGCGAATCGGCTTCGACGTCGCAGAAGACGGGTTCGGCGCCGAGCTGGAGCACGAGATTCGCGGCGGCGACGAAGCTGAGCGCGGGCAGCACGACTTCATCGCCTGGTCCGACACCGAGCGCGATGAGGGCGAGGTGCATCGCCGACGTGCAGCTGTTGAGCGCGATCGCATGCTTGACGCCGCACGCGGCGGCGAAATCAGCCTCGAACCGCTTGACGAGCGGGCCGGTCGTCAGCCAGCCACGCTCGAGCGTGTCGACGACCGCGGCGATGTCGTCGGCGCCGAGCGCCGGGCGGCAATACGGTAAGAACTCTGCGCGCTTCAACTGGCCGGGCCGGGCACGGGCAGCGGCTCGAGTTCGGGCTGCGGCCCGGTGTCGAGAACGACGACCCGATCGAGCGGCGGCCTCGCCGCGAGGCTCGCGTTGACCGAGCGAAGCGTGACCTGGCGATACAGCGACACGACCGTGTACATCCAGAAAGTGAACTTCGAGAGCATGACGCCGACGAAGATCGCCGCGACGAACGCTCCGAAGACGCCGGCCTCGACCGCCACGCGCTCGTCGTAGCGCGGGTGGCCTTTCGGGATGTGCGCCATCGACTTGTACGTCATCCACCACGCGAGGAGCATGATGCCGAGGCCGATGAGGCCCTGCTCGACCCATGCCTGCAGGATGATGTTATGCGGGCCGCGGTGCCAGTGCTCGTAGAACTGGTTCCAGACCGTGAGGAAATACTTGTCGTACAAGTTCTCGAACTGCGCGAAGCCGCCGCCGAAGAGCCAATTATCCTTGAGCGCGGCGAGGCCGACCTTCCAGATCTCGATGCGCCCCGAGCCGCCCGACGGGTCGGGCTTCAGGAACCTCCCCCACGTGGCCGTCGGGAACGCGAAGCTCACCGTGAAGGCGATCGCGGCCAGGAACAGGAGCTGCCCGCGGTAGCGCCCCTTGAGGAAGTAGTAGACGACCACGAGGCAGTCGGCGAGGATGCCGCCGCGCGATCCGACGACGAACTGGCCGACGATCAGCACGCCGAAGACGAGTAGGAGCCCGATCTTCTTCAGTCCCCACTGCGCGCGCAGGATGTACATGGTGACGAGCGCGACCGGGAAGACGAAGGACGCTGAGAAGAGGTCGGAAAGGAGCTTGTTGTCGGGATTGAAGTGCGCCTTCAGCCGGCCCGCGTTGTCGAACTTCGCGCCGCCGAAGCCGAAGACGGTCGCGCCGAACACCGAGGCGAACATGCAGCCGATGACCCACGAGATCATGACGATCCGGAACTCGTCTTCTTCGATGCGCGCGACCGCGAGGATCACGTAGAAGAAGATGAGCTGCCAGAGGGTACCCCAGAGCGTCAGCGTTCCGACGTCGACCTGGTAGCCCCACAGCATAGTGAGGGACGCGTAGCTGCCGTATGCGAGCCACGCGATCGCCGCCTTGCCGGGATCCGCGAAGCGCTTGTTCCGCGCGAGATACCACATCATCGAGCCGGTCGCGAGGATCGCCGCGATCTTCGTCAGCGAGCTTCCACCCGTGAGGGATGTGAAGTTGAGGTACGAGTCCGACGGCACGAGCAGCGCATAGAGCGAGACCGGGAAAAGCCACGGCCGTTTGATCGCGAAATAACCCGCGAGCGGCAACATGAACAAGCAGAGCGCAAGCGCCATGC